>SVMF01000005.1 GCA_015067565.1 Oscillospiraceae bacterium | reverse complement strand
CTTTTCTTTAACCGGGCATCCTGCACAGTTTTCGCATTCGTATATGGTTACTTCCTGCTCAAAACCGTTTTCGGATCTTCTTTTCTTTACATCCACAGCTTTCAGCTTTCTTCCCTGTGCACAGGTAAAACACTTCAAATGCTTGCTGCGCAAGGCATTTTGACTTACATCGCAAACCGAGCTCTACCGTACCATCGTACGCCGACGCGCTCGGTTTGCTCGTCTTTCCGGCTTCTTGAACTCTGACAGTCTGTCGAAAAACAAGTTTTTCGACAGACTGAACGGGATAGGCCGAAGCCTATCCCGTTTTTCGCCATTCTTATTGCGTTGCCATGTAGGCAGCAACAGCATCACCGTAGGTAAGCATTGCGTTGACGAGGTCAATCTGGCCTGCGTCGGTGCTCGTTGCACGAGTCTTTGCAACATAGCTCTCAACGCTCCAGGTCACGGTATCGGTCATGGCAGTGTCGCCATCGTACAGAGTGACGGTGATGAGTCTTCTCATCTGCTTTGCGCCGACATCGTCAAAGTCTGCAGAGACTAAGACAGGATTCGTTCTGGTAGCAGCCAGCTCCTTGAGCACAGCACCGGTCTTTGCATCCCTCACGACGAACTTCATATTCGTAATATCAGCGTTCGGGAATACGGTCGATAGCGTCAAAGTAACTCTTGCCTTCAAAACAACACTCGTATTCAGAACTCTGATGTTGCCTACGGACTTAGATTTATCTATTGCCTCGGGAATTTCACTGGTAGCATATGCCATGTGCGCTTCGGTCAGGTCAGCGTCAACCAGGTTCTCGGTGTCGTAGCCAAAGTAGGTCTGAGCCACTGCACCGTAGCGGAGCATATCGACATACATGGTCTTCTTCGCATCGGTGCTGGTTGCCAGATCCAGGCCTCTCATCAGGTAATCCTTGACGGAGTCGGTCTGCGTCGGGCCATAATAAACAATGCCTTCTGCGTCAACTGCATACAACGTTGCACGAATCTCATCGCCCATTTCCTTCGCGGTCAAGCCAGTGAAGCTTGCGTTGTGCAGGAACGGATTTGCTGCATTGGGTTTCGGATCGAGTGGAATCTGATCTTCGCCATAGCCGAAGATAACGACCTTGGAATTTCCATAAACCTCCTTCTCAACTACCAGAAAGAAGCTTTCATATTTTGCGATGGCAGTATTTGGAACCGTGAATGCAACGCTCATTTCAGCGCCGACAACGATACTCATGACGGGTTTGAGTGCCTCAACATAGACCTCAAAAGGTGCCTCAACCTCAGTAAGTGCATCATCACAAAGCTCACAATACAAGCACATGCCATTTTCAGCGGTCTTCCAACAGACTTCATCGCCTTCTGCATCATAGTGAACCATGGTGTTTGCCAACACATCGTTGTATGTACTGCTGATGGAGATTGTACCCCACTGTTGTGCAGTTCCCTTATACAAAATATGTCCCAGTCCATTGCAACCCATAAAAGCTGCATCGCTAATTACTGTCAAGCTTTCAGGGAGCGTTATGCATGCCATTTTGTAACAATTATAGAAGGCATACTTGCCAATGACTGTAACGCTGTCCGGAATCGTGAGGGTCGTCAATCCGCTGCACCCGTAGAATGCATAATTACTAATGCTTGTGACACTGTTTCCAATCGTCACATCTTTCAAAGCCTCGCACCAGGAAAAGGCATCTGTACCAATGCTTGTAACGCTGTCAGGAATCGTCACTCTGGTAAGTCCCCGGCATTCTTCAAATGCATAATTGTCAATACTTACGACACTGTTGGGAATGTTATATGCACCTGTAAAGCCTCCGGGGCACTGAACCAAAACAGTTTTGTCATTATTGAATAACACGCCGTATTTGTCACTGCTATAGTATTCGTTCGTAGCATCTACTACAATCTCTGTCAACTTGTCACAGTCGGCTAAAGCACGGCTCCCAACGGTGTGGACGCTGCCGGGGATCGTAACACTTGTAAGGCTATCACAATTCAAGAAAGCAGCAGCGCCAATGTTCGTGACGCTGTTCCCAATCGTCACATTTTCAAGATTAGTACACCAAATAAAGGCAGAATCACCAATTCGTCCAAGGCCATTTCCGATCTTTGCACTTGTAAGACTCGTACACCATTCAAAGGCATGGTCACCAAGGTATGTAACATTATCGCCAATCGTCACGCTCATAAGACTACCGCACCAGCCAAAGGCATCAGCGCCAATGCTTGTAACGCTGTCAGGGATTGTCACACTGTCTAATTTTTTGCAATTAAAGAAGGCGCAATCGCCAAGGCTTGTGACGCTGTTACCAATCGTCACGCTTGTTAGATTCCAGCAATTGTCAAATGCATAACGTCCGATGGTTGTGACAAAATCACCAATTTCTGCTGAAGTAATCGCACTTTGATAGGTATGCCACGGTGCCGTAGAGTTGGAATAGTTTGTCATGGGGCCACTGCCGGAAATCGTGAGTGTACCGGTCTCGTCATCAAAGCTCCACGTCAAATTATCACCACAGACTCCGGAAGTAGTTTCTGCATGTGCAACGGGTGTCAAACCCATAACGCCAATTAACATGCACAAACATAAAACACATGAAATCAATCGTTTTTTCATAATTTACCTCCTAATATCGAATTTTATTTACATAAATATTATAATATAAAACAGCTATGATGTCAATAAAAAAGTACTTTTCGAAGAAATGTACACTTATTTCCCCAAAAATACCGCAACGGGATAGGCCGAAGCCTATCCCGTTTTTCGCTATTCTTATTGCGTTGCCATGTAGGCAGCAACGGCATCACCATAGGTGAGCATTGCGTTGACCAGATCGATCTGGCCTGCATCGGTGCTCGTTGCACGAGTCTTTGCAACATAGCTCTCAACGCTCCAGGTCACAGTGTCCGTGATGGCAGTGTCGCCGTCGTACAGAGTGACGGTGATGAGTCTTCTCATCTGCTTTGCGCCGACATCGTCAAAGTCTGCTGCAACCATGACGGGGTTGAGGTTGTAAGCCGGCAGTTCCTTGATGACCGTGCCATCAAGTGCGTCCTTGACAATGAACTTCATGTTTGCAAGGTTTGCACCCGGCTTCAGGTGGGACAAGGTCAGTGTGACTCTTGCCTTCAGAACGACGCTGGTGTTCAAGGTGCCACGGCCGCCCTCTGCCTTGGAACCATCGACTGCCTCGGGGATCACGGTGGTTGCGTAGGTCAGGTGCTCCTCCGTCAGATCGTCCGCAACCAGATTGTTGAATTAAACACGCATCTGCACGATATGATCGGCACCAGGCTTGTACTTCATATTGAAGCCGTAGCTGTAATCAGGGCCCGTCTGGATCCAGATATGATTGTAGTTTGTATTGGCGAAGCCTGCCGTGAGCGTGCCCTCTGCAGAATTGACAGTAGGCGCGGTGTAACGGGCGCTCAGGTAGCTCCAGTTGCTTGCGCTGTCGTAGTTCACGCCAGAATAGAGCGCATCGGTCGTATAGCGGTTGGATTTTCCCGTAAAGTTGGCAAAGAATGCACCGGTGGGAATTTCAGCAGGTGTACACAGCGGCAGGTTCTCCGATGCCACATAGGTGTGTGGCTGTGCCGCAACGCTCTGCGAGGCCACAAGCGTGGTGTTGCAGGCGCTACACTTGATACCCAAGGTATTTCCGTTGACACCACATTCCGGAGCCTTCGGCTGGGTCACGGTGCACTTGGTATGATAGGTGTGTCCTTCCTTGGACGCATAGAGCTTGGTTGCGACCTCTCCCTTGAGGTAGCCGTTGGCGGCAAAGTGCTTCAAAAGTGCCAGCCCCGTGGTCAGATTGCTGTGGCTTGCAGCATACACAGACGCATCGAATAAGGGAGAAAGACGCATCAGGGTCGTTGTGTTGCAGTTGGATAGGAAGTGCTTGAAGGCTTTGTCATAATTGCCCTTCATGGTCTCCTGGAAATTCTGCGAATTATGGTTCATATAGAACTTCACATCGAACAGAGGACTTGCGCAGCGTCCTTCCTCGATACCGTAGTTGATGAAGTGGTTGTAGAGCTTGGTTTCATCCGTGCCATAGGCCGCCTTCAGGTCGGGATATCGATTCGCATAATACTGCGCTTCAAACACCAACGGCTTGATGTCAGCCGGGATCGAAACCGCAGCGGAAGCACGCTGCACAGGGAAGCTGAGCACATCCACGCCGTCATAGGCAATGAAATTGGTCGTCGCCAGAGGGCCCTCGAACCACTTGCGGATATAATAGGTCGTGTGCTTGTCCCCGGGTCTGGCGGCATAGTCATGGTAAGGCGAGCACCAAAGTGCGATATGGGGATTGATCAGGTTATATACTTCCCTGCCCATGGCCTGAACGCCGTGGTGGGAGACCTGGACGATGTCGGATTTAAGATTATAATACTTGCTGCTGTCGCTTGCGTTGGCATTGTGGTAGCGCTTCAGCATATATTCCGTGACGATGGAGCCGTCACCCGTGAAGAGGATCGTTTTCCCTGCGACCGTCACACGGAACACCAGACTGGATTCGTTGATATTCGTGGAGGCAATCTCCTTTAGGGCTTATTCGTGTAGGATTTGCCGTTCTCCTCCAAGGTGCCGCTGAACTTCGTGGTAATATTGTCGATGGCCCAATAGTTATCCTCGCAGGTCAGAAGAATATCAATATGTACCTCGTCAAAGTCGAACATAGAGTTACATTTTCCGGAGGGGCGGGAGTTGACCTGGATCAGAGGCGTGGACTCGCCCTTGGCATTCTTCAGCTTTGCGGTGTGGGTCGCCAGCTTGTCGTTGTACTTTTGGAAGGATGTCGCATCCACATTGTAGTGATATTTCTGTCCCTCGGCCACCGTGGGGAAGCGGTGGTAAACGGCATCGACCGTGATCTGCGAAGCATATAGGCTTGCGACGCTCAAAAATGCGGCAAAATGGTCTGCATGCGGATGGGTCATGAACCACGCATCGACATGAGGCTTGGCCTTGCCCGTGATCCTCTGCAGATAGGCAAACAGATACTTTCCGTCATAGTTTCCGGTCTGGTAGCCGCCGTCGATCACGATGACCTTTCCCTGTCTGGTCTGAATGACATAGGACATGGTCTTTTCATATTCGCCGCTCTCGCCCGGGGTTCTGGACGGAAGCTGATGGACGGTGGTCTGTGCGTTGGTCTGCACATCGTCCAGGCCTGCAATACTGTAGGTCTTCTTGGGAACATAGACACGGAAGATACTGTGGATGTCGGCCGTGGTATAATGCTCCAGAGAAGTGGTGCTGGTTCTGGAGATATTGAAGGCACGGTAGGTATAGCTGCCCCACCACTCATCTGTGATCTGGATGAACTTCTGCGTAATTTCTGCAGGGCTGGAGCTCTGCTGCACATCCTTCACCCAGCCTTCGGGACGGTATTTCCATCCCTACTCCACAACGATCACGGAGCCGACAGGCAGCTGGCTCTTGGTAAATCGGGGTGTGGCAAAAAACTGGTTGCTGTTGCTCGCACTTGTTGGTCTTGTTGTAGGAGGTCGCGTCGGTAGATTTCCAATAGCCCCCCCTTGGTCAGCTGCGGACGGAGCTGGCGGTAGCTGTGGTCAATGTTCCACGTGCCGTTTTCCAGCTCCGTCGTAGCGATCGCCTTGGTCTGAGTGCCCTTGACAGGCGGCTCCTCCTGCGCAGCAAACACCGCAGGCAGAAGGCTCATCAGCATGGCCAGAGTCAGGAGCAGGGCTATGCCTCTCGTATAGGTATGTCGCATAGTGATTCTCCTATCAGAGCGTAAACTTCTTGCTCTGCGCAACCGCCAGCTTATCGCAGCGGTTGTTTTTTTCATTGAACGCATGTCCTTTGACCCAGCGGAAGGTCACCGAATGACGTTCCAGCAGAGGCAGCAGTTGTTCCCACAGATCCACATTGAGAGCAGGCTTTTTATCTGCCTTGATCCAGCCCTTCGCCTTCCATCCGTAAACCCAGCGCTGCAGGATCGCATCACAGACATATTTTGAATCCGTGTAAAGCTCGACCTCGCACGGCTCTCTGAGCGCTGACAGCGCTGAAATCACACCCGTTAGCTCCATGCGATTGTTGGTCGTTTCCCTTTCACCGCCGGAGAGTTCCTTTTCAATTCCGTTCCATTCCAGGATCGCGCCCCAACCGCCCGGACCAGGATTGCCCGAGCAGGCGCCATCCGTATAAATCGTCACCTTCTTCATTCGTCCATCTTGAGAACCGCCATGAAGGCCTCACTCGGGACAGATACCGTGCCGAAGGTTCTCATGCGCTTCTTTCCTTCCTTCTGCTTTTCCAGCAGCTTCTTCTTACGGGTGATGTCGCCGCCGTAGCACTTGGCCAGGACGTCCTTACGCAGGGCCTTGATCGTCTCTCTGGCAATGATCTTTCCGCCGATGGCCGCCTGTACCGGGATCTCGAACATCTGACGCGGGATGTTCTCCTTGAGCTTTTCGCAGATGCGTCTTGCGCGGGCATAGGCATTGTCCGCAAAGATGATGAACGACAGCGCGTCAACAATGTCGCCGTTGAGCAGGATGTCGAGCTTGACCAAACGACTCGGGCGGTAGCCGTCGAGCTCATAGTCGAGCGAGGCATAGCCACGGGTTCTGGACTTGAGCGCATCGAAGAAATCATAGATGATCTCGTTGAGCGGCATGAAATAATGCAGCTCCACACGACCCTCGTCCAAATAATTCATGTCGCGGTATTCCCCTCTGCGCTGCTGGCACAGCTCCATGATATTGCCGACATACTCCGGCGGTGTGAGAATGCTTGCCTTGACAAACGGCTCCTCACACAGCTGGATCTCCATCGGGTCGGGGTAGTTGAGTGGAGTGTAGACCTCCACGACCTCGCCCGTGAGCTTGGTGATGCGGTAAACAACATTGGGCGCGGTTGTGATGAGATCGAGATTGTACTCTCGCTCTAAGCGCTCCATGATAATTTCCATGTGCAAAAGGCCTAAGAATCCACAGCGGAAACCGAAGCCGAGGGCGATGGAATTTTCCTGCGCGTAGTCCATGGATGCATCATTGAGCTTAAGCTTCTCAAGGGCATCGCGCAGATCGCCGTACTTGCTGCCGTCGGCCGGATAGACACCGGAATAGACCATCGGCTGGACGGTCTTGTAGCCGGGAAGCGGCTCGGTGCAGGGGTTTGCGACCTCGGTAACCGTATCGCCCACACGGGTATCGGCCACATTTTTAATAGAAGCGGTGAGATAGCCGACCTCGCCTGCTCCAAGTGCATCGGTCGGGATCATGCCCGACGGATGGAGGGTGCCAACCTCGACGATTTTGTACACCGCACCCGTTGCCATCATCCTGACCTCCATGCCCGGGCGCATGACACCGTTCTTGACACGCAGATAGACGATAACGCCGCGGTAGGAGTCATACTGGCTGTCGAAGATCAGCGCCTGCAGGGGCGCTTCGCGGTCTCCCGTGGGCGCAGGAACATTTTGCACGATATTCTCAAGCACCGAGCGGATGTTGATGCCGTTTTTGGCCGAGATCTCAGGTGCATCCATGGCCGGCAAGCCAATGACATCCTCGATCTCATGCTTGACCTCCTCAGGCCGCGCTGATGGAAGGTCGATCTTGTTGACCACAGGCAGAACCTCCAGTCCTGCATCGATAGCAAGATAGGTATTGGCCAGGGTCTGCGCCTCGATGCCCTGCGAGGCGTCGACGACCAGAATCGCACCCTCACAAGCAGCCAGAGAACGAGAGACCTCGTAGTTAAAGTCCACATGGCCCGGGGTGTCGATCAAATTCAGGGTATAATTCTCGCCGTCATCGGCTGTATAGTTGAGCTTTACCGCCGTGGCCTTGATGGTGATGCCACGCTCGCGCTCAAGCTCCATGGAGTCCAGAATCTGGTGCTCCATGTCACGCTTTTCCACCGTCTTGCATTCCTCGAGCAGGCGGTCAGCCAGCGTGGATTTGCCGTGGTCGATATGGGCAACAATGGAAAAATTGCGGATTTTATTCATTTCAGTCATAGGGAACCCTCGCTTTTGTCATAATATATCATTATATATTGTAGCACATGATTCCGTAATTGAAAAGAGAATTTTTCCCGCTACATATTTTTTGTCAAAAACGGTTACAAATAATTCACAAAAAGATTTAGCAGACTACTTGACAAAGTGCTAAAATAGGTGTATGATTGCCTTAGCACTCAAGAATGCGGAGTGCTAAAGGAGGAGAGATCGTGGAATTGTCCAAACGAAAGCAAAAAATTCTCAAGGCGATCGTGGATCTGTATGTCCGAACTGCCGAGCCCGTCGGCTCAAAAACCATTGCGCAGCTTCCGGATATGGATTTCTCCTCAGCGACCATCCGCAATGAGATGGCGGAGCTGACAAACCTCGGTTTTTTGGAGCAGCCGCACACCTCTGCAGGAAGAATTCCCTCTCCTGCCGGCTATCGCTTCTATATTGACCGTTTGATGCAGGACTACCGTCTGAGCGTAGATGAAACGCAGTCGATCAATCAAGCCATGGAGCTGAGAATGCAGGAATTTGACCGTGCGATGAGTCAGGTCAGCAAGCTTGTTTCGCAGCTGACCAATCTGCCGGCCTACACGATGACCGCCCACACACAGAGTGTGACGGTTCGCCGTTTCGAGATCCTTCCTGCCGATACCGGAAGCTTCATCCTGGTCGTGATGGCCTCGGATGAGACCGTGAAAAACAAACTCATCAAACTGCCCCTGAATGTGCAGGACTCCGATCTGCGGCTGCTGTCAGCCGTCCTGAACGCAAGTCTGACCGACCTTCCTTCCGAAGGATTCACCGGCGAGACCATCGAACGCGTGATGCGCAGCGCAGGCCCTGCGTCCGGACTTGTTCCGATCATCGTCGATTTTGCAACGCATATGCTCGAAAGCTGCAAGCGTGGCGAGGTCTATGTGACCGGTCACAACCGCCTTTTGGGTCAGCCGGAATATCAGGACCTGAGCAAGGCGCAGGAAATTCTGAGCGTGCTGGATGAAGATATGATCTCCAACCTGCCCGCAAAATTGGATGCAGACAGTCCGATCCAGATCCTGGTCGGCCCCGAAAATGTGGCGCAGGAGCTGAAAAACACCTCCGTCGTGATGACAAGATTCGACATCGGCGACGGAATGCAAGGCATGATCGGTGTAGTCGGCCCACAGCGCATGGATTATGCGCAGATCACCGCAAGATTGAGCTACTTTGCCGAGGGCTTAGGCAAGATGTTCGGAAAGGCCGAGCTGCCCGACAGCAAGAAGGAGGAATAAGCCTTGTCAAAAAAGAAGGAAGAGACTCCCGTCGAGGAAGTCGTTGAGGAAACACTCGAGCAGACTGACGAGCTGGCAAAAAAAGAAGCTGAGCTTGCAGCAAAGCATGAGCAATATCTGCTTTTGGCTGCTGAGTTTGACAATTTCCGCAAGCGTACACAGCGCGAGAAGGATGCTATCTACAACGATGGTGTGGCGGATACCGCAAAGAAGCTGCTGCCCATCTATGACAACCTGCTGCGTGCACTGAACACGGAAACGACCGACGAAGCCTACAAAAAGGGCATCGAGATGGTCATGAACGAACTACTGAAGACCCTTGAGGGCATGAACATCGTCCCCTTCGGCCAGGTCGGGGATGCCTTCGACCCTGAAAAGCACAATGCCGTGATGCACTGTGAGGACGAAACGCTCGGTGAAAATGCGATCGCCGAGGTATTCCAAAAGGGCTTCTCCATGGCTGATAAGATCATCCGCTTCGCCATGGTCAAGGTCTCAAACTAATTCAAAAAAACGCTCCGAAGCTGTCATTGCAAGGCAGCAATGGCACGTGAGGCGTTTTTCCTGAACAGTAAACCATTTTCATTGATATAGGAGGATTTTTATTATGGGTAAAATTATTGGTATCGATCTGGGTACGACCAATTCCTGCGTAGCAGTGATCGAAGGCGGTGAGCCCGTCGTCATCGCCAACGCTGAAGGTAACCGCACGACTCCGTCCGTCGTCGCTTTCTCCAAGACCGGTGAGCGCATGGTCGGCCAGGTCGCAAAGCGTCAGGCTGTCACCAATGCCGATCGCACCATCGCATCGATCAAGCGTCACATGGGCACGGATTATCGTGTCACCGTCGACGGCAAGAAGTTCACCCCGCAGGAGATCTCCGCCATGGTTCTGCAGAAGCTCAAGGCTGACGCAGAGGCCTATCTCGGCCAAAGTGTCACCGATGCGGTCATCACCGTTCCGGCCTACTTCTCCGACGCACAGCGTCAGGCAACCAAGGATGCCGGTAAGATCGCAGGTCTGAATGTCCAGCGTATCATCAACGAGCCGACGGCAGCTGCACTGGCCTACGGCATCGACAAGGAAGACAGCCAGAAGATCATGGTTTATGACCTCGGCGGCGGCACCTTTGATGTCTCCATCCTCGACATCGGCGACGGTGTCATCGAGGTCATGGCCACCAACGGCAACACCCGTCTGGGTGGCGACGATTTCGACAATGCGATCATGGACTACCTCGTTGCAGAATTCAAGAAGGCCGAAGGCATCGATCTGTCGAACGACAAGGTCGCCATGCAGCGTCTGAAGGAAGCTGCCGAGAAGGCAAAAATCGAGCTGTCCGGTGTGACCAGCTCCTCGATCAACCTGCCGTATATCACAGCCGACGCAACCGGCCCGAAGCATCTGGATGTGACCCTGAGCCGTGCAAAGTTCAATGAGCTGACCGCCCACTTAGTCGAAGCTACCATGAAGCCCGTCCGTCAGGCCATGGCCGACGCCGGCGTCAAGGCAGGAGATCTGTCCAAGGTTCTCCTGGTTGGCGGTTCTTCCAGAATCCCCGCCGTGCAGGAAGCCGTCAAGGGCATCACCGGCAAGGAAGGCTTCAAGGGCATCAACCCCGATGAGTGTGTCGCTGTCGGTGCCGCCATTCAGGGCGGTGTTATGGGCGGCGACGTCAAGGGTCTGCTGCTCCTGGACGTCACACCCCTTTCCCTTGGTCTGGAGACCATGGGCGGTGTGTTCACCCGTCTGATCGACCGCAACACCACCATCCCCACCAAGAAGAGTCAGGTTTTCTCCACCGCTGCTGACGGGCAGACCTCTGTTGAGATTCACGTCCTGCAGGGCGAGCGTGAAATGGCCGCCTACAACAAAACTCTGGGCAGATTCCATCTCGATGGCATCGCTCCGGCTCCCCGTGGCGTGCCGCAGATCGAAGTCACCTTCAACATCGATGCCAACGGCATCGTCAACGTTGCTGCCAAGGACCTTGGCACCGGCAAGGAGCAGAACATCACCATCACCGCCTCCACCAACCTCTCTCAGGAGGACATCGACAAGGCCGTGAAGGAAGCTGAGCAGTATGCCGCCGAGGATAAGGCCCGCAAGGAAGAAGTCGACACCCACAACGCTGCCGACCAGATGATCTATCAGACCGAAAAGACCCTCAATGAGCTGGGCGACAAGCTCGATGCCAACGACAAGGCAAGCATCGAGGCCGCTGTCAACGACCTGAAAGAAAAGAACAAGGGCAATGACGTTGAGGCCATCAAGGCTTCGACCGATGCCCTGCAGAAGGCCTTCTACGCTGTCAGCGAGAAGCTGTACCAGCAGAATCCGCAGGGCACACCCACCGGTGATTTCGGCGGCGGTGCACCCGATGATGGCGTGGTCGATGCCGACTTCGAGGAAGTAAACGATTGATTTTGCAAATTCTAATTTGGCGTTGAAGCACGCACCCGTAGCGCGCGACATCCTTGGCGCGCCTTGTAGGGTTGAGGCATGCCTCAACCGGCAGAAAAACATTTCGTTTTTATGGGAGTTTTTGGCGAAATTATAGCGTTTACCGCGTGGGAGGGCATGCCCCTCCCCTACAGTGTAAAACGGTAATCTGAGCGCTAAATTAGAATTTAGACAATATTTTGCAAAAAATCTTAGCAGCAAAAGCTAAGATTTTTTGCGCTGAAACATAACCCAAAAAGAGGGTGGAAACATGGCAAACGAAAACAAACGAGATTATTACGAGGTTCTGGGCATCGCCAAGGATGCCTCGGAAGCAGATATCAAGCGTGCATACCGCCGTATGGCAGCAAAATATCACCCCGATGTCAACCAAGAGCCCGATGCTGAAGAGCGCTTCAAGGAGATTAACGAGGCCAACGAGGTCCTCTCCGATGCCGACAAGCGCGCCCGCTACGACCAGTTCGGCTTTGCCGGTGTCGATCCCAATTTCAATTCCGGTGCCGGTGGAAATCCCTTCGGCGGCTTCGGCGATTTCGGAGATCTGGGCGATATTTTCGGTAGCTTCTTCGGTGGCGGCAGAAGCCGCAGAAACCCGAATGCACCGCAGCGCGGCGAGGATGTCGGTGCGCGCATCGAGATCACCTTTGAGGAAGCCGCCTTCGGCACCAAGAAAGAGGTCTCTGCCTCCCGTATCGAAAACTGCGACCGCTGTAACGGCAGCGGTGCTGCAGACGGCTCGCAGCCGCAGACCTGCACGCGCTGCAACGGCCGCGGCACGATCCGCACCCAGCAGAATTTCATGGGCATGGTCATGCAGTCGGATTCTGCCTGCCCCGAATGCCGTGGCTCAGGCAAGATCATCCCCAATCCCTGCACCCGCTGCAAGGGCAAGGGCAAGATCCGCCGCAGCTTCAAGACCATGGTGACCTTCCCGCAGGGCATCGACGACGGTCAGACCCTGCGCGTCACGGGGGAAGGCTGCGTCGGCACCAACGGCGGCCCAAACGGCAACCTGATGGTCACCGTGCAGATCAAGCGTCATCCCATCTTCACCCGTCAGGGGCAAAGCGTGTATATCGAGATGCCCATCAGCTTTACACAAGCGGCGCTCGGTGCCGAGATCGAGGTTCCCACAATCGACGGCCGTGTAAAATACACCATCGGTGAGGGCACACAGACCGGAACCACCTTCCGTCTGCGTGGCAAGGGCATTCCCTATGTCAGCGGCTCGGGCAGAGGCGATCAGTTCGTGACCGTCGTGGTCGAAACACCCAGCAAGCTCACCAAGGAGCAAAAGGAGCTGCTGCGCAAGCTCGAGCAGAGTGGCGAGGCTTCGCATCCCAAGCGCAAAAAATTCTTTGACTTCTTCAAATAATCTGCACCAAATAGCAAAAGGGCTTGAAATCAAACGATTTCAAGCCCTTTCTGATTATGGGAAGAAGTAGTCCCAGGGGAAGTCACCGTAGGTCTCCGTCGGAGCCTCGGTTTCAGGTTCCGGCTCTGCCTGCGACGGTACAGAGTCGAAGGTAATGGTCAAAGTCAGCGTCTTTCCGCTCCGGAACACCGTCAGCTCCACGCTGTCGCCGCCTCGGTAGGGACGCAGTGCCTGATAGAGCGTATCGATGCCATAGACCTTAGACTCACCGACACCGACGATGATGTCATTGACCAGCAGGCCGGCCTTCTCTGCACCGCTTCCCTTCTCGATCTGCTGCACAACAGCACCTGCCGGGATCTCGCCTGCGGCCACACTGTTGCCGACAACCACACCCATATACGCACGGTTCTGCACTGAGCCGTATTGACGCAGATCATCCACGATCGCCAGAACATCGTTGATCGGGATAGCAAAGCCGATACCCTCGATGGTGGCAGAGCCTCCGGCGGTGCCGGAGTATTTTGCGGTGGTGATGCCGACTACCTCGCCATTGAGATTGAACAACGGGCCACCGGAGTTGCCAGGGTTGATGGCCGCATCGATCTGCATCATATTGATCGGCATTTCGTCGGTATAAACCGCACGGCTCTTGGCGCTGACATAGCCGACGGTCATCGTGTAGGTCAGCTCGCCCAGGGGATTGCCGATGGCTGCGATCTGCTCACCGACAAACAGCGCATCCGAATCGCCCATCACAACAGGGATAAGGTCAGTCGCCTCGATCTTCAGAAGAGCGACATCACTCTCCGCCTCGTAGCCGAGCACCTTGGCCGGATATTCCGAGCCGTCGTACATGGTAATGGTCAGCGTTTCGGCATTCTCGATGACATGGTAATTCGTCAGGATCTCGCCGTCGGAAGAAATGACAAATCCCGTGCCCGTACCGCCCGAGGTAGAAGGCTGGCCGAAATAATTGTAGGTGGTGTACTGGTTGCTCACACCGACGATGGACGGCAGCGAATCCTGATACAACTGCGAAAGCGTAGTCTCGGGCATAGTCTGCGGACGGTTCTGGCTCGTCGGTCGCTGCGTTGCGCTCGGGCGGTCATTCTGCACGATCTGCTGCGGCAGATCGTCATGCTTGCGGTTCAAATAAGCTCCGACAAGCAGGCCACCGAGGATGCTGCCCACCAAGGCAAAGCACAGGCCCAGCAGCGCCATCCTCCAGACGAGGCCCTTATCCTTCTTTTTCTCTTCTTTTTTCTCCTCAGGAGGATTCGGCGCAGCGTGGCGCATTGGAGGCGCAACGGGCGGCATCATCGGAGCATGGCCGTACGGCTGGTACGGCGGATAGGGTGGCATGGGGGGCGGCACCGGACGAACATACGGCCGCATCACGGGTTCGCGGTACGCAGACTCCCGAACAGGCGGTGTCTGCACCGCAGGCTCCTCCATCACAATGTCCCGAACGGGCGGTTCCTGCACAGTAGGTTCCTCCGTCATGGTTTCCCGAAGGATCGGCCCCTCTGCGATGGCCGCCTTCTCCAGAGGCTCCTCCGTCAGGGGCGTAAGGATATCAGCATCCTCAAACAATGGATTCAGATTTTCGTTCATAGCGAAATCTCCTTTGGGTGGTTTCGTTGCTTTTATCTTAAATGCAGTATGTTACCAAAGTGTGAAGGCGAAACAAACAATTATTAAACGCAACGATCCTCCTGCATGATTTTCAGGATGGTTTGGTCGGTCTGGCGCATACCGTCCTGGGCCAGCAGGCCGACATTGGCGATCGTATCATCGACAGACGAGGCCACAATGCCCTCGCCGCTTCGAAATTCCTTGTGATGCAAGTACATCTGGTATCCCAAGATGCCGGCATCGACAGCAGCCGCAATCTTAGCCGCACACGAGGGTTTTGCTCCGTCACAGATCGTGCCCGAGAGGATCGCCACAGCATTGACGATCGTATGCGCCACAGCGCGGAAGCCGCCTCCGAGCAGATAGCAAATGCCCGCACCGGCACCGACACCGGCTGAAATCGCACCGCAGTAGGCCGAAAGTCTGCCGATGCCGCTCTTCTGATGCACCGTGATCAGGTCCGCTACGATGAGCGCTCGCAGAAGCTGCTCCTGCGTTGCACCGATGTGCTCGGCATAGGCCACGACGGGCATACAAGCCGTGATGCCCTGATTACCCGAACCGGACAAAATGACCACAGGCATCTCACAGCCGCTCATTCTGGCATCGCTGCCCGCTGCAGCATAGGCCTTTGCGACCTGCTTGATGTCGTCACCGTAATCGTCGAGCAGGATCTTGCCGATCTGTGCGCCCCATTTGCCCGTCAGGCCCTCTTCGGAGATGGCGCTGTTGCACTCGATCTGACGCATCAGAAGCTCGCGCAGCGGCTCTAAGGACACACTGTCAGCAAATCGGATGATGTCCTCGACATTCAGGCAGCTCTTATCCGTCAGCTGCTCCTCAGACGATTCTGTGATGGGTGTCTGCAGAAGGATCTCGTCATCCTTGGACAGGTGGACGATGTTGGTATGATGGTTGGTGATGCGCACACGCGCGCGGTGCTCACCTGCATAGGCCGTCAGGTCGATGTCGAGCTTGCAATTCGAAGCACCGCACGAGATGTCGATCTGCACAGCCCCCAGAAATTCCTCGATCTGCGCCTGCTGCACTACGGTCAGGTCGGCAATGACCTGCAAATCCTTCGACGAGTCTCCCGCGATCATGCCTGCAGCAATGGCAGGGCGGATGCCCTTGCGGCCACCCGTATTCGGCACGACCACGCTCTTGACATTTTTGATAATGTTGCCGCTCAGAACCGCCTCGATGCGCTCGGGCATGCAGCCAAGCAGTTCTTTGAGTCTGGCAGCGCAGTAGGCAATGGCGATTGGCTCGGTACAGCCCGTGGCCGGCACCAGCTCCTCTTGCAAAATATGAATATAATCCTGAATCAAGCTCTGCTTCAGCATCGTCTTGACCTCCTGTTTTTATGTCTATAGATTATTATAACAAAAAACTCCGTCATTTCAAGGAAAAAAGCAAAAAAATGCTGTCAAAACTTGACAAGGCGGCCAAAAGTCGGTAAAATATTTTTGACATATCTGCTTTAAAGGAGGAATTTTCATGGTATGTAAGCATTGCGGCGCCGAGGTCGCCGACGAATTGACCTTCTGCACCGTCTGCGGCGAGGAAATGATAAATGAAGCTCCGAGTAAGAAAGGCTTCCTACCCGAGGGCAGCAAGAAAAAGTTCACGATCATCGCCATTGCCGCTGCGGCCATCGCCGTGATCATCCTGGCAGTCTGTCTGTTCAGCGGCGACGGTGCCGACGACCGCGTTGAAGATCTCTATGAATCCGCCGTGGCCTACGATCTCAATTCCGTTCTGGAGGCTCTGCCACCCGAGGTCCTGAAATACTACAAGGCGCAGCTCGGCCTGAACGACTCCGAGCTGGAGATCGTCGACACCAACGAGCTCAAGGAGTCCCGTGTTAAGGAGCTTGATGTGCGTTATCAGCAGAAATACGGCACCAAGGAAGGCTATATCGAAGAGGCGGCCGAGGTCGAGATCGAGCTGGAGTATAGGGACAAGGACATCTCCCGCGATACGATCAGCGTCTATATGGTCAAAGTCGACGGAAGCTGGTATCTGGATCTTCTGCTGACGCTCGAGGAGCTGGAAGAGGCTGAGTTCAAATACGACCAGCTGCCTTCCCTCGCTCCCTGAAATAATCATGCGAATGCATAATTGATGCAAAAAATGCAAAATTTATCCTTGACAATGGCATAATATTGTGTTATTATTTTATGGCTGATGCAGAGCCCGTCTTTGCGGGTGTAGTATAACGGCTAGTACAACAGCCTTCCAAGCTGTGGGCGTGGGTTCGATTCCCATCACTCGCTCCAACATGCGCCGGTAGCTCATCCGGATAGAGCAACTGCCTTCTAAGCAGTAGGTGGGGGGTTCGAGTCCCTTCCGGCGTACCATGAGGGTTTTGCAGAAGCAATGGAAAAGAGAAGAATACGGTGGGTGTAGCGTAGTTGGTTAACGCGTCAGATTGTGGCTCTGAAGATCGAGGGTTCGAGTCCCTTCACTCACCCCATTTTTCTTTTTTTAGGACGCTATCCACATTGGGATGTCGCCAAGTGGTAAGGCACCAGACTTTGACTCTGGCATCCGTAGGTTCGAATCCTGCCATCCCAGCCATGTCGGAGCAAAGTTTGCTTGCTCCGACATTATTTTTTGACCCGCTAGCTCAGCAGGCAGAGCAATTGCCTTTTAAGCAATGGGTCTGGAGTTCGAATCTCCAGCGGGTCACCAAACAGAAATAATCCGAACTTTGTTCCAATCGGAGCAGCGTTCGGATTTTCTGTTTCTATGAAGGATTTATCCAAGTTCATGACCGGCGGTCAGTAGACGGTAGCTGCGGAGCAGCTTCTACATTTATACTCTGGCTCTTTGTCCGTCATTGGGCTATATGGGATTTGAATCTTCCAATAAACGAAGCCTTCCTCCCGCAAAAAACGATACCTTACTTATTAGCAAAGAATTTAGTTTTGAGCAAAGATTTCTGATAGACTTTTTCACATTGTTTTGTTGATTCCGTGCTATTTTCATTATAGAGCAAATGTATTCTAAGATTCTGTTAGGCTGAGTAGCCGCAGGGTTGAAGACTACATTTGCTCTTTTTGTTTATATCCTCTTGTTTTGCTTTAGGAGCTGTACCAAAGTGCGATCCTATTCTTTTTTATCCACACATTCGACAGAAAGTATATCTCCTTGTATAATCAAATCAGAAACCAAAACAAGGAGGAACTCAAAATGAAAGACACCATTTACGATCCCAAACCCGGCCTGCACTATAAGCTCGTAGGCGATTACTACATTCCACTCGTCAAAGTACCGGACCCACCCAAGATTGGCATCTGGGGTCACTGCCGCTACGACTACCTCAAAAACCACCGCCGAGTCATCTTCTCCATCATGCAAATGAATGAAACCCTCAGTGCCCACTTAGAAGAAGTAGACCGTCAAGCCACTGAACTCTACGATCGCCTCATAAAACAATTCGCCACCGCCGAAGGCATCACCGAAGACCTAAAAGCCACCAACCAACTGGAATGGGTTGATGGAAATGACTTTTGAGAAAGAGAGGGTGTGCAATCTTGTATTTCCATCTGCTCCAACAAAGCATACTGTTCTTCTTCCGTGAGATAGGAAAGCTCTACCGCAGGTGTGAAAGCGATCCTCCCGTCATCTACATATTTCAGAATTTCGGGGATCAGATTTGTGAGACGGATGTAGCGACGCACTTGTTCTCGACTTTCTCCACTATCAGAACCTATCATTTCATCAGTGCGACACTTCGACACAACTTGTGTCGAAGTTAAGTCGGTACGCACACCTTGATGCTTTAATGCTTCAAGTTTCAGTTTATAAGCGAATGCTTTCTCTGAGGGGAGAATATGATCCCGATGCAAGTTGCTATCCACCAATGCAATGGCTGCAGCATTACGATCCAGAGAAACAACAAAGGCAGGGACTTCTGTGATCCCTGCCTTTTGGCTTGCCATGATCCGTCTGTGACCGGATATGATCTCATATTCGTCTGTTGTGTTTTCCAAAGGTCTGACCAGAATAGGGGCCAGCAATCCGTTCTGTCGGATGCTTTCTGCAAGGAGTTCCATTTCTTCATTGTCCTGCACTTTGTATGGGTGGTTTTCAAAGGAATGCAACTTCCCAAGGAAAACATTTCTGATGGCCCCGAAGGTATCATTTTGGAATCCATCCTGGAGGGCTTTGCGGAATACTATTCTGCGGAGTTGTCGCAGAAAATCCAAAGAGGCCACCACGACAATGCTCTGAAAGCAAAGAACAACGGCGGATACACCCCGCTGGGATATGTTGTGGATCCTGCCGAACACGCTCTCGCCATTGACCCCATTACTGCCCCTTTGGTAAGAGAGATTTACGACAGGTATGATAAAGGGGATCGCATTACGGATATTTGTGAATCCTTTCGACAGAGGGGCATCAAAACCAAAAGAGGAACAGAATTCACGATGGGAACCCTCAACCGGGTGCTGACGAATCGCAGATACATCGGTGAGTATAAGTACGATGATGTGGTCATCCCGGATGGGATTCCGGCAATTATAGAAAAAGATCAATTTGAAAGGGTGCAATATCGCATGGAAGCAAACAAGAGAGCTCCGGCGAGAGCCAAGGCACAGGAGGAATATTTGCTTACCACAAAGCTGTTCTGCGGAGACTGCGGACGGATTATGGCAGGAGAAAGCGGCAAAAACGGTAAGGGAGTCATATACCATTACTACAAATGCGGCGGCGCTAAGCGGAAGCTTGGATGTAAGCGAAAGGCGGTAAAAAAAGATTGGATCGAAGAAGCTGTGGTTCGCATTACAGTTTCCAAAGTCCTGACAGACGAAGCCATTGACCGGATTGCTGATGCGATTCTTGAAATCCAAAACGAGGGAGACACTCTGACACCAACCCTCCACCAACAGCTTAAAGAGTGCGAAAAAGGAATCGAAAACTTGATCAACGCAATTCAGATGGGCATCCTGACATCCTCCACCAAGGATCGCCTGGAGGCATTGGAGAAACAACGGGAGACTCTGAAACTGAGTTTGCTCCAAGCCCAAATGGAACGGCCCAAATACAGCAAAGAGTATATTGTCAGCTGGATCAGCCGATTCAAATACGGAAACATCCACAATCAGGCTTACCGCAAGGAAATCATCGACATTTTTGTGAATTCAGTCTATCTTTACGATGACCACCTTGTCTTTACCTATAATTTCAAAGATGGCACCCAAACACTCACCCTGCAAGAGATCGAAAGTGCCTTATGTTCGGATCTGACTTCATCTGCTTCACCAAGAAAAATGCTTGAAATCAGTCGATTTCAAGCATTTTTTGTATTCAAATATCGTTTGCAAGTATCACAAAGAATCATAAGTGGGACATCCGTGATTATGCCCCACCTATTGGTTATATGTGATCAGTAACCGATAAAGCGGTACAAGAAAGTTACAATCTGTCCTCTTGTACAGCTTGCATCGGGAGCAAAGCTCGTTGCACTCACACCGGAGGTAATCCCTCTTTCAACCGCCCACAGAACAGCCTCATAATAGTACTCGTTGTTGCTGACATCGGCAAACGGATTTGTGCTCTTCGGTTCCGGCCGACCGTTTGCTCTCCACAGGAATGTGACAACCTGTGCTCTGGTGCAGCTTGCGTCGGGACTAAAGGTATCGAACGAGGTTCCTGCCGTAATGTTGCTTCCCACTGCCCAAAGGACAGCCTTGTAGTAGTATGCATCAGCAGAAACATCCTTGAAGGGATTTTCATAGCTATGGGGTTCCGGGCAGCCTGCAGTTCTCCACAGGAATGTGACAACCTGTCCTCTGGTGCAGTTTGCGTTCGGACTGAAAGTCGTTGCAGATGTGCCGGTGGTAACACCATCTTCAACCGCCCACAAAACCGGATCGTAGAAGAAATCGCTCTCATGCACATCCGTGAAAGGATTGACACGCTCTGCAGGCAGTCGATAGAATTGCAGTTCTGCCATCACAGCTGTTTCGCTCAGGAAGGTAACCTCGGCATCTGTTCCGTTGATCTGTGCAGAAAAACTCGGAACAAACTCATAGTTCTCCTTTGCCTCAAAGAAGATCATGACCTTATAGATATGATCCGCCTCAAATTTACCCGAGACCGGAACATTCTTATCGGCAGTAATATCGTACCAGCCAACACCGTTTTTATAATAGTTGGGGTTGTTATTTCCGGCAGAGAGAAAATAGCCGTTGCCGCCATAGCTTGCATCATACGAGGGAGCGGCTCCTACCTGTGGCTCTTCAATGTCTGCAAAAACATAGTCAATTTGAGTTGACATCGGTTTTTCGGCAAAGCTTAGGCCGGACAGAAGTGAAGTGATCATCGCAAGGCTCAAAAGCATTATCAAGGTTCTTCTCATCATAAAAATCCTCCTTTTTATCTGCGCATTGACTGAGTGTTGACCTTCAGAACAAAGCATGGTATAATTGTGTAAGAAGTATCCTTACACGTTAAATTATACTGCAAAGTTCCCTATATGTCCCCACACTTTTGTGATTTTTGGTGTGGGATGATAGCTTTTTTTGTAAAATCAGGCAGGAAAATAGGTAGGACTTTCGCTTTATCGGGAGATAACCATGAAAAAAACTTTTTGGGTATTGTTCATAACAATAATCCCCTTTTTTATTATCGGCTGCGCAATTGGTGCAAATATTACAGGAGTATCTGCAGTATATATGATCACCTCCGCATGCGCTCTGGCATCCCTGATGGCCTACTGTCTCATAATCAAACGCAAGGAGCCCTGGTTCCTCGTTCTGTTTACTTCGGTCCTGATCGTAAATATCGGCTACATGGCACTTTCGCTGTCGAAAACCATCCATGCAGCATTGATGGCCAACCGCATCGCCTATCTCGGCTCTGTATTTCTTCCCATCTCCATGCTGATGATCGTACGGAAGGTCTGCAAAATAAAGTATAGGACGTGGTTTACGGCACTTTGTATCGTGATTGGCGTGTTTGTGTTCTGTATCGCTGCAAGTCCAGGTCTCTCGGATATTTACTACAAATCCGTCCGACTTCACATATCCAACGGAAACGGTATGCTCATCAAGGAATACGGTCCGTGGCACAAACTGTACCTGTTTTATCTGCTCGGTGGCTTCGCCGCCATGATCGGCACGGTTTTTTATGCAATCATTAAAAAACCGCTCAGTTCTGCATTGCACGCCACCGTTCTTGTTATCGCAGTATTTACAAATCTTGCTGTATGGCTACTGGAGCAATTTGTCAAAATTAACTTTGAATTTCTCTCCGTTTCGTACATTATAAGTGAGCTTTTCCTGTTGGGCATCTATGCCATGATGCAACAATTATCCATCCCCAAAAAGCAGAAAACCTCTCCTTCACCGTGTGAGCCGCCCAGTGAGGAGGCGCTTGCATTCTTCATTTCGCAAATCCCCACGCTAACACCCACCGAGCGTTCAGTTTATGAGCTTTATCGCAGCGGCAAGGGGACAAAGGAAGTACTGCAAGCACTGAACATCTCTGAAAACACACTCAAATATCACAACAAAAACATCTACAGCAAGCTTGGCGTGAAATCTCGTAAGCAGCTGTTACAACTTGCTGTTCAGACAGAAAACAGACACTGATTGGGAATTCTATGAAAAAAGAAAATGTAACAATTCAATATGCATTTGTCCACATGATGCTGTGGGCACTGTACGGATTTCTGTTCTCGTACGCCAATATGTATCTGACTGAGAGACTGCATCTTTCCGACACTCGGGCCGGCTTGGTATTGGGTATTGCAACGGGCCTTGCCTTCCTGTTACAGCCGATCCTGACAAGCGTGGTCGACCGCACGCAGATGAATGTGCGTCATGTTTCCATCGCCTGCTCGCTCTTTACGACCATCACGGCAATGCTGACCGTTCTTCCGCTCGGGAAGGCTGCCACAATCGTCCTGTTTGCAGGTGCCTGCGTAAGTCTGCAGACACTCCCCTCTTTTGCAAACGCACTCGGTATGGAAGGCCTGCGCAGCGGTCAGAAGATCAATTTCGGCCTGGCACGTGGCCTGGGCTCCGTTTTCTTCGGCGTGGCCTCCAGATTAGCCGCTCCTCTCATCGACCATTTTACACTGCATGCGGTTGCCGTCAGCGGTGCGATCTGCGCGGCGTTTTTGGCTGTCGCCGTGCTCATCTTCCCGAAGGGTAACTGTCCGCTCAGCCATGAAGAATCGGAGCAGCCATCCTCGGCAAAAGAATTCTTCAAGGAAAATCCCAAGTTCATCGCACTTTTGATCGGCGTCGTGCTTTTGTACATCGGCCACAACGCGCTGTCAAATTGTATGTTCCGCATCTCCGAGAGCAAGCTCCCCATCGGTGCTGCGCAGGCTGATATCACCGCTGTACAGGGTACTGCCCTGCTGATCGCCGCCTTGGTCGAACTTCCGATGATGTTCCTGTTTACCAGGCTGGTCAAGAAGGTTCGCTGTGACATCTGGCTGATCCTTTCATGCGTGTTCATGACACTGAGACTGATCCTGACCCTGCTGCTTCCTGCCGCAATGGGTCTGTATATCGCGCAGTTTGCCCAGATGTTCGGCTATGCGCTCTTTGCCGTGGCTTCGGTCTATTATGTTGGCACCGTCGTGGCAAAACGCAATGTCGTCAAGGGACAGACCTATCTCGGCTCCGGCAACACCATGGGCTGCCTGGGGGCCTATGTGCTCTGCGGAAGTCTGATTGATCTGGTCGGTGTGGAAAACATGTTGATCGTCAGCACGGTTTTGTCCGTAATCGGAATCGTGTGCATCGTGTCCGGCACGGAGCGCATCAAGCAAACCGTCGGTTCGTAACATTGTCAGCGTCATCACGCATCATTCTGCGCGAAAAATCTTAGCGAAGCCTGAAAGATGCAGTCATTTCAATTCTTAATACTTTTACGGGTGAGGAAACTCACCCGTGTTTTTTATTGGGCACGAAACACCGGCAGGTCGGGCGCAGCAAAGCTGAACAGCACCAGACTTGAGCCATACAGAATTACAAGCATGAGAAGAAAGCCGCCGATTCTGCCAATCTTTTCGGAATCCCGCAGTCGATAGGCAAGAAAAAAGCCGAAAAACATCGTTAGAAAATACAGTGTGATATCCGCCCAAAGGCTGTCTGCACCCAAGGCCACCATCAAATAATATGCCGCAAGTAAAACACACGGCATCACAAGCAGCGCAAGAAAAAAAGCGCTCCACATACGCTCTTTGTTCTCCGCCCTTCTCGTCAGAACAAAGGCCGCAAGCAGAGTCGGCCAGAACAGCAGCTTCAGATGCTCCCACGGACTTTCATTGATGGGTGACAAGATCGCACTCGGGATTGCCGGCACGAGGTCGT
Source organism: Oscillospiraceae bacterium (assembly GCA_015067565.1). Classification (GTDB taxonomy): domain Bacteria; phylum Bacillota; class Clostridia; order Oscillospirales; family Oscillospiraceae; genus JAZOXB01. The sequence continues at coordinate 87,617 of SVMF01000005.1, read as the reverse complement.
AGAGAAAGTGCAACGCACTTCCCAGCAAAGCAGCCAGTACAGCGGCATAGACAAACCGTTTCTTCAAAACGCATCCCCCCTGTCAAAAGGATATGCCATAAAAAACCAAAACAGAAGGCATTGCAAAAAATCAAAGGATGTTGTATACTGTTCCTGAGAACAAAACGGAGGGACCTCCCATGCTGCAAACCTACCGACGACAATTACATCAGATCCCGGAGCTCGACCGCGACCTGCCGAAGACGACCGCCTACCTCAGGTCGGTTTTGCAGACGACGGGTGCCGAGCTGTTCACGCCGTGTGAAGGAGCACTTTGCGCCTATTTTGACCTCGGCAAGGCGCAAACGACCGCATTCCGTGCGGACATGGATGCCCTGCCGTTACAGGAGCAAACGGGTGCATCCTATGCCTCTGCGCATAACGGTCGAATGCATGCCTGCGGTCACGACGGACATATGGCGATCCTGCTTGCTTTGTCGCAGAATTTGTCGAAGTCGAAATACAACGTGCTCCTCATTTTCCAGCCCGCCGAGGAGACCAGCGGCGGTGCCAAAGCCATCTGTCAAAGCGGTGTGCTTGAAAAATATCATGTCAAGCGCATCTATGCCCTGCATCTGTGGCCGGGACTGGAGAAGCACACCATTGCCGCCTCCGAACGTGGCATGATGGCCCGCTCGAGCGAGGTAACGGTGGAGTTTTTCGGAAAGAGCGTCCACATCGCCAAAGCAAACGAGGGAAAAGATGCCCTCCTGGCCGCTGCAGACTTCGCGACAAGGGCAAAAAAGCTCGAATTTGACGGAATTCTGGGATTCGGACGGCTGCAAAGCGGCCGTGTGCGAAACGCCCTCAGCGACCACTCTGTGTTGGAAGGAACCCTGCGCTGCCACGACGACGCTGTCTTTGCTGATATTTGTGAGAAGCTACGCGACCTCGATCCCGAGGCGAAGGTACACATCAGCGAAGGATATCCGCCCATACACAACGACCCTCAGCTACTCGCACAGGCCAAGTCACTTTTTCCCATCGTCGAGGCCGAGCCATCTTACCTGACGGATGATTTTTCAGAATTTCTGCGTGTCGTGCCCGGCATCTATTTCCGCCTCGGCATCGGAGACGGCACCCTCCACAGTCCGCAGTTTGACTTTGATGAGGAAGTCTTGCAGACGGGTCTGAAGTTGTTCACCGCCCTTTTGACGGAGGAAGCACAATGACAAAAACGATCCTTCGACTGACGCTCAGCGGCATTTTCCTGACCATGATGGGCATTTTGCTGCTGCTGGCAAATCTGCTGCCCGACTTTTTCTTTGCCTTTTATCCCGATGTGTCAAGGTGGTTGGTCAGCGTCATTGCAGGTGTGACCTCGGTCGTGCCCTTTGCGATCTTTGAGATTGCTGTTGCCGCACTGATCCTGCTTTTTATTCTGACGCTGATCCGCGCCATTTTCAGGCGGCGCATGATCCGCTGGCTCACAGGTGTTTTGCTTTCCGTGAGCATTCTGGCCTTCGCATTCGTTGCGCTGTGGGGCTTGAACTACTATGCACCCGACATGACGCAGCGTCTGGATCTTCAGAAGCGCGAATTCACCACGCTGGAGCTGCGCCAAGCGTGCGAATACTACCGTGATATGGCCAACGAAAATGCAAACCGTGTCGAAAGAAATGACGACGGTACGATGAAGGCATATGACTTTGATACCCTCGCCGAGCAGGCAGGAGACGGCTTCGACGCACTTTCTAAAACCTACGACTGTTTTGACGGTTCGACCGTGCGTGTCAAGAGCCTGATCAGCAGTCCTCTGATGGGAAAGCTTGGCACTACAGGCATTTTCGTATGTCTGACGGGCGAGGCCTGCGTGAGCGACACAACCTACCGCGCCGCTGTCCCCTTCACCATGTGCCACGAGATCGGCCACCGCATGGCCTTCGCCCGTGAGGACGAGGCCAGCTTCGCAGGCTTCCTTGCCTGCTGTGAAAATGAGCGACCGGAATTTGTCTACTCCGGCTATTATATGGCCTTCAAATATTGTTACAGCGCCCTCAAAAAGGCCGATCCATCCGCCGCCTCGGAGGTCTGGAGCGGTGTCAGCCGTGAATTGGCCGCCGATTGCAACGGTGCCGCCGAGCATTATGAGAGCGTGAGAAGTCAGACTGCCTCCGAGATCGCCGACACGGTCTACAGCGGCTACCTCAATGCCTTCTCCGTGGAAAGCGGCACGCAATCCTACGGTGAGGTCACAGACCTGCTGATCCTGTGGTATTTTAAGCAATGAAAAAACCGCCCGTTGGGCGTTTTTTTCATTGCACAGAGTGTCAAAAAAGTCGCCAATCGTCAAAATGCAAATTTTTTGACGGTTGGCGATCTGTGTTCAAATAAGCGATTGCGAACGTATCTCCGATACAGCAAAAAAGCACTTCAAATGCTTGCTACGCAAGGCATTTTGACTTACATCGCAAACCGAGCTCTACCGTACCATCGTACGCCGACGAGCTCGGTTTGCTCGTCTTGCCGACTTTTTGAACTCTGACAGTCTGCCGAAAAACAAGTTTTTCGACAGACTGAGCAATGAAAAAACCGCCCGTTGGGCGGTTTTTTCATTGCAGGATCAGCTTAGACAGCTGCTTTGCAAGCAATCGACAAGCCGTCTCCGCCTGTCCGAGGGTATTGCCCGCGGAGCCAACCTCAAGCAAAATCGAATGCGGTGTCAGATGCTGATTGTAGCGCTGCGAGCGAAGATTCAGGCTGCGAAAAAGCCCCGGCATCTCCTTTGCGCAAAGCGCCTGCAGCTGCAGCGCAAAGGACAAATTCTTCTCCCATTCCGGATGCGGCAGTCCCGATGTATCGGTCCCCATCACCAACATCAGCTGTGCCGCTGTTTCCTTTCCGATCTGAGCCGTCAACGGAATCTGATTGCCTTGCGCATCGGTCACAGAATCCCGATGCACATCAATCACCATTCGGATGGATGGATAAGTTTTCAAATAATTTTCTATGATCTGTGCGGCATGGTCGTAAGCGTCATAATAGTCATTCAGATCGATCAGGGTCGTGTCATGAATCGCAGCAATGCCGCTTTCCTTCAGGCTCTCGGCCAAAACAGCTCCAATCCTCACCACATTGCAGGACGGATCGGTCGAACGGTAGTCTGCGGTATCCGCATAGGCCTCAGTGGCATGGGTGTGCAGGATCAGAATCAGAGGCTCGCCGGTCACACTCAGCTCCAGTGGCTGCTGTATGAGCCTCTGTGCATCTACCTGCGCCCCCGACCAATTCAAAATCGGCACGAGAGCAGCATCGTCTTCCGTGAAAGTGAGGCTTGATCTTTCCGTCGGTTCATAAATCATCGTCGGGTAGGTCTTTTCCGTGCTCTCGGGCGGTTTTTCACTCTGCGCAAAAAACACACCGCCAAAGCGCAGTCCAACCGCTGTCAACAGAATCCCGAAGCACAATAGCCGCACCGTGAGATAAAATCGTTCTTTTGTGTGCATGGAATCATCTCCCATACTATCTATGCTTGGATTGTCTGTTTTAGAACCATAGGCTTTGACTTTTCCGAGCGGTCGTGTTATACTGAAAAAAAGGAGGGTCGCTATGGGAAAGTTTTCCAATGTTTTATTTACCAGTGATTTTGACTGCACCATCACTGACAAGCAGCACCGCGTGCCGCCGTCGAACATCGAGGCGATCCGGTATTTTATCAGCCAGGGCGGCCTGTTCAGCCTGAACAGTGGCCGGAGCGTGCCGCTTCTGCGCTGTCGCATCGGGCAAATCCCGACCAACGCCCCCTGTCTGTGCTATAACGGAGCCGCCTGTTACGACTACCGCAACGAAAAGCTTATTTATGCCCACACTCTGCCCGAATTTGCGCGAGAGTTGATCCCGTTGGTGCAAAAAAGTGGCCTTAATGTGTGCATGGAAGTGCAAAAATTTGACAACCATTACGAAATTCGCAATCAGCTGCCTGCCCGACTGGCCTTCTTGGCCAACGAAGGCTTGGAGCCGGTCTTCTGCGGAGATGATACGACAATGCCATGGATGAAGCTCATCGTCTGCGGCGCCGACGGCAGCAGTGTCGCAGAGCGACCGGAAAGCATCGATCCCAAAGCCCTGCAAGCCTTCATCGCTTTGGAAACAAAAATCCGTGAATTCTGTGGAGATCAGTGCTATGTCACCCGTTCCATGCCGCGCCTCATCGAGATCAGCAACCCCAACTGTGACAAAGGAAGAGCCGCCCGGCAACTGGCAAAAGAGCTTGGACGAGAGATTTTGGTCTGTGCAGGTGATGCACCGAACGATCTGCAAATGCTCCGACAAGCCGACATCGCCTTCTGCCCGAGCGATGCCGAAGAAAGCATCCTCGCTCTTGAGAACATCCACATTACACAGCCAAGCCACATCGGCTGCATCGCTGATGCGGTAAGACAACTGGAGGATATGCTATGATTCAGAACAAAAAAAAATTTACACTGTGGATCTTTTTGAGCCTGGTCTGGCTGTGCGTCATTTGGGGACATTCCCTGATGCCCGCCTCGGTCAGCCATAAGGAGAGCTCCGGTATTTTTGAATGGTTGCACCGATTCCTACCATTTTTGACCCACGGCCTTTTACGCAAAATCGCACATTTTTCAGCCTTTGCTATCTTGGGCGGACTACTTAGTGCTGCGTTTATGCAGTGTGACACATTTTCCATCCATCGTCCAATCGGCATTGCCTTTTTATGTGCCTTTGTCGACGAAACGATTCAGCTCTTTGTCACCGGGCGCAGCGGTCAAATCAGCGATCTTTGGATCGATCTTTCCGGCGCGTGCGTTGCTTCCTTGCTTTTGTTGGTACTGCGCAAGCTCCGAAAGTCCCACCGTTCCGAATCATAATGGAGGTTTTTGTATGAAAAGATTTATTGCATTTATCATCCTTTTTGCACTGCTGTGTGCTCTTGTGCCGCAGGCAAGCGCCGCCATCCTCACACCCTATGAGGTAGAGGGAGGGTGTCTGTATTTTGATAAGTACACCGGCTATATCGTCGATGCCGACGACACGATCACCCGTGCTGACATCCCGGAGAAGATCCGTGGTGTCGATGTCATCGGCCTGGGCTCGGGTGTATTCATGTGGTGCAACAGCCTAACAGAGGTCAGCATTCCAAAAACCCTCGTCGACATCCAGGAGTTTGCCTTCAGTGGCTCGGAATCGCTGACGGCGATCCGTGTCTCTGCCGAAAACGAGCGTTACAGCTCCGACGAGCAGGGTCTGCTCATGAACAAAGAGCAAAGCCTGCTGATCTTCGTGCCTACTGCACTGACAGGAGATCTTGTGATCCCAATGAGCGTAACGCAATTACAGCTCGGTGCCATTGAGGCCTGCCACAGTCTGACCTCCATCACCGCCCTGGGGCTGGAATCGCTGGTCGACTACGCTTTCTCATGCTACTCCAAGCTCAACAGTATCACCTTGGGCAAGGAGCTGAAATCCATCGGCTTTGGTGCCTTTGCGTATTGTGAACATCTGGGCGAGATCATCATTGACAGCGAAAATCCCTGGTTCTGCACGGATGAATTCGGTGCACTGTATTCTAAAGACATGACCGAGCTGATCCGCGTCCCGACGGCTGTCCCGGCCAGCTATCGCATCCCCGAAAGCGTCACCAAGCTCCGCGAGTATGCTTGCTATTACTGTGAAAATCTGTCATTCATCCGTGTCCCCGACGGTGTGACCGAGCTTCCGACCGAGGTGTTCTCATTTACCTTCGCAAAAAGCATTGTCATTCCGTCGAGTGTGAAAACCTTGGGCGAATTTTCGCTCCGCACACATCGCAATGGAACCGCAATATATTTCTGTGGAAAGATCCCCGAATTTGAGTGGTGGGGCACCACCATAACCACCGAGTGCGTCGTATTCTATGCCGAGGACGAGGCTGGTGCCCTCGATCTGCTGTATAACCATGGCGTACTCATCGCCCCTTGGGACGGAAAGCACATCCATTCCTTCCACTGGGAAACCTCCGAACCCACCTGCACAAAACCTTACTTCAGCTATGATTTATGTGAATGCGGCTTCTATCTGCGCGAGTCGGACAATCTGGCAAAGTCGCATCTGTTCTACGAAGGCGAGTGCAGCATCTGTGGCACCGCTGATCCAAAGCTCGCAGCAACTGCTTTTTCCGACGTGACACAGGAGAGCTGGTATGCTCCTGCAGTTGGCTTTGCGGTGCAGCATGATCTGATGAACGGCGTAGCAGAAGGTGAATTTGCACCCGATGCCACCATGACCCGTGCCATGCTCGTAACCGTGCTTTGGCGCTACGAGGGCGAGCCGGAGGGCGGAGAGAACCCCTTCACTGATGTGGCCGAGGACACCTGGTATACCGAGGCCGTCACATGGGCGGCCGAAAACGGTGTCGTCGGCGGTATCGGCGGCGGAAAGTTTGATCCCGACGGAAAGATCACCCGTGAGCAACTTGCCACCATCCTGCACCGCTATGCAAAAAGCAAGGGGCTCTACGCGCTTGCCCCCGGCAGTGCCTGGCAGTACTACGATGCTGAGGAGATCAGCCGATACGCCTTCCTGCCCATGTGTTGGGCCGCCAACGAGTGTCTGATCACCGGTGTGGATGAGTATCTTCTGCCACAGGGCCACGCCACCCGTGCGCAGGTCGCAACCATCCTGATGCGCTTCATCGAGCGCAACGCATAAAAAGAAAACCGCCCGAAGGGGCGGTTTTCTTTTTATGCGAATATCAGAACAATCTTTCAGCGCGGACGAACTTTGCGGCAATCTGGCGGTCATCGCTGAGGTAGAGCGAACGCTCAAATCTGGCACGCAGAGACAGCTCCTGCGGATGATCCAAGGCCGTGTCGTCAATGACAATGGCATCAAATTCATAGCCGTCTTCAAAGCTACCGACCTTGCCGAAGAAGCTGCCGCCACCGACGGTGGCAATATAGAAGGCCTGATCTACAGTCAGAGCCGCGACCTGCTGATCCAGCAAGCGCCAGCGCAGCTTCGAGGCGCGGATGGCATGACCGATGGAGCGGAACAGATTCTCCGTGTCGCCACCTGCAACATCAGAGGCCAATGCCACATTCATGCCACATTCCATATACTTGCTGATCGGTGCGACACCGGAGGACAGGTTGCTGTTCGACAGCGGAGAATGGGCAATATACACACCATTCTTGCGCATCAGCTCGATCTCCTCCTCACCGGAGTGGACGCAATGCGCCATAATACACTTGTGGTCGCCGCCAAACAGTCCGAAACGGTCATAAGCATCGCCGTAGAACTTCGAATCCGGGCACAGCTCCTGCACCCAGGCGATCTCGCCGTAGTTCTCAGACAGGTGGCTCTGTACGGGGACCTTATATTTCTCCACCAGCTTGCGCAGGCCGTGCATCAGCTCGTCCGTGCAGGATGGAATGAATCTCGGTGTGATGATCGGATAGGTGTTTTGGAAACGATCCTTCGTATCGCAGATCCACTGTTCGGTATCGGCCAAGGCCTGCTCCACACTTGTCTCGCAGAGGAAATCGGGGCTGTTGCGGTTCATATTGACCTTGCCGATGTAGCTGACGAGACCGCTTTTTTCCATCTTTTCCATGAGTAATGTGGTTGCAGGCACATGAATCGTGCCGAACACGGCCGCACGAGTCGTTGCGCTAACTCTCAGATGACGGGCAAAGCTCTCATAGGCACGGTCGGCATATTCCAGATCGCGGTACTTCGACTCCTCAGGGAAGGTATAGGTATTGAGCCAATCCAGAAGCTCCATATCCATTCCGAGACCACGGAATGAGAACTGTGGGGCGTGCACATGCAGATCGCTCATGCCGGGCATGATCAGCTTGTCGCCAAAATCCTCAAGCGGAAGCGCACGGTATTTTTCGGGCAGCTCAGCAAAGGTTCCTGCGCACAAGCCGTTCTCGATCACCAGATAGTGATTCGGCAGCAGGCGCACAGAGTTTGCATTTTCGCTATAGCAAAGGTTACCCTTGACAACATAGTTTTTCATTCAGAATCCCTCCTTAGATTTATTGTAGCAAGTCTGAGAATGTTTGTCAATCCAATTGCGCACAAAAGCCACGAGCGCATCGTGTTCGTTGGGGATTTGTTCGTCAAACACCGCTTCCTGTGCCAGAGAAAGAAGCTCGCTAATGCGTTTCCCCTGTGGCACACCGAGCACCAGCAGATCGGCACCTTTGAGCTGTAGAGGTTGTTCTTCTTTTCGAACCGCCTCAATGAGCGGCTCGAGTCGCTCATGCAAATCTCGAACCTCTCCCATCCCCGTAGCCACGGCATCGGCATAGCGCACCGACATCAGATCCCGCAGCGTTTTTTCGCCGTATTTGGCCAAAAAACGACGCACGGAGCGCTCAGTCATCTCAGCAAGCGGATAGTCATGCAGAGAAACCAATTGACTGACATATTTGACGGTTGCATTGTCAAAGCGCAAACGGCGCAGAATTTTTTCCGACAATAAGCCGCTCACGCTCGCATGGCCGTAGAAATGCCCCACGGCATTTTTGTCCATCGTAAAGCAGGACGGTTTTCCGATGTCGTGCAGCAAAAGCGCCAGACGGATGCAAAAATCCTTCGGCGCAGCCGCAACGGCACACAGCGTATGTTCCCAAACATCATATTTGTGGTGGAAATTGAACTGGCGGAATCCGATGCAAGGTCTGAGCTCAGGGATCAGCACTGCAAACACATCGGGAAATTCTCGCAAAATCGCCTCCACGCCCCCACCACACAGCAGCTGCAGCTCCTTGGCAATGCGCTCGCGGGCGACAGCTTGCAGCGTGGGGCACAGCTCGTGGATGGCTTTGGCCGTCTTCGGTTCTATGGTAAATTCCAGCCTGGATGCAAAGCGCAGCGCCCTCAGGATCCGCAGCGCATCCTCCGCAAAGCGTTCAGACGGCTCGCCGACACAGCGGAGCAGGCCGTGGCGCAGGTCGTGCAGGCCATCAAAGAGGTCGATGACCTCACCGCTGAGGTCTGCCGCCATGGCATTGATGGAAAAATCCCGTCGGGAGAGATCATCCTCCAGACTGGACAAAAATTCGATTTCTTTTGGATGCCGATGGTCATCATAGCCGTTTTCTGCTCGAAATGTTGTGACTTCATAGCAGATCTCGCCATCAACCACTGTCACCGTACCGTACTTCGCACCCGTCAGGACGGTGTGCGAAAAGAGCGCAGCCGTTTGCTCCGGTCTTGCACTCGTACAAATATCCCAATCGTTCGGCTCTGAGCCCAGAACGCTGTCTCGCACGCAGCCCCCGACGGCATAGGCCGCAAACCCTGCCTCCTGCAGCGTCTGCAAAATGCGTCGGACTCTCCTCGGAATCTCGATCCTCATTTGGGCAGCTGTTCGTCACAGTACGGACACTTCTCGGGCAGCGCCCCCTTGGTCGGCAACGCCGTCTTGCAGTGCGGACAGCGATAGAAGCTCACGCTCACAGCAATTCCGCCGATCATCACGACCACAGCTGCGATCAGAAGCACCGTCTTAGCTGTCATGCTCGTGACAAAAAACGAGGCCGCAGCCAGGACACTTGCCACAATATAGACAATATTCTTTAATCTTCTTGCAAACTCTAAGCTCATTTTTCTTCCTCCCATTGTTTCCAGATCTCGGGACAGTAGCCTACCGTCGCCTTCTTGCCGTTGCGGACGATGGGTGTTTTCATCAGCTCAGGGAAATCAAACAGCTTGTCCTCCTTGGCCATGCGGTCGTCCATGTAGCGCATCAAGTCGATCTCCGGGTGCTTTTTATCCCAGTCGATCAGCTTGTCCACACCGCCGACCGCCCGCAGGACGCTTTCAAACTCTCCGTTCGACATTCCGTAGCGCACAAGGTCAATGTTCTGCACCTTGATGCGTCGCTCCTTAAAATAGCGCTCGGCCTTCTTCGTATCAAAGCATTTGCTTTTTCCAAAAATCTGAATGTTCATAGCGTACCTCCGTCAGACACAGTCCCTTCGCTGGGGCGGTCTGTCCTGCGTTTTCTCTGCACCGCGAGGCGAAGATCTCCTCGATGGAGTCCAACTGCCGTTGGTTCAGGCCGATCTCGATCAGCGTACCGGTCAAAATTCTTGCCATGTTGTACAAAAAGCCGTCGGCCGTCATAGAGATGTCAATATCCTCCCCATGTTGCTCGATTGTGATCCTTCTGAGGTCACGGACAGAGGATTTTTTGTAGTGCTTATTGGAGCAAAATGCCATAAAATCATGCTTTCCGCACAGTTTTTGTGCCGCAAGGCGCATCTTCTCCACATCGAGCGGCTGTACAATGCGCGTACGGTATTTGCGCCCGAAAGGATCGGGTGCGGTACCGTTGCGGATATAATAGGTGTAAGTTTTCTCCGTGGCACTCAGGCGAGCGTGAAAGCGCTCGTCGGCAAGAAGCAGACGCTCGGCACCGATGTCCTCGGGCAAACGGCTGCGCAGCTCGCTCAGAAGCTTGTCGAGCGGTCTGTTCGCTGCAGCGAAGGATGCTACCTGCATTTTTGCGTGCACACCTGCATCGGTACGGCCGCTGCCGCTGATCTCGATCGGTTCAGAAAAGATCTCCGAGAGCGCAGCCTCGATGCTCCCCTGCACCGTTTTGGCATTCGGCAGGCGCTGCCAGCCGCTGTAGCGTGTGCCGTCATAGCTGACGATCAGGCAATAATTTCTTCTTCCCAAGCTTCCAATTCCTCCACGGCTTCCGCCTTCGTATCCGCAGAGCACAAGAAGTTGCCTTCTGCGGTGTAAACCTCATAATAACCCTTTGCCGCAATGATATATCCGCGCATCCGAAACACCCTTTCTGTTCTTATCTGCACTCATTGTAGCATTGTCTATGTCCAATAAATCGGACTTTGATTTAAAAAATCATCCTGCCTGAACGGCAGGATGACATTTTTTTGCATTACAGATCGTAATACTGCTTGAACTCTGCCGGATGCGGCACACGGTTGACAGAAGCTGCCTCCTTGCGCTTGCGGGCAATCCAGATCTTGAGCAGACGCTCGGGGAATACACCACCGGCGGTCAGGTAGTCGTGGTCAGCCTCCAGAGCATCGAGTGCCTCTTCCAGGGTAGTGGGCAAGCCGTCGATCTTTGCCTTCTCCTCATCGCTGAGGTCAAAGAGGTTGAAGTCGTACGGACCCCAGCCGTTTGCCGACGGGTCAATCTTGTTCTTCACGCCGTCCAGACCTGCCATCAGGATCGCGGCATAGGCATAATAGGGGTTGCAGGTGCCGTCGGGGTTACGCAGCTCGAAGCGCTTGCTCATCGGGCTCTTGGCATAGGCCGGGATACGGATGACCGCAGAGCGGTTGGCCGTGGCATAGCCGATGGTAACGGGAGCTTCAAAACCAGGCACCAGACGCTTGAAGCTGTTGGTCGAGGGGTTGGTGATGGCGCAAAGGCTCTTGGCGTGCTTCAAAAGGCCGCCCATAAACCAGTGAGCCAGCTCAGACAGCTGTGCGTAGCCGTTCTCGTCGTAGAACAGAGGCTTTCCGTCCTTCGTCAGGAGCATATGAACGTGCATACCGTTGCCGGCCTCGTTGTAAACAGGCTTGGGCAGGAAGGTGGCGGTGCAACCCTCTTCCTTGGCGGTGTTGCGGATGATATACTTGGTGACCATGGTATTGTCTGCCATGGAAACGATGTCACCCAGTTCAACCTCGATCTCGAGCTGACCCGGACCGCCGACCTCATGATGGTGGTACTTGACCTTGACGCCCCAGTCGTCCATGAGCATGCACATACGGCTTCTCATGTCGTAGTAGCGATCCTGCGGGGTACCGATGTGGTAGCCACCCTTGTGCGCGATCTCGTAGCCGTCGCCACCAACACCGCTGTTCCACTCGGCTTCGGCCGTGTCGATCTCACAGCGGACACACTCCGGACGGCACTCGAACTCAACATTGTCGAATACATGGAACTCAAATTCCGGTCCGATGATCATCTCATCAGCGATGCCCTCTTCTCTCATATATTCCACGGCACGCTTGACAACATTGCGCGGATACTGATCGAACGGCTTATTCTCCGGACGTGCAATGATCATGGCATCTCCGCTCATGGTGAGCGTCGGAACCTCAGAGAACGGATCAAATGCAGCAGTAGCCAGGTCGGGAATGAAGACCATGTCGCTGTTCTCCACGGGAGCAAAGCCGTAGTTCGATCCATCAAAGCCGATGCCGCTGACAAGGGTATCCTCGGTGAAGCGCGCAGCGGGGATGGTGATGTGGCGCCAGCGGCCATCGATGTCGACCATCTTGAAATCGACCATCTGGATGTCGTTGTCGGCAATGTATTTCTGTGCATCGTGGATGTTGTTAAAAAGCATAGCTGCCTCCTTTAATGTCTTAAAGATTACATATATTTTTGCACTTTCTGTGCGATTTGTCAACAATAAAATATGTATTGCGTTAATTTTTTTAAACTACCCGCCCAAAAACGACAAAATGCTTGCATTTTTTCGCAAAATTTCGTAAAATGATAAATTGAGTAGGAATCATTTTCACCGCCTTGAAGGAGCGAATTGTATGAGTGATAAGACATTGAAATATTTGATCGCAGCAGGCGGCATTTTGTTGGCAGTGCTGCTGATCGTAATCCTGGTGCTTGCATTGACCCCGAGTGAGGAGGAGCGTGCCATAGAAAAAGGCATTGCCTATCTGGAGTCCCTCGAGGCCAAGACTCCAACCCTGACCGAGCCAACCACCCCGACGCAGCCGTCTGCGTCCGCGCCGATCAGCACCGACCCAAGCGTCTCTGATCCCACAGAGCCGACCGAGCCCTCCGACCCGAACGGTCTGAGCGCAGAGCAGCGCAAGCTCATCGAGCAGATCCGCAATGAGGAGGTCGACATCTGGTCGATGTTCCACGACTATGTGATCCTGGGCGACAGCCGTGCCGTCGGCTTCTGGTACTTCGACTTCCTGCCCGAGGAAAACTGTCTGACCGGCGGCGGTGATACCATCCGCAATGTCGAGATGAACATGGACGGCATCCTTGCGCTGGACCCAAAATACATTTTCCTGTGCTATGGTCTAAATGACGTCAGCATTGGCTACTGGGATAACCCTGAGGAATATGTCGCAGAAATGATGCAGGTCATCGCTGACCTCAACGAGCGCCTTCCCGAGGCAACGGTCATCGTCAGCTCCATCCTGCCGGCCCGTGATCCTGCCTTTGAGCTCAGTTCTAAGTGGTACAACATCCCCGATTTCTCCGCCGCAGTGGGCGAGGCCTGCCGTGAGGCGGGTGTGATCTTCGTCGACAACGATGCCATTTGCGAGCAGTATGCCGACTGGTGGCAGCCCGACGGTATCCATGTCCGTCCCGAATTTTACCCCTACTGGGCGCAAAATCTGATTGTGGGAATCATTGAAGGTGGCGCATATGAATAACACTTTTCTTTATAAAATGCTACGCTGGCTGTGCGTGATCGTCGCTGTGGTCTTCTTGTTCCGCTTCGGATCCGAGGAGGACAAGCAGACTGCCGCCAGCTTTGAGCAGCTCGATGATGCGCTGAGCAGCAATGCCGATATGACCGTTCTGGCACAGGGCGATGCAGATAAGCTTTTAAGCCTTTACGGACTGAATGCAGCAGATTATGCAAGCTTCAAGCTGCTCTATCCGACGGATTTCATGTCCGTTGAAGAGATCCTGCTCATCGAGATGAATGACGAGACGCAGGCCGAGAGCATTCGTTCAGCCATTCAGGCTCGTTTGGACGGACAAAAGAAGTTCTTTGACGGCTATGGCTCGGACGGTCAGTTTGACACGCTGTGCGACCGCTCACACATCGAGGTCCGGGGCAATTTTGTCATCTTCGTGGTCGGTTGTGACGCTGCATGGCAGGCCTATAACGACGCGGTATAAGGAGGAAGCGCTATGGATTTCAGTACCATTACCTTTTTGTTCTTCCTGCTGCCCGTGAGCGTGCTTTTGTACGCGGTCGTTCCGCTGAAATTGAAAAATGCCGTACTCTTGCTCGTCAGCATCCTCTTTTTCTCGTGGGGAACGCCGCAGTATCTGATTCTGATCGTCTGCAGCATTTTCTTCAACTATTTTACCGCTTTGGAGCTGGAAGGCCTTCTGAAAAGCGAGAAGCAGCGCAGCGCCAAGCTCGTTTTGTGGGTATCGGTCGCGATCAACGTGATGCTGCTCGGCTTCTTCAAGTATTACGGCTTCGTTGTAAACAATATCAACGCCCTTCTGGGCACCTCGCTGGAGGCAAGCACCCTTCCGATTCCCATCGGCCTGTCGTTTTACACCTTCACGCTGCTGTCGTACCTGTTCGACGTCTATCGTGGCAAGGCTCCCGTGAGCCGCAATCTGCTGAATTTCAGCCTCTATGTGACTTTCTTCCCCAAGCTTGTTTCCGGCCCGATCGTGCAGTATTCCGACATCACCGATCAGTTCTATGACCGCGAATTTTCCTGGGAAAGCTTCGGCAACGGCACAAGATTATTTTTGATCGGCCTGGGCAAAAAGGTCCTGCTGGCCAACCTGCTCGGCACGACCTTCTATGCGCTGACCGACCTGCCCTTGCAGGAGGTTACCTTCGTCAGCGCGTGGCTCGGTGTGCTGTGCTATTCGCTGATGCTCTACATGGATTTCGGTGGCTACTCGGATATGGCCATCGGTCTGAGTCAGATGTTCGGCTTCGAGATCAAGAAGAATTTCGACTATCCGTACCTGTCTGAAAGCATCACGGTCTTCTGGCGTCGCTGGCACATTTCACTCGGTGCATGGTTCCGTGAGTATGTCTACTTCCCCCTCGGCGGCAGCCGTGCCGGCAAGGGCAATACCATCCGCAATCTACTGATCGTCTGGTGCCTGACGGGCATCTGGCACGGCGCAAACTGGACCTTCATTTTCTGGGGATTGTATCATGGTGCGCTGTTGATTTTGGAAAAGTTCATCCTTGCCAGGCAGCTTGACCGCCTACCTAAGATCGCACGCCATGCCATCACCGTGGTTTTGGTCATGATCGGTTGGGTGTTCTTCTTCTCCGATTCTCTGTCCATGGCGCTTGCGTGGCTTGCGCGTATGGTCTTCTTCAACGGTCTGTGCGGCTCGACCGCACTGTACTACCTCGGCTCGTGCTGGCTGCCGATGCTCATTGCCGGTTTTGCCTGCTTCCCCCTCGGTGCACGCATCGGAAACAACCTGATGCGCCGTGGAAATCTGTGGAAACCGCTGTCGATCCTCTTCTTTGCGGCAATTCTCCTTCTGAGTCTTGCCTGCCTGCTCAACGACACCTATTCCACCTTCCTCTATGCACAATTCTGATCAGGAGGTGACGATCTTTGGAACCGATTCGCAGAACCCGACGCTCCGTTTTGCAGCGCAACCGTAAGCAGCAGGGCATCTGGCTGAGCATGCTGCTCATGATCTTTGTCCTTTTCTTTGGCATCGTCAGCTTCCTGGCCGCAGATCGCAAGCATTCCGATGCTGAAAACCGCTCCCTTGCACAGGCACCCGAATTTTCCTGGCAATCACTGACCGACGGCAGCTATTTTGAGGGCATCAATGATTATCTGGCCGATCAATTTGTCGGCAGAGATTTTTGGATCTCCCTGCGCCTGAGCTTTACCCGGTTCATGGGCGCAAGTGAGTCCAACGGCGTTCTTCTGTGCGACGATGACTACCTGATGGAAAAACCTACCGCCCCGAATGAGGCGGCCCTCACTCGCAATTTAGATGCCATCAACGGCTTTGCACAGCGGCATCCGGAGCTCAACACAACTGTCTCCATCGTGCCGACTGCAGCCGGTGTCTTGCTCGACAAGCTCCCGACCAACGCTCCCGTGCGCGATCAGCACGCTGACATCACAGCCATCGCAGAGCGATTGCAGAATGTCAAGTTTGCCGATGTGACCGATTCGATGCGTGCCTTCCCGGATCGCTGCGTGTATTACCATACCGACCACCATTGGACGAGTGAGGGTGCCTACCATGCCTTTATGGACATGGCCGACGAGTTGATGGTCTCCCCCATCGACGAATATGCGGTCTATACCGTTTCCAACACCTTTGAAGGCACTCTGGCCTCAAAATCCGGCTGCCACGATACGGAAGATACCATTCAGATCTATGTGCCGAAGCCTGAGGTCAACTACTCTGTGACCTATGTGCAGGACGGTGAAACGACCTCATCGCTGTATCGGCGTGATGCCCTGCGGCAGAAGGATCAGTATACGCTCTTCTTTGGTGGCAATCCGCCCCGCATCGACATCAGAACCGACTCGAACACAGGCAGACACCTGCTGCTCATCAAGGACTCCTACGCTAACTGCATGGTGCAGCTTCTAACCCCCTACTACGATTCGATCGTCATGATCGACCCGAGATTCTACACGGACAGCGCAGACGAGCTCGTCACCGCTGAGGGCATCACCGATGTGCTGTTCCTATACAACATCAACACCTTCCACGAGGACACCAATCTGTATAAAATCTTTTGAAAGGGGCCGCTTGTATGACGCTGATCAGCTTTTTTGACGAAGATCCGATCGACAACATCGGTGACATTGTGCTTCTGAAGCCAAGTCGCTGCATCTTTTTGGGCGACGACAAGCTCATGAAGAAGCGCAGACGCAATCTTATCACGCAATTTGTCGAAAACCGCTCCATGGAAACGACCGTGGAGTTCCACTCCCTCCCCCGTGGCGACATCGATGGAACGCTTGGCCTTCTGCGTGAGCTGATCGAGCGGTATCCGGACTGCATTTTCGATGTCACCGGTGGCACGGAGATGCATCTGGCAGCCGCAGGCATCATCTCGGGAATGTACGACATTCCGCTGTATCAGCGCAACGGAAAAAACGGAAAGCTCTTGTGGCAGTACGGCTGCCAGCTTGCGCCTCAAGCAGCCGCTCTGTGCGTCAGCGAGGTCATCTCACTGCATAACGGTGCTGTTATCGACGAGACAATGATGTCCAAGCCGGATATCACAGATGCACTCGGTCAGGACATCATTCACCTTTGGGAAATCGCAAAAAAAGACCCGGCCGGTTGGAACAACACCTGCACCTCCCTTGCCGAGCTGACCGAAAAAAGTGAGACCTTCGATCCACTGCAGATCGTCGTGACAGGGCAGCAGGATCAAAAGGCCTTTTATCGGGCCGATATGCCCATTCTTGCCGATTTGATGGTTGGCGGTTATCTGCAAGAGGTCGATTACGCGTGGAGCGGCATCTCCTTCCGCTATCGAGATGGAGACATCCGCATGATTTTGACCAAGGCCGGTATGCTTCTGGAGCTCTATACCTATATGGCCGCCCACTGGGCAGACGACCGTGCTGTCAGCATTTGCCTGGACTGGGATGGCATGGATGCCAACAAAGGCGGTATTCAAACACGCAACGAGCTCGATGTGATGCTCACCAGCGGTCTGCTACCGATTTGCATCTCGTGTAAAAACGGTGAGTTTGATAAAAATGCGCTCTATGAGCTAGACACGATCAGCAAGCATTTTGCCGGTCGCTATGCCAAGAAGGTCCTCATATCAAGCTATGGTGGCAAGAGCGAGCAGTCGCTCAAAACGCTCGAGCGTCGTGCAAGAGATATGAACATTGTCCCAATTTTTGATGTCCACCGCCTGAGCTACGAAGAATTTTCACAGAGGCTCCGTCACGAGCTCATCGGCGAGGGTTGAGCGCTCACCCTTGCGTCATCTTCCCATGAAACAATATCGGCCTGCGGCTTTTGACCGCAGGCCGATATTGTTTATTCTATTCTTCAAAAACGAAATTCTTCATGACCTCCGCACAGCGCGGGCAAAGACCGTTCTCGTCAGCCTTGGTTGAGTGCATCCAGCAGCGCGGGCACTTCTCGCCTGCAGCAGCAGCGACTGCAATCGTCAATCCGTCATAATTGCAGCCGCAGCCGGAGGCAAGTACTTCACCTTCAGCTTTTTCAATGCTGACAGAGGATACAATGAACAGCTCTGCAAGATCCAAATGTGCAACTGCTTCAAGTGCCTTTGCAGCTGCTTCGTCATTTGCATGGAGGCTGACATGAGCCTCCAGCGCTTTGCCGATCAGCTTATCCGCTCTTGCAGCCTCGAGAACTCCGTTGACATCGCTGCGCAGAGCAATGAGAGTGTCCCACTTTGCCATGGTGTCGGCATCGAGAGCATAGGCCGTGTAGGGCTTGACCATCTCGTTGAGGACGATGTTGCGTGCATCATCAGATGACTGATGCGGCATCGCCTGCCAGATCTCGTCGCAGGTGTAGGCCAGAATCGGTGCGTACATTCTTGCCATTGCGTCGAGGATCAGGTACAAGGCGGTCTGTGCACTTCTGCGCTTGAGGCCGTTCTTTTCCTCGCAGTAAAGGCGATCCTTCAGGATATCCAAATAGAAGCTCGACAGCTCGACCACGCAGAAATCGTTGATTGCATGGGTCAAAACATGGAACTCATAGTTGTCGTATGCCTTAAATGCCTCTTCGATCAGCTCATTGAGCTTGGTGATCGCCCAGCGATCAAGCTCCAGCATGTCTTCCGGAGCGACCAGGTTGTTGGCATCGAAGCCATCGAGGTTTCCCAGGCAGTAGCGGGCGGTGTTGCGGAATTTGAGGTAAGACTGTGCCAACTGCTTAAAGATCTCCTTCGAGCAACGCACGTCTGCACGGTAATCAGCAGAGGCTGCCCACAGTCTTACGATGTCGGCACCGAAATCACGGATCAACTCAGCAGGATCGACACCGTTACCCAGGCTCTTGTGCATCGCCTTGCCCTCGCCGTCGACCGTCCAGCCATGGGTCAGGCATGCCTTGAACGGAGCGCCGCCACCGAGTGCACCAACGCTGGTTAAGAGGCTCGACTGGAACCAACCACGGTACTGGTCTGCGCCTTCAAGGTAAAGGTCAGACGGCCAATGCTCGGCATTGTCCTTACGCAGGGAGGCGATATGGGTCGAGCCGGAGTCAAACCAACCGTCAAGGGTGTCGGTTTCCTTCGTGAAGCCCTTACCGCCGCAGTGTGGGCAGGAGAGGCCTTCGGGGATGAGGTTTTCTGCCTCGTTTGCAAACCAGATGTTCGAGCCGTGCTCGGCAAACAGCTTGGAAACATGCTCAATGCTCTCAGGCGTGCAGACAGGCTTGCCGCAATCCTTGCAGTAGAACACGGGAATCGGCAGGCCCCAACGTCGCTGACGGGAAATGCACCAGTCGGCACGGTCGCGGATCATGGCGATCATACGATCCTTGCCCCATGCGGGCAGCCACTTGACATTCTCACAGGCGGCAACAGCCTCGTCCTTGAACGACTCGACCGAGCAGAACCACTGTGGAGTTGCGCGGAAGATGATCGGGCTCTTGCAGCGCCAGCAGTGCGGATAGCTGTGGGTAAAGACCTCAGAGGCAAAGAGGCTGCCATCAGCCTTCATGTCCTCGACGATCTGCGTGTTGGAAACATCGTAGCGCAGGCCTGCGTACTTGCCTGCATCAGCGGTCTGGATGCCGCGGTCATCGACGGGTACGATCAGGTCGATCTTGTAGCGGCGGCAGGTCTGGTAGTCATCGGCACCAAAGCCGGGAGCGGTGTGGACGCAGCCGGTACCGGAGTCCATCGTAACATAGTCGGCAGTGACAAGCAGTGAATCACGATCCAGGAACGGATGCTGTGCGGTCATATACTCAAAGAAGCGGCCCTCGTGACGGTCGATGATCTCGTAAGATTCAACATTGCCGGCCTTCATGGTCTTTTCGAGCAGTGCTTCGGCAACAATGTACTTCTCCCCGCCTGCTTTAACAATGACATAGCTCTCACTTGCATTGAGCGCGATGGCGAGGTTGCCGGGCAGCGTCCACGGTGTGGTCGTCCAGATGATGACATAGGTATTTTCGGCAGCGAGCTTGCCCTGCGTGTCCTTGAGGGCGAACTTAACATAGATGGAGGTGCAGGGGTCATCCTGATACTCAATCTCGGCCTCAGCCAGAGCCGTTTCGTCCTTCGGGCACCAGTAAACGGGCTTCAGACCCTTGTAGATGTAGCCCTTGCGGAACATTTCGCCAAACACCTTGACCTCTTCGGCCTCGAAGGACTTATCCATCGTGCGGTAAGGTCTGGCCCAATCGCCAATGATGCCCAGGCGGCGGAAGCCGTTTCTCTGACGGTCGATGAAGTCCTGGGCGAAGTTCTCGCAAGCGGTACGGAACTCCGTCACGGGCATGGTCTTGTGGTTGAGCTTGTTCTTCTTGATGATGGCAGACTCAATGGGCATACCATGGTTATCCCAGCCGGGAGTGTAGGGGGTATCGTAGCCACGCATGGCATAGGAGCGGACGATAAAGTCCTTCAGGGTCTTGTTCAGTGCGTGACCCATGTGCAGATCACCATTGGAGAAGGGAGGGCCGTCGTGCAGGACGAACTTCGGCTTGCCTGCGTTCTTCTCGCGCAGAAGCTTGTAAACGTCGATCTTGTTCCAGTTTTCGAGCATCCCCGGCTCACGCTGCGGCAGGCCTGCACGCATCGGGAAGTCCGTTTTCGGTGTGATGATGGTGTTTTTGTAATCCATAAATAAACCTCCAAAGAGAAAAATTGTAAAGTTGTTGTTTGCTGTAAATTCTAATTTAACGGTGAGACTATCTTTTTACCCTGTAGGGGAGGGGCATGCCCCTCCCGTGCAGAAAACACTACGATTTCGCCGCAAACTGATGCAAAAACGAAACATTTTGCTGCCGGTTGAGGCATGCCTCAACCCTACATTTCTACATACGAAACTGTTCACTCAATTAGAATTTATATGTTTGGGTGCATATAAAAAACTTCCCCCATCTCATCAAGAGACAGAGGAAGCTCTGCGGTACCACTCTTGTTCCCCGATCTCTCGGGGCCCTCGAAGCACGATAACGGGTGCGAACCGCCCGACCCTACTGCAATTTCAGATCGGAAGCTCAGGGGTGATGATTTCCTTTCGTGCGGCTGTCTCACACCGACCGACAGCTCTCTGTTGCGCAACTGAGAAGGAACCGTGTCCCCGTCAAAGCAATCTATCAATTTTCATTCGGATTGTAGTTCTTGCCGAACTTCAGATCCTCAAATTTTCTGGGTGTTGCCACATGGTGCTCCTGCGGTACCTCGGGCATCTTTTGTGTCTGTGCGCTCAGAGGCTCTGTTCTGATGGTCATGCCACCGATTTCGCCAAGGGTACCGGCGCTCATGCGCTCCTCGATGTTCTGGCCGATGGCCTCGATCAGAGCTTCCTCGCGCTCCTGCTCGGTCGGGGCGATCTGTGTGTCAAAATCAAATATGCGGTTCTCCTTTGCCGGAGTCGCTTCCTTCGGCGGTTCCATCGTGCGAAGCTTGGAAAGCAGCTCCATCTGCTGCTGCAGACGCTTTTGCATCGAATCGAAGAACTCGTCACACATCTGCTTTGCGGCCTGCAAACGCTCCTCCTCAACCTCGGCGGTATTGCCCTTATCTTGAGCAGTCTGCTCTGCCTCACGCAGCATCTGTGCGCACTTCTTCTCCGTATCGATGATCATCTGCTCGCTGGTCTTCTGCGCAGACAAGATGGCATTCTTCATAGAGCCTTCCTGACGACGGTACTCCTCGAGCTTTTCGACCAGAATGCGCAGCTTGCTCTTCAGTACAGAATTTTCCTGATACAGCGTCAGGTAGTCCTGCGTCAACGGCTCAAGCACCTCGTCGACCGAGTCCATGTCATAGCCGCCCTTGCGCACCTTGTCAAAGCTGATCTCTTGAATCTGCTGCGGTGTAAACATATGCTTCAGCTCCTATCGAAATAAATATCTTCTAACTCCACCGAGCCGGTCACGCTGACATGATTGGGGGTCACGAGGAATGTGCGGCTTGCGACCTTCTTCAGGTCTCCGCCCATGCCGTAGGTGCAGCCGGAGAGGAAGTCAACGATGCGGCGAGCGATCGCAGTGTCGGTCTTGTCCAGATTCAGAATAACGGACTTGTTTGCACGCAGGAGATCTCCGATCTCCTCAATGCGCTCGAAGCGCTCCATGTGCTGCAAAACGACCTCCACAGGTTTGGAAGTGTTTGCAAAGTTCACGACACGGTTTGCCGCAGGCTTCGGCTCTGCGGAAGCACTCTTGCCAAAGGTGCGGCGGGTGGGTGCAGGATTTTCCTCTTCCAGAGGCTCATCGTCATAATCATCATATTCCTCTTCCTGCTCGGAATAGGGGTGGGTCAGCTTTCTAATTTCATCCATGAATCCCATGGGAATCCCTCCGTATGTAATTTCTTAGTAGTTCCGTGCACCGAAAATGGCGGTTCCGACACGGATCATGGTGCTGCCGCAGGCAATGGCATCCTCAAAATCGTCCGTCATTCCCATCGACAAAATATCCATGCTACTATTATGCGATTTTTTTGCAGTTATGTCAACAGATATTCTGTGAATTTTCTCGAAATATCTGCAATTATCTCCACTTTTTTTCGAAACTGGGGGAATCGCCATCAAACCGCGCAGAAAAACATGGGGAAATTGCTCCATTTTTTCTGCCAGCTCAACAGCCTCTTCGGGTGTGAAGCCGGATTTACTCTCCTCGGCGCCGATATTGATCTCAAACAGAATGTTCTGTACGATACCCTGCTTGGCCGCCTCTTTCTCAATGCACTCCAGCAACGCCAATCGGTCCACCGACTGGATCAAGTCGACAAAGCCGACGACCTTGTTGACCTTATTGGTCTGCAGGTGGCCAATAAAATGCACAGGCGCACCCTTATAGGCATTTTGTGCACGCTTTTCGACCAGCTCCTGCACTCGGTTCTCACCGCAGCAATCCACGCCGCAGGCAATTGCCTCACGCACACGCTCGGCATCGTTCATCTTCGTTGCAGCACACAGCACGATCTCCTTCGGATCACGGCCGGCACGCTGTGCCGCCTTATCCATTCTCTGTCTTATCTTTGCAATGTTTTCAGCGATCATTCGCCCATCACCGTCCCATCTGTAATTTCTCGTTCCGTCAGGATGATCTGATCCTCGGGCCGAAGTCCGTCAGCATCCGACCGATCCCACTTCACCAGGTAATACTCCTCATATTCCATCAGCTTCTCCACCGGCTTCCACTCAGCGCGCCCCGCCTGAAGCACATACACGCCCATTTGGCCATCACGTGCGTACACAGCCTGCTTGGAGATCCGCAGTCCCTCATAGCTGCCAAACAGGATCTGTGCCGTAGAAAGCCGCTCGGCCGTCATACGCTGCAGCTGGCGCTTGCACGAGAGTAGTATCAGTTTTTTTCCGTCAATTGCATCATCGATCCGTTCAACGTACATATCCAGATTTTGCAGCCCCTCCCCTGCGAAGCTGACTGTCAGATAGTCTCCGATCTCACAGCTGCGCTTTTCGGGAATTTGAGTCAGAAAATACCATTTCTGCCCCACCACCAATCGCCCGATGGCATCATCCGGCAGATAGGTCTGCGTTTTCCGCAGCTCCAAAAATTCCTCTGCGGTCATCTTCATCGCGCGCTGTGGAGTCAAAATATGCTCCATACCGTCCACAACATGGGAAAAATACCCCGATTCGGCCACGGTGATGGCATTGGCCTGTCCCATATCATCCTGCTCCAGCAGGGCAATGCGTGCGTCGATTCTGGCAATACGCTCCCTGATCTGTTCGCTGTCGCTGCCATTGGCACATCGTCGCAGCACCAAGGGCTCAAGCTGTCCGACATCCGGGTGTATCGTGTCCACATGCTGCCTATGGGTTTTTGAGGCAATGTCCACGATCAGATCTCCGATCTGATCGTTCAGACTCTCGGCATTTTTGCCGTCGCTCTCATGCGATGCCAGATCGAGCTGCCTACGCTGTTGGCGCAGGGACAGCAGCTGCTGCCTGACCAGTCGCTCGGCATCGGTGTGGTAAACCATGGCCACCGTCTGCGCGCTGCCGACACGCTCACCCTCGTCAAGCTCATATAAAATGATCGGCGCAGAGCTGTACAGAACACTCTCATCACGCACGACAAAGCCGGAAACGGTCTCCCCGTCGCCGACTTCGCAGTAGACGGCCGACTGTGTCGTGTGCGGCACTCCGTCCCGGATCAGGACGGAGACCAGAAAATACACGACAAGAAACACGGCCATCGTTATGGAAATGATCTTGAGATAGAAGCTGCCCTGCTTTTTCATACCATTCTCCTGTGCAGGACAACAGAGCTTACGCCGGCATTCTCACCGGCTGCAAGGGTACGAGCGTTGAGATCGCATGCTTGTAGATCATCTGCTGCTTTCCCTCGGAGCTGAGAACGACAACAAAATTGTCGAAGCCCGTCACAATACCCTTCATCTGAAAGCCGTTCATCAGAAACAGCGTTACGGGTGTATGCTCCTTGCGTACCTCGTTGAGGATCATGTCCTGCAGGTTTTCTGTGTTCGCCATAATAAGTACCTCTCTACCGTATGTATTTCCCGTTGGGATGTACCTATATCTTAGCGAAATTCAGTTGTCAAATGTCGTCGCAATTCGCCGAGCCTGATAAAAAATATCGTCAAAGTCCGCCCCGTCGGGGATGGTGATCCAGTTCACCTTTTCGTTGCGGTAAAACCAGGTGCG
Organism: Oscillospiraceae bacterium; assembly: GCA_015067565.1. GTDB lineage: Bacteria > Bacillota > Clostridia > Oscillospirales > Oscillospiraceae > JAZOXB01. The sequence continues at coordinate 63,072 of SVMF01000005.1, read as the reverse complement.
TTGCCGCTTGGCATAGTGCCTCGAGGCAAGCTGAATGCTTTCCTTGGCCTGCGCAAGTGTCCCCTCGCCTGCCAAATACTGCGTCAGCTCCTTGTAGCCGATGGCCTGCATACTCGTGGCATCGGGCGCAATTCCGCTTTCCAGAAGCGTACGCACCTCCTGCTCCAAACCTTGCTCGAACATCATTTCCACACGCAGATCAATGCGGTCGTAGAGCGTCTGTCGGTTTGCATAATCCAGTCCAATCCACAGCGGTTCATATTTCGGCCGCTGCAATTTTGACCGTCGATTATGCTCAGAAATGGTCGTCCCCGTCTCCAGATACACCTCCAAGGCGCGCAAAACACGCTTGGTATTGGCCGGGTGGATGACCGCTGCCGCCTCGGGATCGATCTCCTGCAATTCACGGTAGATCGGCTCGATGCCCTCGGCTTTTACGCGCTCATTCAGCCGCTCCCGAACCCCAGTCGAGGGAAAGGGCGCAAACTCTCGCCCTGCAACCAGCGAATCGACATAAAGTCCCGTGCCGCCGACCAGGATCACGGGTTTTCCCCGCGACAAAATGTCCTGCACGCAGGCATCCGCCATGGCAACATAACGGCTGACGGAGAAGCTCTCGTTTGGCTCTGCCACATCGAACATATGGTGGCGAATGCCGCCGCGCTCGTCCATCGTCGGCTTGGCCGTTCCGATGTCCATGCCCCGATAGACCTGCATGGAGTCAAAGGAGACGATCTCCGCCCCAAATGCCTGCGCAAGGGCCACCGACAGACTCGTTTTGCCGCTTGCGGTCGGGCCCACAATGCATAGAATTTTGTCCATACTTACCTCTTAAACTGTTTTTCCAGCTGCTTTTGTGTCAGTTCCACGCAGATGGGTCTGCCATGCGGGCAGTATTTTAAGTCCTCACGGTTCAGAACCTCGCGAGCGATGGCCTCGAGCTCCTTGACATCACTGTGGCGGCCGCCCTTGATGGCAGCCTTGCAGGCAATGGTGTGCAAAAGGTGATCCCTGAGCTCATTCGGGGTGCGCTGTCTGCCGTTTTTCAGCTCGGTGGCCAGCTCGCACAGCGTGTCAAAAACATCACCTGCGGCCAGCTCCGACGGAATCTGCCGCACAGCCAGTGCGCCGTCACCATAGTCGGAAACCGCAAAGCCGTATTGCTGCAAAAGTGTTTCGTTTTCACACAGCACAGCTGCCTCCTCCCGCTCGAAGGTCAGGACCAGCGGTGAGAGCAGCAGCTGCGGCATGATAGGCTCCTGATTCTTGCGGAGCTTTTCAAACAGCAGCCGCTCGTGTGCAGCGTGCTTGTCAATGAGCAGGAGACTGTGATCCTGCTCGATCAAAATATAAGTATCCATGACCTGTCCGATCAATCGCCACGGCCTTTCCTGCATTGGAAGGCTCTGCTGCTCGGTCTCTTCCTTTCGGGGCAAGGTCGGTGTCTTCTTCGGCACCTCAGGAACTGCTGCGGTTTCTTTTGGAACCTCGGGCAGGTCGGGAACGTTCACGGGTTTAGAATGAGGCTGTGGCATCTCCTGCTTTTTCGGTGCGATGGCTTCGAAGCGCTCCATAAGCTCCTTCGGTGCGTGCGCAACCGGTGCCTGAGACATACTCTGCGCAAAAGCCCGGTACTGCTCTGCGCTCATACGGCTGAAGGTCTGCGCAGGCGCAGGAGCTTTCACCTCTGCAGAAAACGGCTTCTTTTCCCGCTGCACGGGCAGCTGCGCCGCAACCTTTGCCGGTGCGACATCCAGCGCACCCTCCACACCGTAGCGGATGCAGTCGAAAATGTCCCGCTCGTTGATAAATTTCACCTCAATCTTGGACGGATGCACATTGACATCCACCAGATGCTCGGGCAGGCGCAGATGCAGCACGCACTGCGGAAAACGTCCCGACATCATGCGATTGGCATAGGCAGTCTCCAGAGCCGTACACATCGTCTTCGAGCGCACAAGGCGACCATTGACAAAGAAGATCTGATTGCCGCGGTTGCCGCGGCTGGCCGTCGGCTTAGAGATGTAGCCCGTGAGCGTGTACTTGTCAAAGTGGCTGTTGAGTGGCACAAGCTCCTGGGCGCACTGTCTGCCCATGACCGCGCGGATGGCATTGAACAGTTCACCATCGCCGGTGGTACTCAGCTCCTCGTGGCCGTCCTTGATCACACGGAAGGCGATCTCGGGGTGCGCCAGGGCAAGCTTTGCCACTGCAGAGACGACATTTGCCGCCTCAACAGTGTCACGCTTCATGAATTTCATACGGGCGGGTGTGTTGTAAAACAGGTCGCGCACAATGATGGTCGTACCATCGGGGCAGCCTGCCTCCTCACGCTCGGTAATAACACCTGCCTCCAGATGCAGGCTGATGCCGAGCGGTGTCTGGTTTGTTTTGGTGATCAGGTCAATACGGGAAACAGCGCTGATAGCCGCCAGAGCCTCTCCGCGGAAGCCAAGTGTGCAGATGGCCTCGAGATCCCGCTCATTGCGCAGCTTGCTCGTTGCATGGCGCAAAAAAGCGGTTTCTGCGTCCTCGGGCAGCATTCCGCAGCCGTCATCGGTCACGCGCAGGAAGGTCATGCCACCGTTTTGTACCTCAACGACGATATTCTTCGCCCCCGCGTCGATGGCATTTTCGACCAGCTCCTTGGCGGCGCTGGCCGGACGCTCCACGACCTCACCCGCAGCGATCAAATCCGCCACATGGGGGGAAAGCTGTTGGATTTTTGCCATTGGGATTCACCTCAGAATAGCAGTAGGATATAGATCATCGAGATCATGTTCATCACACAATGCAGCGCAATGGAGCCGATGATCGTGCCGCTGCGCTGGTACATCCAGCCCAGAGCAATGCCGCTGGGCAGATAGGTCAGCAGCAGCTCAATGATGTTATAGACCGATGCCTCGCCGATGGAGGCGAGCACATGCAGGCCGGAAAACACGAGCGTAGAGAGAAGATATGCCCAAAAGGGTGAATTTTTACAAATCGGCGCAAAGATCATACCACGCGCCAGGCATTCCTCTGTAATCGGAGCCAGGAAGCAGGTACAGATAAACATCGGTAGCGGATTCTGGTGCACCAGGGCCTCTACTGTCTCTTGATTGACGTTGACCGACTCCTCGCCGAGCGCTCTGCGCACAAAGAACAGGGCAATCGTCACTGCGTAGGCCATAACAAACTCAATGCCGTAGCCGATGAGCACCTGCAGTGGCAGGTTGCGGAAGTTGGTTACAGCGATCGACTCGCGCAGGAAAGGCAAAAAGCAGATCGACGTCAGAATAAAGCTGGCACAGAAATTGGAAATCTGATACCAATATGCCCCATTAGGGGTATCCAGATCGAAGAACGGATACAGGATCAGGGAAAATCCCAGGAAGAACATCACCCAGCAGGCAATGCCCCAAAGCATCTGCTTCGTCTTGGGAACAAAGATATTTCGAACCTTGAAGGTCTCAAACAAGGTACTCACCTCAAATCATTTTCTTCAGCTCATATAGCGCGTTCATCGCCTCGATGGGCGTCATAGCCTCGACATTGATCGACTCGAGTTTGCTGCGCAGGGCATCGTTTTCCATGCTCGTAATCGACAGCTGATCCTGCGTCGCCACGGTCACGGTCTTGACTGGTGCACCGTCTTCGAGCTCACGCAGAAGCTGTCTTGCACGGTTGATGACTCGCTCGGGCAGTCCTGCCAGCTTTGCTACCTCGACACCATAAGAGTCGTCTGCGGCTCCGGGCACGATCTTGCGCAAAAAGACGATGTCGCTGCCGCGTTTTTTTACGGCAATATTGTAATTTTTGACCTCCGGGAGCTCACGCTCGAGCTCTGTCAGCTCGTGATAATGCGTGGCAAAGAGGGTCTTTGCGCCCAAGCGCTTGGGATCGGCGGCATATTCCAACACCGCACGGGCGATAGCCATGCCGTCAAAGGTTGAGGTACCCCGGCCGATCTCGTCGAGGATCAGCAGGCTCTGCGCCGTCGCATGCTTCAGGATCTCGGCCACCTCCGACATTTCCACCATGAAGGTCGATTTGCCCGTGGACAGATCGTCCGAAGCGCCCACGCGAGTGAAAATGCGGTCAACAATGCCGATACGGGCAGAGCGTGCCGGCACGAACGAGCCGGTCTGCGCCATCAGAACAATCAGTGCGACCTGACGCATATAGGTCGATTTGCCCGCCATGTTGGGACCGGTAATGATCGCGCAGGTATTCGTTCCACCGAGCTGCGTATCGTTCGGGACAAAGAGCGTGGTCTTAAGCATCTGCTCGACCACGGGATGACGTCCGTCACGGATGCTGAGTTCACCCGACAGATCGACCTCCGGCTTGCAATAGTTATTCTTGACTGCAACGCAGGCCAGAGAATTGAGCGTATCGACCGCAGCAATTGCACGGGCAGTGGTGAGCACGCGTTTGGTCTGCTCGGTGATGGCATCCTTGAGCGCCGTGAAGATGTCGTACTCCATCGAAGTGATGCGCTCACGGGCGGTCAGGATGGTCGCCTCGAGCTCCTTTAGCTCAGGCGTGATGTAGCGTTCTCCGTTGGTCAGGGTCTGCTTGCGGATGTAGGTCTCGGGCACCAGGGAAACCTGTCCCTTGGCGACCTCGATATAGTAGCCGAACACACGGTTATAGCCGACGCGCAGGTTCTTGATGCCCGTCTTAGCCTTCTCCTCTGCTTCGATGCGGCCGAGCGTATCCTTGCCACCGGAGACGATGTCGCGCAGCAGATCCAGCTGCTCGTCAAACCCCTTGCGCACCATGCCGCCCTCACGCACGGAGAACGGCGGCTCATCGACCAAGGTCGCGCCAATGCGCTGACGCAGGTCGTCAAGCGTATCGAGCTGCTCATACAGCTCCGAGAGCATCGGACTTTGCATCCGGGAAATCGTCTGCTTGATCTGCGGAAGGTTCTGCGTGCCATTGCACAGGGAAACAAGGTCTCTTGCATTGGCTGCGCCCGTTGCGATGCGGGCCATGATGCGTTCTAAGTCTGTCACGCTGTGCAAAAGCTCAGTCAGCTCCTCGCGCACGAGCGTGCTTTGCGTCAGCTCCTGAACGGCATTCTGGCGCAGGGCGATCTTCTTCGGACTGAGCAGCGGCTTTTCCAGCCAGCCGCGCAGCATACGGCTGCCCATCGAGGTGCGGCAGCGGTCGAGCACCCACAAAAGGCTTCCGCGCTTCTCGTTCGAGCGCATCGTCTCGGTCAGCTCCAGATTTCGGCGTGCCGTCAGATCCAGCTCCATAAAGCGGCCGCTGACATAAAATTCCAGCGTCTGCAGGTGCGTCAGGCTGACCTTCTGCAGCTCTGCAAGGGTGCGAAGCAGGGCACCCGCACTGCGCCAGATCACGCTGTGCGCCGCAATGCCAAGCTGTGAAACCGTCTTGCCAAACTGATTCTCAGTCAATTTCTTCGTCTCTTCCGTGTCGAACAATTCCTCTGCACCCACACCCGAGCAACAGCTCAGGCGCTCCCGCAGGGCCTCAGTCAGCTCCGTCTTCTCCGCCGCTGCGCCGCCGCGCAACACCTCAGCCGGAGAAAAGCGTCCGAGCTCGGCGATCGCATGGTCGGTCCCCTGCACGAGCGTGACATAGAAAGCACCCGTGGAGATGTCGCAGAAGCTCAGGCCGTAGCTCTCACCTTCAGAAAACACGCAGGCATAATAATTGTTCTTGCTCTCATCTAACATCGAGCTTTCCACCACGGTACCGGGGGTTACAATGCGTGTGATGTCACGCTTGACAAGGCCCTTGGCCGTGGCCGGATCCTCCATCTGCTCGCAGATGGCAACCTTGTAACCACGCTGCACCAAACGGGCAATGTAGCTCTCAGCAGAGTGATACGGCACACCGCACATAGGGGTCTGCTCCTGCTTTTCCTTGCCACGGTCTCTCGTCGTCAGCGTCAAGTCCAGCTCCTTCGACGCGATCCGCGCATCGTCGGAAAACATCTCGTAAAAATCTCCGAGGCGGAAAAAAAGCATACAATCGGGATAGCGCTGCTTGATATCCATATATTGCCGCATCATCGGCGTCAATTCTGACATGGCAATCTCTCCTTTTATCTGTTCAACTCACCCATCAGGCTCCAGGTCGTGCAATCGGTAATGCGCACATCGACAAACTGTCCAATGAGTGCATCGTCACCGGCAAAGCGCACCAATCGGCCGCCATCGGTTCTTGATGTCAGCATCTGTCCATCACGGCCATCAACCAGAACGTGCTGCACAGTGCCAATATAGGTGCGGTGCTTCTCCTCGGAAATGCGGTTTTGCAGTGCCAAAAGGCGGTCGAAACGGGCATTTTTCTCCTCCTTGGTGGCCGGATCGTCCATCTGTGCGGCCGGGGTTCCGCCTCTCGGGGAGAAAATGAAGGTAAACAGTGCGTCATAGCGCACCTTCTCGATCAGCTTCAGGGTATCTTCGAATTCCTCCTCGGTCTCCCCGGGGAAGCCGACGATCACATCGCTGGTCAGAACCAGATCGGGCATCAGGCTTCGGCCGTATTCGACCAGCTCCAGATACTGTCCTGCCGTGTATCGGCGATTCATCACCTTCAAAACGCGGTCGTTGCCCGACTGGAACGGAAGGTGAAACTGCTTGCAGATCTTGGGGTATTTTGCGATCGTGTCAAAGAGCTTGCGGCTGGCATCCTTCGGATGCGAGGTCATAAAGCGCAGGCGGAAATCACCCTCCAGAGAGGCAACCTGCGCCATCAAATCGGCAAAATCCACACCCAACCCCAGATCCTTGCCGTAGGAGTTGACATTCTGGCCGAGCAGGGTAATTTCCTTATAGCCCTTAGCGATCAGCTCACGGCATTCGTCCAAGATCACCTCGGGACGACGGCTTCTCTCGCGGCCGCGGACATAGGGCACGATGCAGTACGAGCAGAAATTGTTGCAGCCATACATGATACTGACCCAGCCCTTGAGCTCGTTGGTGCGCAGCACGGGGATGCCCTCGCAGATCGAACCTGCCTCATCCTCCACAGCAAACACACGCTTTCCAACGGTCAGAACGCGCCACAAAAGTGACGGGAACTGCCACAGATGGTGTGTAGAAAACACGCCGTCCACATAGGGGTACGAGTGCTTGATGCGCTCAGAGACCTTCGGTTGTCCCATCATGCAGCCGCATAAAAAAATCTTCTGTCTCGGGTGGCGGCGCTTGGTGTGCGTCAGCGCACCGACGTTACCGAAAACACGCTGCTCGGCATGCTCGCGGATGGCGCAGGTGTTCAAGACAATGATGTCCGCCCCCTCCTCGGTGTCGGTCATGGTGTAGCCCGAGGCCTGCAGCATACCGCGGATCCGCTCAGAATCGGCCTCATTTTGCTGGCAGCCGTAGGTATCGACAAAGGCCAGAGGCTTGATGTTCTGCTCGTTCCAATACTGTTTTATTTTGTCGCAAAGCAGCTCCTGCTGCTTCCACTGCTCGGCAGTGATCACGGTGGTTTTCGTTTCCAAAGGAGATTCCTCCCATTGTAATTTTAATATCTTATTCTACCATTTTTCTCGCTGTTTTGCAAGACAAAAAAACTTCCGTTTAAGATTGACAAACGTCAATGGGTGTGGTATATTTCTGCTATCTCAAAAAGAAAGGAAACATGAAAATGAAACTTTGGAAATCTCTGTTCGCAATCACGCTCGTTGTGTGCATGCTTCTGACCTTCGCAGCCTGCGCCGGTGAGGAAAAGAAGGAAGCGCCGGCCACCACTGAGGCTCCCACCACCGAAGAGCCGACGACCGAGGCACCGACGACCGAGGCACCCACCGCCGAAGAGCCAACGACCGAGGCGCCCACCACCGAGCCCACTACCGAACCTGTCGCCGCCATTGATCCCGCACATCCCCTCCTTGGCGAATGGGTCATGCCGATGGATATGACCCAGACGCTCGTGAGCCAACTCGGCGAGAGCATGGATATGACCGCCTACGCTGACCGTCTCCACTTCGTATTCGACCTCGTCATGATCTTCGAAGAGGATGGCACCTGCACGATGAAGTTTGACGAAGAAAAGCTGAATGAAACCTTTGCTGACTTTGTCGAGGTCATCGTCGACATCACGGCTGATCAGACCTATGCACAGTACGAAGCACAGGGCATGGACAAGGCCACAGTCGATGCGCAGTTCCAGTCTCAGGTCGGCATGGATATGCGTTCGTATCTTGCACAGTCGCTGGCCTCCTCCCTTGATGTTGAAAGCCTGCTCGGCAAAAACCTGGACATGAAGGCTAAGTTCAAGGTGGAGGGCGAAAAGCTCTACCTCGATGAAAAAGGCAGCTTCGATGATAACGATTATGCAATCTTCTCCATCGACGGCGATACCATGCTTCTCGACGCATCCGATACCACACGCGGTTCCGCCCTGGCCGAGATGGCACGCTACGGTGTACCGATGCCCTGGACCTTCACCAGAAAGTAATACAAAATGCCCTCCACGGACTCCGTGGGGGGCATTTTGACGATCGGAGACTTTTTGTACTGTCTACACAAAATGGGGCAATACAGACTCCGCAGGGGGCATTTTATGTCTTCTTGATGAATTTTTCGCCGCATTTTGGGCAGCGGATGTTGATCTTTCCTCTGTTCTTCGGCACGCGCACCGTCTGCCGACACTGCGGGCAGCGGAAATAGCGATGGTTGCGGTCCTTCAGCCGACGCCAGAAGCTCAAAAAGCGCTGATTCTCCCGTCTGCGCCGGTAAATATTGCGCGAGAACGTCCGGAACAACTGATAAAACAGCAACCCGTAGATCAGTAACGACAAGATCGGTGCTATGATCGACATCGCCACTGTGCGGTAGAAGATCACAGACAGAATGCTGTTGGTCACACTCAAAACCAGCGCCGTGACAAACAGGGTCGTATTGAGTTGATCCGAGCCGTAGCGGCCATACATGAATCGGCGAATGGTATTGCCGATGCGTCGAAACATAATCATCACCTGTAACCATTATAGCGAAGTGTTGCTATTTTACAAGTCTGAATTGCAATTGTTCACGAATTGTTTACGAGTCTCAGCACGGGAAGGTGCGGTCGATTGAACAAACGCAGGCGCACATTGGTGTAGCCCAGTCCCCTGCTGACGTAGAGCTGCGTGCTGTTTTCACGGTAAAGTCCGGCGGAAAATGCCGGAAACAGTTCCCGTTTTGTGCCAAACACACCACCGACATACGGCAACCGCACCACCCCACCGTGGCAATGGCCGCTCAAAACAAGATCCACCCCAAGCTGCGCCCAGGTTTCCAAGCCGTCGTTGCGGTGACATAGCATGACGATACACGCATCTTCTCCCTCGGCCGCGCGAATTTGGCGGACCAGCTCCTCAGGCGATTTTTGATCCTTCGGACCGCAGGGATCATCCACTCCGGCCAGGATCAGGCGCTCGTCCCCTCTGCGTAGGATTACATACTCATTCCGCAAAACCGTCACCCCACATTGCTCCATGCGTTGCAAAACAGACGGCAAATCGTCCACCTGCCACTCGTGGTTTCCCGTCACATAATAGGTCGGCGCAATGATTGTCAGCTGCGAGAGCAGCAAGTAAATGTCACCCATCTCCGTCTGCAGGTCAAAAAGGTCTCCACTCACGCAAATAAGCTCCGGCGCAGCCGCACGTACCTGCTGCAAAAGGTAGCTATTGTCCCGTTCAAATTCCCGTCCGTGCAGGTCGGTCAACAAGACGATACGCAGATCATTGAATGCTTCTGGCAAGCTTTCGAGCGTGATTTTGGTTTCTTCCGTCTGTATCACAAAATTATTCCAGAACAGAAAACCGCCAAGCAGCACAAAAACCGTCACGCACACCGCAATCGACCGAACATAGCGCATAATTTTTTCCTCCGAAGCAGACTTTTTCTTTATATTCTATTGTGTACCGCAAGATTATTTGTTATAATAAAAAGAAAAAGATTTTTGGGAAGTGTCGCTTGTGAAGTATGGAACCTGGGAGATCGCCTCGTATCGTGCCGAGGCGGTCGCATCGCTGCAGCAATGTGGCTATGGAGAACTGACCGCACGAGTTCTGAGTGCGCGAGGCTATGAAGCACCATCTCAGGTGCAAGCCTTGCTGCAAACCGACGCGCCGCTTATCGATCCGTTTGAGATGAAGGAGATGGCGCAGGCGGTAAAGATCATCGAAAAGGCCATTGCAGAAGATGTCTGCATGGCAATCTTCGGTGACTATGATGTCGACGGCATCACCGCCACCTGTCTTTTGACCGAATATCTGCGCAGACGTGGCGCAAGATGTCTTGCGCACATCCCCGGGCGCATGGAGGAGGGCTACGGCCTAAATCCGACCGCCATCGAACAGCTCCATGCGCAGGGTGTGCGCCTGATCATCACGGTCGACTGCGGCATTACCGCCGTGGAAGAGGCTGAGCTTTGCAAAAAGCTCGGCATCACGCTGGTCATCACTGACCACCACGAGTGTAAAGAGCAGCTTCCACAGGCTGCTGCCGTCATCGATCCACATCGCCCCGACCGTACATATCCGCACACCGGTCTGTGCGGTGTGGGCATTGCCTTCAAGCTGGTCTCTGCCCTGGAAGGCGATCAGGAGCGTGTGGCGCAGGAATACTGTGACCTCTTCTGTCTTGGAACCATTGCCGATGTGATGCCCCTGACAGGCGAAAACCGCAACCTGGTCGTGCGTGGCCTCGATGCGCTGCAGCAGCCGCGCCGTTTAGGCATCCGTGCCCTGATCGAGGCCTGCGAGTGCTCCGACAAGCCGATCACTGCATCGACCATCGGCTATGTGCTCGCACCGAGGATCAATGCCGCAGGCCGTATGGAGCACGCACTTCTGGCCGTGGAGCTGTTTTTGACCGACAATCCAAAAAAGGCGCAGGAGCTTGCCCAGATGCTCTGCAAGCTGAACAAGGAGCGTCAGGCGATTGAGACAGAGATCTATCGTCAGGCCATGGCACAGCTCAAGAAATCGCCCCCCAAGCATGCCATCGTGCTGGCCGGAAATGACTGGCATCAGGGCGTTGTCGGCATCGTAGCCTCGAGATTGTGCGAGGAATACTGCCTGCCGACCTTTCTGATTTGCCTCAATGGCGAGCACGGCAAGGCCTCGAGCCGTTCCTACGGCGGCTTCAACCTCTTTGGCGCACTTCGGGAGCTGTCTGACCTGCTCGTCGGCTATGGCGGACATGAGCTTGCCGCAGGCTTCACCATTCTGCGTCAGCATATCGATGCATTCCGTCGCGGCATCAACCAACGCGTCGAACACTATTTTTCCTCGACGCAAGGCAAAAAATCGCTTCAAATCGACTGTGAGATCACGGGTCGTCTGCTGACGGAGCAAAATGTCGATGCCCTCGGTCAGCTCGAACCGAGCGGTACCGGCTGTGCAAAGCCAGTGTTCTGTCTAAGCGCTGCGGTCGTCGAGCGCGTGAGTGCCATCGGCGGCGGCAGACATTTGCGTCTGCGCCTGCGCGTAGAAGATACCGCACCCGTACATGCCATCTTCTTCGGTGCCGGCAGCCTTGCCAAGCAAATTGCCATCGGGGATCATCTCGATGTCGCCTTTCATTTGAACATCAACGAATATCACGGTGTCCGCTCCATCCAGCTCAATTTACTGGATCTGCGGAGGAGCGCCGTTTCCGAATTATATGACAGCTACTGCTGTGGAAAGCAACTTACTGAGGCCGAGCGCGAATCCCTGTCCATACGCCGGTCGGATGTAACTGCTGTGTGGCGCTATCTGACCAAGCTCGCCCCGGCCGGCACGCTGCTGCACAGCCCCACCGAGGAGCTCTGCATTGCCATCGCGCAGCAGGAGAATTGCCCCATACGACGCATTCTTGTCTGCCTCGACATCCTTTCCGAGCTCGGTCTGCTCTTCGTGTGCCGCGATCACTACAGCGTGCAGCTCCGAGTACTGCCCAACAGCAAGAAAAACCCCCTGGAAAATAGTCGACTATATCAGACCCTGAGAGGTGATTGAATGGAAACCTTTTCCGAACGTTATGAAAGTCTGATGCGTACCATTCAGCAGCGCAATGTGCAGGTGGATGTCGAGCGCATCGACCGTGCCGTGCAATACGCACGCGAAAAACACAAAGATCAGAAAAGAAAAGACGGCTCCCCGTACATCATCCATCCGCTGGCCGTAGCCGAGATCGTCACTGAGATCGGACTGGACACGGATGCAATTTTGGGTGCGATCCTGCACGATTGCATCGAGGACACCGACTCGACCCACGACGATATCGCAAAACTCTTCGGCCATGCAGTAGCAGAGCTGGTCGAAGGCGTTACCAAGCTGACCCGTGTGGAATATTCCACTTTGGAAGAGCAGCAGATGGAAAATCTGCGCAAGATGTTCCTGGCCATGAGCAAGGATATCCGTGTTGTGCTCATCAAGATCTGCGACCGCCTGCACAACACCCGTACCATGGAATACCAGACCCCTGCAAAGCAGATCTCCAAATCCCGGGAGACCATGGACATCTATGCGCCACTGGCGCACCGTCTTGGTATGCAGAAGATCAAGTGGGAGCTGGAGGACACCAGCTTAAAATACCTCGATCCCGCAGGCTACGATGCCATCATTGACTATGTTGACGAGCACCAGAGCGAGGCCGATTCCTTCATGAAGGAGATCCAGTCCAAAATTGCCACCCGTCTGTCCTCCGTCGGCATCCATGGAGCCATCTACGGCCGCATCAAGCACGTATACTCCATCTACCGCAAGATGCGGATGCAAGGCAAGAGCATCGACGAGCTATACGATATGTATGCCTTCCGTGTCCTGGTCGACTCGATCCCTGATTGCTACAATGTCTTAGGTCATATTCACGACCTGTTCAACCTTGTTCCGGGTCGTTTCAAGGATTACATCTCCACCCCCAAACCCAACATGTACCAGAGTCTGCACACCACCGTCATCGGTCAGCAAGGCATCCCCTTCGAGGTGCAGATCCGCACCTGGCAGATGCACGAGACCGCAGAATACGGCATCGCCGCACACTGGAAGTACAAAGAGGGCATCGCAGGCGGCTCGGAGAATGATTTTGAATGGGTGCGTCGTCTGCTTGAAAGCCAGCAGGAGACCGACGCTGAGGATTACATCCACTCACTCAAGATCGATATGTATGATGACGAGGTCTTCGTCTTCACGCCCAAGGGCAAAGTCATGAGCCTTCCCCGTGGCTCCACACCGATCGACTTTGCCTATGCCATTCACTCCGGCGTCGGTAACTCCATGGTTGGCGCAAAGGTCAACAACCGTATCGCATCATACGATCAGAAGCTCCGCAACGGCGACATCGTCGAGGTTCTGACCTCAAAATCCGCCAAGGGTCCGAGCCGTGACTGGCTGAAGATCTGCAACAGCAACCAAGCCAGAACGAAGATCAAGCAGTGGTTCAAGAAGGAAAAACGAGAAGAAAATGTCGCCCACGGCAAAGCCAGCTTCGAAGCCGAGCTGCGCAGAAATGGCTTCCAGACGAGCATTCTGCAGGACGACGAGCTTTTGGCAGTGCTGCTCAAGAAGCTCTCCTTTGATGAGCTGGAGGATATGTATGCCGCCATCGGCTACGGCGGTTTGACCGCCGTCAAAGCCATCGGCCGAATCCGTGACGACCTGGCCAAGGCCGCCAAACAGCCCAAGGAGCAACCGAAGGAAACGGCAAAGCCTGCCGAACCGATTCCCGCCAAGCCCAACCGCCACCGTGATTCGGGTGTCATTGTCGAGGATATTGACTCGTGCATGATCAAGTTCTCGCGTTGCTGCACTCCCGTCCCCGGCGATGACATCATCGGCTTCATCACCAAGGGTTACGGTGTCAGCGTCCACCGCGCTGACTGCCGCAATGTTACCAAAAACGATCCCGAGCAGGCCGCCCGTTGGGTCAGGGTCTCGTGGTATGCCGCCGAGAACAAACCGTTCTCGACCACCTTCGAGATCGATGCCAACGACCGTACCGGCATTCTGCTCGACATCGTCGGCTGCCTGAATGCCGCCAAGGTCAAGGTCAGCGAGATCAACGGCCGAGAACTGCCGAGCGGCAAAGCTCGCATCATCGCAACCTTCGAGGTTTGCAATGTGCAGGAGCTGGAAACCATCCGCACACGCATCCGTCAGATCGACGGTGTAGTCGATGTGCGCAGAGGACAGAACTGATGCGCGCGGTCGTTACGCGCGTCAAGAGCGCATCGGTGAAGATCGAAGGAACTACCCACGGCGCCATTGAGCACGGACTTTTGATCCTGCTCGGAGTCGCACCGACGGATACTGCTGCACATTGTGCGAAATTGGCGGATAAAATTTTGGGATTGCGTATTTTCGAAGATGAAAACGGCAAAATGAACCGTTCTCTGAGCGATGTAGAGGGCAATGTCCTGGTCGTCAGCCAGTTCACCCTCTTTGCCGATTGCCGTCACGGCAGACGCCCGAGCTTCATCGGTGCGGGTGGCCCAGACATCGCCATCCCGCTGTATGAGCAATTTTTGAACGAGTGTCGGAATCGGGGCTTTGCCCCGCAGCACGGCCAATTCGGCGCAGATATGCAGGTCGCGTCGATCAACGACGGCCCTGTAACCATTGTGTTAGACACCGACGAGCTGATGTAGGAGAAGGCTATGAAGATCAAAACCCTGACCTTAGGTCTATATCAGACCAATACCTATCTTTTGGCCGACGATGACGGAACCTGTGTCATCATCGACCCCGGCTACGAGGCCGAACGCATTTTGAGCGCCGCCGAGGATCTTAAGATAGGCGCGATCCTGCTGACACATGGCCATTTCGACCATGTCGGCGCAGTTCGTCCAATCGCAGAGCAAACCGGCTGCAAGGTCTATATCCACGCAGGCGAGGCTGCCCTGCCTATGGTCATGACGCAGGAGTGCATCTATTTCACAGATCACTATGACGACGGCGATATCGTACGCGTTGGCTCGATGGAGTTCAAGGTGCTGCACACACCCGGCCACACACCCGGCAGCGTCTGCTTGCAATGCGGCAAGCTGCTGTTCTCCGGCGATACCCTCTTTGAAGGCTCGTGCGGCCGTACGGATTTCCCCGCAAGCTCCCCGAGCGATATGCGAAAGAGCCTCAAGCGCCTTTCTGACATCGACGATGACCTGACCGTTTATCCCGGCCACGGGCCAAAGACGACTCTGACCACAGAGCGCAGAACCAATCCGTTTTTAAGGAGTTTTGTATGAGGCTGTATCTGTCCGGTCATGACGACCGTTATGCAATCGAACAATTGCAGCTTGTTCTGTTCCCCGATGAGCCGATGGAGCCGAGCGAAAAGCCGTTTCGCGGCGATGGTGCAATTTC
The DNA here is from genome assembly GCA_015067565.1 of Oscillospiraceae bacterium. Lineage (GTDB taxonomy): Bacteria > Bacillota > Clostridia > Oscillospirales > Oscillospiraceae > JAZOXB01. The sequence continues at coordinate 47,762 of SVMF01000005.1, read as the reverse complement.
ACGACTCTCGCAGGGAGCTCTCTGGCTCACCGCCACAGCCAAGATCACTCTAAACGGTAAGACCGCAACCGCTATGCGCCGTATGCGCCTTGCCGAAGCGGATGTGCCCAAACGGCGGATGCTGCTGCAAAACGCTTATTACGATGCGGCCATGCAGCTCAGAACACCGCCGGATTGGGGTTCTTTGTCGGGTGTCCGCCCGAGCAAGCTCACCACCAAATATATGCTCGGCGGTGCTTCTGCGCAGGAGGCGCAAAAACGGCTCGAACAGACCTACCATGTCTCGCCCGAGCGGAGCAGGCTGTGCGCAGAATGCTCCAGCGCTACTATCAAGGCAGCAAGTCTGCTGGAGCAGAACGATATCTCGGTCTATATCGGCATCCCCTTCTGCCCGACAAGGTGCATTTATTGCAGCTTCGTGTCAGCCGGGATTGAAAAGGCCGGTAAATTCTTGCCGGCCTTTCTGGATTGCCTGGAGCGCGAGATCGAGGAGGTCGGCAGACGCTTGAAAGCCTCAGACAAGCGCATCCGCACGCTCTACATCGGCGGCGGTACTCCCACAACGCTTTCCACTGAGCAAATGCGCCGCCTCATGCAGGCGATTTCTGCGCATTTTGACTTGACAAATCTGATAGAATATACCGTGGAGGGCGGCAGGCCCGACACGCTCGACCTTAAAAAGCTGCAACTGATCCGTTCCTTCGGCTGCGACCGCATGAGCATCAATCCGCAGACGATGAGCGACGCGGTACTGCAGACGATCGGCCGTCGCCACACAAGTGAGCAAACAATCATGGCCTATCAAGCCGCGGTACAGGCAGGCTTCGAGGGTATCAATATGGATCTGATCGCAGGTCTGCCCGGCGAGGACGAAAGATCCTTTGCCGCCTCGCTGCGCAAGGTCATCGACCTGTCCCCCAGCAACATCACCGTACATACGCTGGCAATGAAAAAGGGCGCTGAGCTGTACTACGCAAGAATGGGACTTCCCACTGCTGAGCAGGTTCGCACCATGCTCAACGAGGCCGAAACGGCACTGCGTGCAGCAGGCTACCGCCCGTATTATCTGTATCGGCAGAAATATATGTCGGGCAGCTTCGAAAATATCGGCTGGTGCAAAGACGGATTTGAGGGGATATATAACATTTATATGATGGAGGAAATGCATTCGATTCTATCTCTCGGCGGTGGTGCGATGACGAAGGTCAACCTGCCCGACGGACGGCTCGAGCGCTTCCATAACCCCAAGTTCCCGCAGCAATATATCGAACGCATTGACGATCTTTTGAAGCAAAAATCCGAGATCTTCTCCTTGCTCTGACCACGATGCCAATTCCGATTTCGCTGTCTGCTGTTGCACAGCCACGGTAGGGTTGAGGCATGCCTCAACCGGCAGAAACAAACCTGTATTCGCAGTAGCTACCGGCGAAATCGTAGCGATTTCCGCCGGCAGGGGCATACCCCTACCCTACAACGAGATACGAAATCAGGGCGATAAATCGGAATTTACTCGCAAACAATGATAATTTTCCAATGGAAGGATTTTTTATGGATACATTATTTTCGAATGTCACCGTTGTGACGATGGATGAGGAGCTCAATGTTCTCTTCTCTGCCTTTGTCGGTGTGACCGACGGCAAAATCAGCTATCTGTCCAAGCAGCCGCCGGAAGAACCACCCAAGCAGATCATCAACGGCGAGGGCATGGTACTCATGCCGGGTCTGATCAACTGCCACACCCATCTGGCCATGTCGCCTCTGCGCGGCTATGCCGACGATGTCGCACTGGATGTCTGGCTCAACGAGCACATCTTCCCCCGCGAGGATCGTCTCGACGGACGCTGCGTCAAGGCCGCTACCCTACTGTCGATTGCCGAGTGTCTGCGATTCGGCACGACCTCAGTCTCGGATATGTACTACTTCTGCGACGAGGTCTGCGAGGCTGTGGCAGAAAGTGGCATCAAGGCCAATGTCTCCCGCGCCATCACCTTCTTCGGTGAGGAATTTGACTTTGAAAAGGATACCCGCTGTCAGGAAGCCGTTGCCCTGCACAAGAAGTGGCACGGCTATGACAACGGCCGCATCAAAATCGAAGCTTCGATCCACGGTGAGTACACCTCCGATCACCGCGTGTGGGATGCCGTGAGCGAATACGCCATCAACGAAGGTCTTTCCATGCACGTGCATCTGTCGGAAACGCAGCAGGAGCACGAGGGCAGCAAGGATCGCAACGGTCTGACCCCGGCGCAGAGCCTCGACTGTCACAACGTCTTCGCCGTGCCGAGCATCGCAGCGCATTGCGTATGGCTCGAACCTGAGGATATGCAGCTGCTTGCCAAGCGCAAGGTCAGCGCTGTCCACTGCCCCGTTTCGAACCTGAAGCTGGCCTCAGGCTGTGCCAAGGTGCAGGATATGATCCGCGCCGGTATGAATGTCGCGCTGGGCACAGACTCCAACGCTTCGAACAACAATCTGGATATGTTCGAGGAGATCAAGGCCGCCACAATGATGGCCAAGGGTGCCTCGCTCGATCCCAAAGCCCTGCCTGCGCAGGCAGTTTTGATGATGGCCACAGTCTGCGGTGCAAGGGCACAGCACCGCGAAGCCGAGTGCGGCATGATCAAGATCGGAATGGATGCCGATCTGATCCTGCTCGATTTCACCCAGCCGCATCTGATGCCCTGTCACAATGTGATGAGCCATTTGGCCTACTGCGTCAGAGGAAACGATGTCGTCATGACCATGGTGCGTGGCAAGATCCTCTATTCTGCAGGCAAGTATCCGACCATCGACTTAGAGGGCGTGGTCAAGGAGCTGGCAGAATATGTCATGCCGAAAATGTTTACGGATAAGGAAGGATAATTTTGGAACAGAAACGCTCAACATCGCAGAATTTCTTGACCGGTGCGGCGATCTTGTCGCTGTCAACTATCATCGTCAAGGTCATCGGAATGTTTTACAAGATTCCGCTCAATGCCTTCATCGGTGAAAAAGGCTTCGCATATTTTACCGCTGCCTATGATATTTACACCGTTCTGCTCGTCATCTCCACGACGGGTCTGCCCGTTGCTATGAGCCGTATGGTTTCTGAAGCACATACGCTCGGAAATGGCAAGCAGATGCAGCGCATCTTCAAAACTGCCCTGTCAGCCTATATGATCATCGGTCTGATCGGCACGGGTGCCATGATGATCCTGCCGAACATTCTGGCCAATATGATGGGCACACCCAATGCCTCCTACTCCATCTTTGCGCTGGGTCCGGCCGTTGTATTTATCTGCTTCACCTCTGCCTGCCGCGGCTATTTCCAGGGTCAGGGTAATATGACTCCCACCGCTGTCAGCCAGGTTATCGAGGCCGCAGGCAAGCTGTTTTTGGGTTTGGCTTTCGCCTATTTGGTGATGCGCATGACCGGCAGCGAGGCCTACTCCTCCGGCGCAACCATCGCCGGCATCTCCATCGGTGCCGGATTTGCTGCGCTGTATGTCTACATCAAGCATCGTCGGAATCAGAAGAACATCGACTCCCTCGGTGGAACACCCATCTCCTATCGTGAAACGACCAGACAGCTGCTCGCTATCGCCGTGCCCATTACCATCGGTGCGGCCGGCCTGCAGCTGATCAACCTGCTCGACAGCATGACCGTTGTGCGTCGACTCCTGTCAGCTGCCGAGGGTGACGGCATTGTTATGAACCAACTCATGGAGATCGCAAAGATCGAGTGGGACGGTGTGCAAGATCTCAAGCAGGATGCTGCTGAGATCGGCAAGGGCATTTACAGCTTCTGTCAGACCATCTTTAACTTCCCGACCGCCTTCATCCCCTGCATCACGGCCGCCATCATTCCCGCCATTACTGCAAACCTCACCCGCAAGGACCGTGTCGGTGTCAAGCAGGTGCAGGATTCTTCCCTGCGCATCATGTCACTCATTGCCTCCCCGTGCGCTGTCGGTCTTTTGGTCATGGCAGAGCCGATCATGTCGCTTCTGGGCGGCTACGATGGAGATAAGCTCACCATCGCCGCATGGCTCCTGGCCATTCTCGCTCCGACCGTTTTTGTCAACAGCATCACCACCATGACAACCGCCATCATGCAGGCGCACAACCACATGGTTCTGCCCGTCATCAACACCCTCATAGGCGGTGTGCTGAAGGTCATCGTCAATTACATTTTGGTCGGCAATCCCGACATCGGCATTCTGGGTGCGCCCATCGGCACCTTCGTTTGCTTCTTCGTCATCATGGTGCTCAATGTCATCTGTATGCGCCGTGTCCTGGACGAACCACCGAAGCTCGTTCCCGCTCTTTGGCGAAGCTCGCTGGCTGCTGTTATTATGGGCGCAGTCGCCTTCGGTGTGTACCGCCTGCTGTGGAATTATCTGGCAAGCTACGCTGTGTGCTGCCTCGGTGCCATCGGCATTGCAGCCGCTATTTACCTGTTACTTGTCATTATGTTTAAGGCGATCACCTATGATGACTGCCTGCTTCTACCGAAAGGTGAAAAAATCGCAAAAATTCTTCGAATTCATTAAAAAAAGGCAATTTTTTACTTGCTTATTTGCCAAAGATGTGGTAAATTTTAATGGTACGAAAAATCTCGGGACTTTTCTGTGCGTTCTTCGCACATCCCCGAAAAAATTGATTATTTTTAGAAAGAGGTACTGTTATGAACAAAACCGAACTCATTGCTCAGATCGCCGGCAAGTCCGGTCTGTCCAAGAAGGACGCAGAGAAGGCTCTGTCCGCTGTCATCGACTCCGTTACCGAAGCTCTTGTCAATGGTGACAAGGTTATGCTCGTCGGTTTCGGCTCCTTCGAGGTCAAGGCTCGTGAGGCTCGCATGGGCCGCAACCCCAAGACCAAGGAAGCCATCGAGATTCCCGCAAGCAAGGCTCCCGTTTTCAAGGCAGGCGCTGCTCTGAAGAACGCTGTTGCAAAGTAAGAATCACAGATTAACGGGACTGCTCCGGCAGTCCCGTTGCCTATTGAGGTGAACAAATGCGTTTAGACAAATATCTCAAGGTATCCCGCCTGATCAAGCGCCGCACCGTGGCCAATGAGGCCTGCGATAATGCGCGAGTGACGGTCAATGACCGCCCCACCAAAGCATCCTATGATGTGAAGGTCGGCGACATTATCCGCATTGCTTTCGGCACACGCACCGTGGCCATTGAGGTTTTGGCGGTTGCCGAGGCCGTCCGTAAAGACGATGCATCCGCAATGTACCGAGAACTGCCCGAATAAAAAAGGTGCAAGGAATTTCCTCGCACCTTTCCGTCTGTCGAAAAACTTGTTTTTCGACAGACGGTCAGCGTTCAAAAAGTCGGCAAGACAAGCAAACCGAGCTCGTCGACGTACGACGGTACGGTAGAGCTCGGTTTGCGATGTAAGTCAAAATGCCTTGTGCAGCAAGCATTGGATAAGTTTTAGGCTTATATCAGGGTTATGTTCGCAACAGGTTATTTGAACACAGATCGCCAACCGCCAAAAATTTGCATTTTGACGATTGACGACCTTTTTGACACGCTGGAAGGTGTGGGGAAATTCCTCACACCTTTTTTGTATGGTATGTCAGACCCTTCGGGTAGATGAATCGGATCGCCTGCGGTACCAGCTCGAAGATGGCCTTCTTTGCCATCAGCAGTTCTCCATCCAGATTGATCTCGCTTCTCTTGTCACAATCGATGGTGACCTTCTTGGCCTTAAAATGGCGGATGTACTGCGGAAATTCCGCATAGCGGCCGGCCTTGAACTTGCCAATCACCTTCGCCACCGTCACTCTCGAAACCTTCTTGATCAGGAGCACATCCATCAGTCCGTCATCAGGCTCTGCCTCAGGTGTCGGATTGAAACCGCCGCCGTACCAGCGGCCGTTGCTCAGGCAGATCAGTGTCTGATCTGCATCAAAACGCTCTCCGTCAATGTCAACGACATAATGCTCCGCAATGCCCTTGAGTACATTCACACCTGTAGAGAGCAAATACGCACCCTTGCCGCTGACCAGCGGCAAGCGCTTGTACTTGCTCATATTCGTTCCGACGCGGGCATCGAGGCCCATGGAGCAAATGTTGATGGAATAATGGTCGCGTTGACAGCGGATCAAATCGAAGGTCGCGATATCACCGTCCAGCAAGCGGCCACAATCACGGAAGGCTGACGGATCAGAAAAGATCTTAATAAAATCGTTTCCGCTACCGCAGGGGAAATTGGTCACGGCTGCGTTCATGTAGCCGGCCACACCGTTAACGACTTCATTGAGCGTGCCATCGCCGCCGCAGGCATAGATGCGCACGGGGTCTCCCGTCGCAGCGGCAGCCTGCGCGATCTTGGTGCAATCGCCGGGTGCCCGCGAAACCAGAATCTCATATGCCAGGCAGCGTTTCTCGCAAGCCTCGCGGATCTTCTGTGAGTATTCGCCCGTGTGGTCATATTTTCCTGCAGCAGGATTGATGATAAAAAGGTGCTTCATTCTCTCTCACCTCAAAAGTACATATAAACATTACACTGCAATCTTCCGTTGTAGAGCTTGCGCTTTTTTGTCGCCTGCTTGCCGAAATAATGTTCAAATTCTGCCTCGGAGGTAATGATATACTTTTTCCAGCCGTCGGCAAACTTCAGATGTCGGCCGAACTGTCGCATCAGCTGCTGCGCTGCGCGTTGCTCCATCATGCGCTCGCCATAAGGCGGATTGCACACGATCACGCCACGGTCGCTCGGCAGGCTGATTTTGGTCGCATCAGCCTCGCGGAACTCGATATACTTGCTCACACCAGCCTTTTTGGCATTGGCAATGGCAATAGAAAGGCTGGCTGGATCGATATCCGTACCTAAAATTCGATATTCGCCATGGAATTCGTGGTCCTTCGCCTCTTCTCGTGCCTGCGTCCACACTTCCTGCGGAACAAAATCCCACTTTTGCGCTGCAAAATCACGGTTCAGTCCCGGTGCGCGGTTCAGCGCCGCCAAAGCTGCCTCGATCACGATGGTCCCCGAACCGCAGAACGGATCAAAGAAAAAATCACGGCCACGGTAACGAGAAAGATTGACCAAAGCAGCCGCAAGCGTCTCATGCAGTGGTGCCTCGTTGCCAACGGCGCGGTATCCTCGCTTGTGCAGACTTGCGCCTGAGGTGTCCAAAAAAACCTCGACAACATCCTTCATGATAGAAAAGCGAATCTGGTAGGTCTGGCCCGTTTCGGGCAACCACGTCAGGCCATATTTCGCACCCAAGCGGTCCACAGCAGCCTTTTTGACGATCGATTGGCAGTCAGGCACAGAATGAAGCTGCGAATCCAAGCTATATCCTTTGACTGGGAATGCGCCCTCCTTCGGGATAAAACGCTCCAGAGGAATCGCCTTCACACCTTGATACAACTCCTCAAAGCTACGAGCCTCAAAACGAGCCATCAGGATCATCACACGCTCGGCCATTCGCAGGCAAATATTCGCCTTGGCCATGGCAGCAGCATCCCCCTCAAAAAAAACACGTCGATCCTCTACACGGACATTTTCAAAGCTCATGCGGCGCAGTTCATCGCCGACCAAGCCCTCCAGGCCAAACAAGCACGGGGCCACCATCTTGAATTTTTCCATAAGGAACCTCACTTGAAATTTCTTGATTTTATTATACCCGATTTTGACAAATTTTGCAAACAAAAATGCAAACGCAAGTCGATTTTATGTGTCAAAAACTTTTTATGATAAGAAATAGGATTCCTTCTGTAGGCTCGAGTTATGACTTGATCAGTTGCATGCTACAAATGAAACCCGGGATAGGCGAATGCCTATCCCGGGTCTTCGGTTTTTATTGGGTTGCCATGTAGGCAGCAACTGCGTCACCATAGGTGAGCATTGCGTTGACCAGATCGATCTGGCCTGCGTCGGTGCTGTTTGCACGGACGGATGCTACATAGCTCTCAACGCTCCAGGTCACAGTGTCCGTGATGGCAGTGTCGCCTTCGTAGAGAGTGATGGTGACAAGTCTTCTCATCTGCTTTGCACCAACATCGTCAAAGTCAGCTGCGACCATAACGGGGTTGAGGTTGTAGGCAGGCAGCTCCTTAATCACAGCGCCGTCGATATCCTTCACAACAAACTTCATGTTTGCAATGTTTGCGCCGGGCTTCAGGAAGGACAGCGTCAGGGTAACTCTTGCCTTCAGAACAACGCTGGTGTTCAGCTTACCAATGTTGCCCTCGGACTTAGAGCCGTCAACTGCCTCGGGAATCTCGGTGGTGGCATATGCCATGTGAGCCTCGGTCAGGTCAGCGTCAACCAGATTCTCAGTGTCGTACTGGAAGTAGGTCTGAGCCACTGCGCCGTAGCGGAGCATATCGACATACATGGTCTTCTTTGCATCCGTGCTGGTTGCCAGATCCAGGCCTCTCATCAGGTAATCCTTGACGGAGTCAGCCTGCGTCGGGCCGTAGAAGATGTTGCCGTCTGCATCCACGCAGTACAGCGTTGCTCTGATTTCGTCGCCCATTTCCTTTGCGGTCAGGCCGGTGAAGCTTGCATTGTGCAGGAACGGATTTGTTGCATTGGGCATCGGGGTCAGGGCAGTCTGGCCTTCGCCGTAGCCGAAGGTAACGGTCTTGGGCTCTGCGCCGACCATATCCTTCTCGACAACGAGGTAGAAGCTCTCATACTTGCCAACGAGTGCGTTGGGAACGGTGAAGGCTACGCTCATTTCCGCACCGACAACAATGCTCATGCTGGGCTTTAGGGTCTCGACGAATTCCTTGGTGGGTTCGGTGACCTCTTCTGCGCCGCAGATGCACTTGCCATCTACGTAGGTGTGATCTTCCGTTGCGGAGTCGTCGCAATTTGCGCAGCCGACAGTGTGGTTCTCGCCGTTGTTCGTGTAGGTGTAGCTGTGGCCAAGGGCTTCAAGGAACAGATAGTCAACGGGAATGTCGAATGCACCCAACTCGTCACCGAAGTAAAGCTGGCAATTCTCGCATCTGTAGTGCGAATCCAGACCGCTTTCAGTGCAGGTAGCAGGCTGTTCGGCAACATAGTAGATCTTGTGGCCGAGCATCGGGATCTGTTCGGTGTAGCTCTCGCCGCAGACGCAGGTATATACCTTCTCGCCTGCTTCGGTGCAGGTTGCCTGAGTAATGATGCTCTCTTCGTAGCTATGGCCCAGTGCAGGGATCTCTTCCTGCGCAGTGAGGACTTCTCCACAGACTTCGCAGTGCTTGCCTTCGCTCAAACCGGTCTCAAGGCAGGTCGGAGCCTTGCCCTCGTCGGTGATCTCGGTGTGGCCGAGTGCTGCAATCGGCTGCTGCTCGATGATGATCTCACCGCAGGTCTCGCAGACAATGCCCTCGGACAGACCGTCTTCAGTGCAAGTCGGCTCGATCGCCTCGAGCGGGATCTCGATGTGGCCGAGTGCATCGATCGCTTCGGTGTAGGTATCGCCGCAAGCACAGGTGTAGGTGATCACGCCGTCTTCTGTGCAGGTTGCATCCTTCGTGATGACACCCTCGTCATGACTGTGACCCTTGGCAGGAATGATCTCCTGCGCCACGAGGATCTCTTTACAAACGGAGCAGTGCTTTCCTTCGCTCAAACCGTTTTCCGTGCAGGTCGGCTCGGTAGCTTCGTCGATTGCCTCAAGGTGACCAAGTGCCGGGATGGCGATGGGAGGTGCAGGGTAGGTGCCGCAGTCGTTGCAGTATCTGCCCTCGCTGGCACCGTCTTCGGTACAGGTTGCAGGAACAGCGGGAACGATGGTGATGTTCTTATGGCCGGTTGCAGCAAGCTCTATCTGAACAGCCAGAATTTCGCCGCAGACATCGCAGTGCTTACCTTCGGTCAGGCCAGTTTCGGTACAGGTCGGGAGCTTGCCCTCGACAATAATCTCGTTGTGGCCCAGTGCCGGAATCACCTGCTGCTCAATGATCGCAAGGCCGCAGGTCTCGCACATGATACCCTCAGTCAGGCCGTCGGTCGTACAAGTGGCTTCGACAGCCTCCGTAACAACCTCAGTATGGCCAAATGCATTTATGATCTCGGTATAGGTGTCACCGCAAGCGCAGGTGAAAGTGATGATGCCATCTTCGGTGCAGGTTGCGTCCTTCGTAACAACACCGTTGTCGTGGCTGTGGCCCTTGGCCGGGATGTACTCCTGAGTGACAAGGACTTGGCCACAAGCAAGACAGTGCTTGCCTTCGCTCAAACCGCTTTCGGTGCAGGTAGGCTCGACTGCTGCATCAATTTCCTCGATATGGCCGAGTGCCGGGATTGTGATCGGCTCTGCCAGGTAAGTGTTGCAGTCCGTGCAGAGTCTGCCCTCGCTCGCGCCCTCCTCGGTACAAGTCGGCTTAACTGCCGGAATTGAAGTGATATTCTTATGGCCGGTCGCTGCAATCTCGCTCTGCGCAACGAGGACTTCACCGCAGACCTCGCAGTGCTTGCCTTCGGTCAGACCGATCTCGGTGCAAGTCGGCTCGACTGCTGCATCGGTGATCTCAGTATGGCCGAGGGCCTCAATGGCCTCAGTGTAGCTCTCGCCACAAGCGCACGTGAAGGTCTTGATGCCGTTCTCAGTGCAGGTCGGCTCGAGCGTGATGCTCTCTTCGTAGCTATGGCCGAGGGCCGGGATTTCTTCCTGTGCAACAAGGGTTTCGCCACAAACCTCGCAGTGCTTGCCTTCGGTCAGGCCGATCTCGGTGCAGGTCGGTTCGACTGCTGCATCGGTGATCTCGGTATGTCCGAGGGCCGCAATGGCTTCGGTATAGCTGTCGCCGCAGGTGCAGGCGAAGGTCTTGACGCCTTCCTCCGTACAGGTTGGTTCGAGCGTGATGCTCTCTTCGTAGCTGTGGTCAAGTACCTCAATGGTCTCAGTATAGCTATCACCGCAGGTGCAAGTGAAGGTCTTGACACCTTCCTCCGTGCAGGTCGGTTCGAGCGTGATGTTCTCTTCGTAGCTATGGCCGAGAGCGGGGATGGTTTCCTGTGCAACGATGACTTCGCCACAGGCAGAGCAGTGCTTGCCTTCGGTCAGGCCGGTCTCGGTGCAGGTCGGTTCGACTGCTGCATCGGTGACCTCGGTATGGCCAAGCGCATCCACAGCATCACGATCCTCAGTCAGGCCGCAGGCGCCGCAGGTGTAGGTGGTGAAACCTGCCTCGGTACAGGTCGGAGCGGTCACAACACCCTCATCGAAGCTGTGCTCGAGTGCCGGAATCTCACTGTCGGTGTAGCTCTCGCCGCAGGCACTGCAGGTGTAGGTCGTAAAGCCTGCCTCGGTACAGGTCGGAGCGGTCACAACACCCTCACCGTAGCTGTGCTCGAGTGCCGGAATCTCGCTGTCGGTGTAGCTCTCGCCGCAGGCACTGCAGGTGTAGGTCGTAAAGCCTGCCTCGGTACAGGTCGGAGCAGTTACAACACCCTCACCGTAGCTGTGCTCGAGTGCCGGAATCTCGCTGTCGGTGTAGCTGTCGCCGCAGGCACTGCAGGTGTAGGTCGTAAAGCCTGCCTCAGTACAAGTCGGAGCGGTTACAACACCCTCACCGTAGCTGTGCTTGCCGTTGGAAGCAATGGCCTCGGTCTTGGTGATGTCGCAGTATCTGCAGTAGAAGGTCTTGACACCTTCAGTGGTGCAGGTGGGCTCGGTGGTAATCACACCCTCGCCATAGACATGGTCGATCTTCGCAAGGTACTCAGTATAGTCATAGCCGCAGGTGTCACAGGTGTAGAGATTGTAGCCTGCAAGCTGGCAGGTAGCCGGCTGCGGAGTAGTCTTGGTGAAGCTGCAGTTCGTATGCGTCGAGTTGACATAGCACTCAGGGTAGATCGGCAGAATCGTATCATTGTTCTTCGTGGTAGAAGAATAGATGTTAAATGCGCTGAAGTAGTTGTTATCGAAGTTGCCGGTGATCTTGCCACCACTGCTGTTGCACACAGGGATCGTGATGGAATAGGTAGTGTATGCCGAACGGCTGACGGAAACACCCGCACGCGGATAGTAGCCGTTGGTCTCTGTACCGCCATAGAAGAAGGTCTTTCCTCCATAGGTGTAAGTCGCATCCGTAGTGTTGACCGTACATCTGGACTTATCAATGAAGAAGCCATTGTACAGATCCATACGGAAGGACTTGATCGCCTCATTGCCGAGAGCGAAGTTGTAGGTCACGGTCTGCGCTGCCTCGTTGAAGGTGATCTTGACAATTGCGGTACTACCTGTGCGCATGACAGATGCGCCGAGGATGTCGCCGCCGATGGTCGGATCTCCGTTGACCTTGCGGCGGGCATCGTTGATATACTCAGCCTGTGCTCTTCCGTCATAGCCGGATGCGTAACAGCCGTTTCTGCCGGAGGTGTCGGAGTTGGAATACCTATTGCCCTGGATGAAGGCAACAACATTGCACCCCTGCTGAGCAATGAGTTTTGCAGTATTGGCAGCCCAGGCAGTATCGTAGGTCTTGCCGTTGTAATCGTAGTAGTCACCCACATAGGTCAGTGGAATGACATAGTCCACATATGCGGCATACTCTGCGCAATTCTGACCATAGGTGCTCATCTCATACAGGGAGTACGGTGCCTCAGGCATAACCGAAGCTGACAAGACCATACCGCTTGCAAGCTTTGCCTTGATGCCCTTGACATACTTCGTCGTAATAGAGGCACGGTACTTCAGATAGGCCTGCGCTGCTGCGCCGTTGCCATCGATCAACTGCTGCATGGAGGTGTAGTTGCCGGTCTTCATAGACGAGTAGACATAGAAGCCATTACTGTCCGTCTTGATATTGTAGCCATGGTGATCTGCCAGTGCCTTGACAACCGTGTTGTAATGGTCCTTACCCATGGCATCCATCGCATCCTGGCCCCAACCATAGTAGTCGCCGCCCATACGGATGCCATCGAGCAGGATGCCATCAACGCCGTCGATCGCCTCGATCTGGTCGATCAAGCCATTCATGTAGCTGATATAGCCGTCGTCTGCCAGATTTACATAGGCGTTACGACTGTCATAGTAGGAGCTGGAAGTAGAGTGCGCATTGTTCTTATAGCCAACTGCGAAATGGTACTGCGCAACAGTCGGATGACTCTTGATATAAGCGGTATCTTTTGCGCTGTTCATCCATGCATGGACACGGACAGAGCTCGGTGCGTACTGCACAACCTGCTTCAGGTAAGATGTGGTGAAGCCGCCGTCAGGATCCTTCGTCCAAACATACAGATCGGTCACACCGCGGGAAGCAAGGTTTGTAATGTTGGTCTGATCGATGGTGAAGTAGCTCGGGTTGACCCAGAATGCCAGGATCCTCTTGTTCGAGTTGTTCACATCATCAGTCGGTACAATGTTCGTATTCGGCTTGACAGACTCGCTTGCGCCGCAGACGCACTTGCCACCGACGAAGGTATGACGCTCGATTTTGCTGTCCAAGCACTTGCCGCAGGTTGCGGTATGCTCGTAGAGGTTGTCGTTCTTATAGCTGTAGCTGTGCTCGCCCGCGGTGGTGATATCAGCCGTATAGCTGTGGCCGCAGTTGGCGCAGGTGTAGGTGGTGTAGCCGTCTTCCACACAGGTCGGAGGTGTTACGACCGCGCTGTAGTTGTGGCCGCTGGCAATGATGAGCTCTTCGTAGCTATCGGAGCAGATGACGCAGGTGAAGATTACCTTGCCGTCCTCAGTGCAGCTTGCGGAGCTACCGCCGGAGACCTGATAATCATGCTCGAGCATATCAATGGGCTCTTCGTAACTGTCGGAGCAGTTTTCACACACATACCGCGTTAATCCCTCAACATTGCAGCTCGGTTCCTTCACCTCAGCGACCACGTAGTTGTGGCCCAGAGGCGCAATTGCCTCAGTGAAGCTTTCGCCGCAATGGCATGTAAAGGTCTTGACACCTTCTTCGGTACAGGTCGGTGCAAGCGTCTGAACACCGTTGTCATAGCTGTGGCCGAGCGCCTCAATGGCCTCGGTGTAGCTCTCGCCGCAATGGCATGTGAAGGTCTTGACACCTTCTTCGGTACAGGTCGGTGCAAGCGTCTGAACACCGTTGTCATAGCTGTGGCCGAGCGCCTCAATGGCCTCGGTATAGCTCTCGCCGCAATGGCAGGTGAAGGTCTTGATGCCTTCTTCGGTGCAGGTCGGCTCGAGGGTAATGCTCTCTTCGTAACTGTGGCCGAGTGCTGGAACGATTTCCTGTGCAACGAGAATCTCACTGCAGGTCTCACAATGCTTACCTTCGGTCAAGCCGGTCTCGGTGCAGGTCGGTGCAACCGCTGCATCGACAATCTCCTTATGGCCCACTGCGGGGATGACTTCCTGCGGCAGGTAAACTTCCTTACACAGCTCGCAGTGCTCGCCCTGCGTCAGACCGGTCTGCGTACAAGTCGGAGCGACTGCCTCAGCAATCACCGGAGTATGGCCCAGTGCCGGAATTTCCGTCTGTGCAAAAAGGATCTCTCCACAGACACCGCAGTGCTTGCCTTCGGTCAGGCCGGTCTCAGTGCAGGTCGGTGCAACCGCTGCATCGACGATCTCTGTATGGCCGAGCGCCTCAACAGCCTCAGTATAGCTTTCACCGCAGTGGCAGGTGAAGGCCTTCTCTCCGCCCTCGGTGCAGGTCGGTTCGGTAATGAAGGATTCGACATAAGAGTGTCCGGTTGCCGGAACGGTCTGCTGTTCAACAAGCATTTCCTCGCAGACAGAGCACCGCGTACCTTCGGTCAAGCCGGTCTCGGTGCAGGTCGGAGCAACTGCCTCAACGACCACCTCGCTGTGCCCCATGGCTTCAAGTGGCTCAATGTAGCTGTCGCCGCAATGGCAGGTGAAGGTCTTGACACCTTCCTCGGTACAGGTCGGAGCAAGGGTGATAACACCATCGTCATAGCTGTGGCCGAGGGCAGTAATAGGTCTGGTATAGCTGTCGCCGCAATGGCAGGTAAAGGTCTTGACGCCGTCTTCGGTACAGGTCGGTGCAAGCGTCTCAACACCGTTGTCATAGCTGTGGCCGAGCGCCTCAATGGCCTCGGTATAGCTCTCTCCGCAATGGCAGGTAAAGGTCTTGACGCCGTCTTCGGTACAGGTCGGAGCGAGGGTCTCAACGCCTTCATCATAGCTATGGCCGAGGGCCGGGATGATCTCCTGTGCAACCAGAACTGTCTTGCAGACGGAGCAGTGCTTGCCTTCAGTCAGGCCGGTTGCGGTGCAGGTCGGTTCAACGGCTGCCAGTGCTTCCTCGGTGTGAGCAAGCTTTGCGATGCTCTCTTCGATCTCCTGACCGCAGACGGTACAGATCTTCACGCCGATACCTTCTGCTGTGCAGGTCGGCTCCTGCTTGACATAGTCGATCTCACTGGGAAGCTCGTGTGCGCAAGGCTCGCCACAGGAGCAGAAGCCGTTGACAAACTGATGGATATGGGCAGTGATCTTCCAGGTTCTGGTCGTGCCGGAATCGGAAGTAACAAAGCGATAGGAGGTGCTATCCAGGACAAATGCGCCCGCATCAACACCGGTATTTGCGGTAATACAAGTTTGTCCCTCGGCAGGCGTACCGGTCAGTACGACCTTGGTCACACCGCTGACAGTGCCGGTAACGG
The DNA here is from genome assembly GCA_015067565.1 of Oscillospiraceae bacterium. Taxonomy (GTDB): domain Bacteria; phylum Bacillota; class Clostridia; order Oscillospirales; family Oscillospiraceae; genus JAZOXB01. The sequence goes on along the minus strand of SVMF01000005.1, from coordinate 32,204 downwards.
TGATCTGCTTACCTGCGGCAAACTTCACGGTACCGCCGCCAACTACGGTGTTGATGGTGGGGATGGTGCTCAAAACCATCGTGCCGCCTGCGGAGGTGTCAAGCTTAACGCCGCTGACACTTGTCAGAGCACTGCTGAGCGTACCGCTCTTAAGAACGATGGTACTCTTCTTTACAGAGCCGCTGGTTACGGAGGTGCCGTAAATGCCCTTGGAAATGTTAGCGCCATCGATTGTTACGGTGACATTACCGGTGACATTACCGGAATCACGGTTGCCGCAGTAGAACTTGCTCTGGATATCGGCGCCCTTGCCGAAGGTGATGTTGATATTGGAAGAAACCGTGCCGCTGTTGGCGTTACCCGCAAAGCTGACACCGGGAATGGTGGTGTTGGTGATCTTGACATTGATCGTGCCGCTCGTAGCGCCGTAGTAGGAGGTACGGATGGAATCGATCGTGCCGCCCTCCAGATTGACATTGGAGGTGCCGGACAGACCTGCTGCATAGCCGCCGAAGTTGACGGTCAGCCAGGTGCCGGACTGGATGGTGAGGTTCGGGTTTGCACTCTGGACGTCCTCGCCGTTGTAACGGCCGTCCTTACCTGCCGTGACAGAGAACCAACGGCTGTAGTCGGACGAAGAAGTATTGGAGTCAGCCACACAGTTGATGTTCTTGCCAACAACCAATGTATTGCCGTTGCCGCAGATATGCTGGTAGCCACTTGCACCGGAGGTCTTCTGTATCTTCATGTTCTCCAGGCGGGTGGACTTGCCGTTGAAGCCGAAGGAATAAGCGGACTTAATACCCACAGAGGTAGACTTGCCCTTGATGACGACGGTATAGTCGTGTGCCGGGAAATCGGTATCGGCAGTCAAGGTAACATCGCCCGTGATAATGATCGTGCCCTCTACGCCGTCAAGCGCATGATTCATAGCACTTGCGAGCTTAGAGTAAGCAGTCGGGAAGGTCTTGACAGCAGTCGCCTCGGTCAGACCATCGTTGCTGTCATTGCCGGATGAGCCGTTGATGTAAACGGTCGGGTTGGTGACATTGTAGATCGTCAGCTTTGCATCGGAGCTTGCCTCTTCGGAAGCCGTTGCCGGGAAGCGGACATAGTAAACGCCCGGAACCAAGCCATCGATGGTCGTTGCCCCTGCAGGAACCGCGGTATATGTAGAGGAAGTGGAAATACGGTATTCATAGCTCTTGCTTGCGTCCAGGCCCTTGATGGAGCCGGTGGAAACGGTAGCCGTCGGCTGAACGGCAGACAGACCGCTCGGTGCTTCAGGGCGCATATACTTCTCCAGCGTACTCAGGGAGCCCTCGAAGCGGTAGACATTCGAAGCGCTCAGAACACCGGTCTGGGTATAGGTGCAGTAGTAGTCGGAGGAGCCTGCGGTATCTCTGACGTCCGGCTCGAAGAGCATGCCGATGATGTTACCGTTCATCTGGTTCATCGGAACGATGATAGACCCTGTCGGGAAGGAAACGCTGCTTGCAGAACTCAGCGTAGCAGAGCTACCGCTGCCTGAGTAGTTCTTGACTGAGAAAGAAGCGGAGGTTCCCAGCTCGTAATACTCGATGTCATGCTTCTTCAGGTTAGCAACCACCTTGGAAAAACCGCTGGCAGAGCTCTTAACCAGATAAGCAACCGGGCGGGCGCGGGTGACAGAAGCAGTCTTGTAGATCGTGGCGGGATAGGTAGTGGTGGTATTGGAAAGGTTGCCCGTTCCGAGGTTGACCGTCGGACGGGTATAGCCGTTGCTGTAGCTGGAGCTGGAATGCTGCAGAACGAGCTTATTGCTCGAGGAGCTGTAGGTCGCGCCGGCATTGATGATGCGGTTACGCTCGGTGTTGACCGTACTCTTCACGGTAGAAGCGTTATTTGCAGTATACTGCAAGAATTCCTCACCTGCGATGTAGTGCGCAAAGACACGGCGGTAGTAGTTGCCGTAGCCGATGTTAATGCCCATCGTCTCAACGCAGTAGGCCAGCGAGCCACGCAGACCGTAATAGAACGGGCCGACGGAGTTGTTGCCTTTGCCGAAGTTCATAGTATCCAGGTAATAGAACGGACGCAGAGACTGCTCCTTTGCCGCAGCAAAGACCGACTCAGCCAGCTTGATATTGGCATTGATAAAGGAGCTGGAATTGTTGGCACCTGCGCCAAACCAAACCTGAACATCCTCATAGACCTGAGACTCGATGATATTTTCCGGGCCCATTTCGTGTGCGTCAACAACGACCTCGGGCAGGAACTTATTATACACATCAATAACATACTGCGTTTCCTTGGCTTTGATCGCCATGTAGTCACGGTTCATATTGATGCTGTTATAGACATTGACACGCTGGAAATCCTTGGAACCGTCGGGATTGATACGCGGGACCACGACGACATTGATCTTGTCCAGAACGCTGTTGCCGCTGCTGTCCTTGATCTCATCACGAACCAGTGCACCACAGAGCACCAATGCACCCTCAGTTGCAGACGGCTCATTGCCGTGGATCTGCGCCTGATACATCACGGTAGGCTTACCGTTGGCACGCACTGCCTCGGCCGCCTGAGCCATTGTCATACCGCTGACATCCGTTCTGGTGAACAGAACCATCGGCATCTCCGCACCATAGCTCGGAGATTTACCCATGACATAATAGTGCATGTAGTCGCACGAGGCATCGAGTCCCTTCAGATAGCTGACGAGCTCTGCATCCGTGGTAAACTCACTCTTGCTCTTGCCTGAAGTAGTGAAATAAGGCGTAGTGAAGATATGCTCATAGCCCTCAAAGTAGGCCGGATCATTCTCAAACGCCTTGCCCTTTGCCGTAGCAGCATTGGTATAGGTGATGGTCTTCGGAGCCATATAGCCATTCGAAGTCTTCTTGGGCGGCGTGCAGTCGACGGTCAGATTGCCGTTGATATAGACACCGTAATACAAATCGTTGTAGCCGGTACCGCGAGCATAGACGCTGTAAGTACCGCCGCTGCAGCTGTACTTAATCGTCTTGATGCCATTACTGGTCGACGTGCTACTTGCGCTGACCGTCGAGCCGGAACCGGCAAGTGCGTTGTAGACAGTGACTGTGACACCACTCGGAACCTTGACCGTCAAGGTTCCCGAGGCCGCAAAGGCAGTGGTTGGCAGCAAGCTCAATATGATTACAAGAGCCAGCATTAGGGATATGATTCGTTTCATAATTACCCATTTCCTTCCGTGTTATTTTAGGTATCTAACCACCCTATATTATACTAAATATCGCAAAAATTGCAAGCATTTTTTGTTAAATTTTTGTGCATACAAAACAAGTACAGCATAAAAAAACAGCAAAACCCGAACAGATTGTATAAACCGTCGGGTTTTGCTGTGTAAAGGTGTATGTTTGGAAAAAAAATTCATTTTTAAAGTGGAGCTTGTCACTCCAGCTGATCCAAATCCTTACCGAAGGCCGGCAGACAGTGCTCCATGAACCAGTCGACCTCGGGAAGATGCATCTGCTCGAGTGCCTGGTGAGTCTGCTTTGCAGCGGATTCAAACTCCGTGTTGCCGCCCTTAAGCTCCTCAATACACTTAATGTGTGCCGAGAGCTTATCAGCCGCCTTGACAATGTCATGCACCGTCTCATCGTCTTCATAGATCAGCGGCGCATAGCTGTCCTGTAAACCCTCGGGAAGCATCTTCAGAAGCTTGGTCGCGCTGATATGCTCAACCTGCTTGTAGGCCTTCTTAATCTCAGGGTTGTAATACTTGATCGGTGTCGGCAGATCGCCCGTCAGGATTTCCGAGGCATCGTGAAACAGCGCCGCCGTCGCGCAACGCTCAGGGTCTGCCGCCAGCCCCAAAATATCGCGGCGGATCAGCGCAAGTCCATGTGCCAGCACCGCAACCATATGACTGTGCTCCTGCACATTTTCCTTGAACGTATTGCGCATCAGCCCCCAGCGGGTAATGTTGCGCATACGGGAGATCAGCGCATAAAAACGGTACTCATCCATGGACAGCCTCCGAGTGTTTCATTTTGATCATCTGGCGCACAGACGGTTCCTTGCGGATCACTGCAGCGATCTGTGCATAGGAGTCATAAAACTCCAGCGAGTCTCGCTGCTTTGACAGCGAGTCAATCAGCCACGGGCACGGCTCAAGCTGCAGATGCTTGCAGCAGCGGGCAAAGGCCGGGGCCACACCCAACTGTTCGGCAAACGGCAGCATACGGTAAAAATACTGCCCGTCTGCTTCGCACAAGCGGTTGAGGCTCTTGGTCTCGGCATGGCGCAGGAAGGTACGAAGGCCGAGAATCTGGCACACGAGATCCTGCGCATTTCGCTCGCGGACACCGCCAAACATGGTGCCGGCCGCACAGTAGATCTGCAGGGCGATGCTCGCCAGCATCAGCAGGAAGCAGCCTGCATTGCCAGCCAGGATCAAAAGCAGCAGCGCACAGACTGCGCCGATCAGCAGAAAAAGCCTCTGCCGTCTGGCGTAGAAATTGGCTGTAGCCAAGTGCAGCGCAAAGGACAGCACCACACCGATTGCCATGAGGAAGGGCAGCAGGAACCAACGCAGCAGATTGGCCGGCAACAGCAGGTCGAAGGTCATCATGGACATAATTCCTGCAGCCGCCAAAGCCAGCAGCCGCAGCATATACGGACTGCCCGTGCTCTTTCGGAACATATTGCGCGTCCAGGTGTTTCGGAGCTGCGCACCGACGCGAGCCGTGATCTTCAGAACGCGAGGCTCAACGGCATCGATCGTGTCGCTGACCTTAAAAATCGTGTAAAACAGCTTTCGCTCCGCGGCAGGTCGCTCCGAACCCATCTCCATTTTCTTTTTCAGCTGGACGCGACCATTGCGGTTGCGCAGAATGGTCAGATAGCCGAGGTTTCCCCAGTGTGCGAAGATGCCCATCGCATCAGGCAGTTGGGCAAATAGCTGACACGGGATCTCGCCGGCGGTCGAGTCGTTCATCGGGGTCTGGCGCACCGATGGTGGCATTCTGCGGTTGCGTAGCCGCAGATGGCGGTACAGCAGCGCGGCTGCGAACAAGATCCAGAACAGCACCGTCGCCACACCCGAGGTCTGACCGGGTCTGTGGCGCAGCGAGAAGGTCGCACCCTCAAAGGCCAGATCCATGCGGATCGTCTCCTTGTCGTTCAGGCGATCAAAGCTGCGGATCAACATCGTGTTCTCTTCGACCTGAATGTCCAGATAATTTTCGATATCGATGCCAAAATATGCGCTATCCCATGTCGGGCGCTGCGTGATCGGCATAGGGAATTCGATCTGCACAGCATACGATACGATCGGATAATCCCAGCCGCGCTCAGGCAGCTTCATGGTAAAGACCTGCCCCGTCTGTGTATCGCGCACGGCATAAGGAACGGTAAACGAGCAGATGAAGCTCTTGCTTCCGCTGAAGCCGTGCTTACTCTCGAAGATCACGCACTCCACACCGTCGAGCTCGTCGGTATCGTACGAGCCGCCGCTTGCGTTGATGTCGTCGGCGTCTGTGGCCAAGGGCATCGTGAAGCGTCTTGCCGTGCTCAAGAACTGCACCGTGGCCGTCATCGTGACACGGCAGGAGCCGTCCTCGTCCACCACGATCTGTGTGTCCAGGGAAGTGACCTCTGCCGCAGCGGCACTTGCGCTGAGCATCAGAGCGAACATCAATGCCAGCACGACAAAAACCGACCAAATCTGCCGCATATTCACACCTCCCGAATCATTTGTGTATACAATATCACAAATCGTCGAAAAATGCAATCACCTTTCTTGATTGTTCTCAAACACACCTGCGCGGTCGAGCACGACAAGCAGCCGGATCGCGTCCTCACCGAGATCGAGCACGGTGTCCTCCCCTGCTCCTCCTTTTCCCTGCAGAACTCCCATCCGCAGAAGCTTCTCCACAGTCGGACGATAGTAGGGATTTTGCACATCCCTGAGCTTTTCATAGCGCATTTGCCATTCCTCCATTCCAAAATATTCTGCGATCATGGCAGCCTCAGCCTCGGCCAAAAGCTGCAGATTGTCGTCATTGAGCAGCCATTGTGTGATGCGCGTGTTGGTGTGAAAGCTGTGCTCAATGAGCAGTGAGCTGATCCCAAAGGCTGTGGCATGGCGCAGGATGCCATAATAATCTGCCGTTCCCGCGCTGTTTTTGCGGCTGCGGATCTGCGGTAGCTGCTCTGTGTGCATCACCGAGGCGATCACCTCAGCCAGCGACTGTGCCAACTCCTTTTTATCGCCGCTGATGGGATGAAAGACGCACACATAATCCACCGTGTCGCTGACCTCATTTCCCACGGCATTCGTGTGCAGGCTCAAAAGCAGGTCGCAGCCGATACCTGCTGCGGCCCGTTTTTGCAGCGACGGACTCTCCTCGATGCGATTCCTGCTGCACACGACCTCAAATCCGTACGACTGCAGCGCACGCTTCAGCAGCGCCTGCAGCTCAAACATTCGTGTTCCCTCCCGATAGCGGGGGTCGGCTGGCGAAGGATTATATCCCTCTCCATGGCCTGCATCCAGACAGATCTTCATTTTTGGCCTTCCTTTCTTTCATACTGCGTTCCGAAATAGAAACCGACAATGATGGTGTATACGGTCAAAAACTCACTGCTCGCGACCTGGCCGCACAGTGCCAGGGCAGCAAAGACCGCCGTGGTCGCCAGCGTGACAAGCGATTTGATGCTCAGGAGCTTCGAAATACGTTCATTCATCTCATCACCTCCTCCAGATCATTCAGGCGGTGATTGATGACTTTGACCTTCTCCTCCAACAGCGGAATGCGCTCGCCGAAGGAATTGTGGCGGTCGACCTTTTTCTCCAGCTGCGCCAGACGATAGTTGGTCAGCTTAGAGGCCGTCAGAATGCCACCGAGAGAGCCGAACAGAGTGCCCAACAGCGACAAAAGTGCGATCAAAATTTCGTTGTTCAAGAAATACACCTCCGCCCCGTTGGGTATTTTTCAAAATAATTGCCTCATTTCGTGCAACAGCTTGAAAAAACGGCAAAAATATGATATAAATTCTCAGATAGGAGGTGTTCGGAATGAAACTCAGCACCAAGCAGGCCATCCAGGCGTCGTTTCGGACGCTTCTGATGGCAAAGTCGCTCGACAAGATCACCGTGCGTGACATCGTCGAGGATTGCGGCTTGACAAGAAATACGTTTTACTACCACTACGAAGACATTTACGATCTGTTTGACGACTATCTCGACACCAAGATCGCCGAGGCGTGGAAGGAGCTGCCCGAAGGCTGCGCATGGGATCAGGCGTTGCTGCGTTTGATCGAGAGCATTTTGGAAACCCCTCGTATGGGGCGCCATATTTTCTATTCCAGAAAGCAGGACTCGCTGCGCCAATATCTGAATAAGCTGCTGATGCGGATTTTGGAGGGGCATGCCGACGTGATCGGCAGCCGTGATGTCTCGGCAGAAGACCGCCGACTAATCTGCGACGCAAGCTGTCATGCGCTTTACGGAATGCTCGAGCAGTGGATCACGAGTCCCGATGCAGCCATGCTGCACGGAAATCTGCAGCGTCTGCTGCAGTGCTTCCACGGCGCCATCGAGAGCGCATTCGCGCACTGCGCATCCCATCCCAGAAGCAAGGAGGATCTGTTATGAGAAAACAAAACATCGGACTCGTCATGAGTGCGAAGATCATCAATATTTTTTGCGGCTGCCTGATGAGCATTGCAGGCATCCTTCTCTTTGTCGTACCCGCACTGGAGACCGCTTCTGCGCAGCGTATTTACTTGGGCATCCTGCTCGGTATCTGCGGCGGAGCCAAGATTTTCGGCTATTTTTCCAACGATCTGTACCGACTGGCCTTCCAGTATGATCTGGCCGTGGGCGGCTACTGTCTGGTGCTGTGTCTGCTTGCGATCTTCACACCGCTTTCGATGTACGACACCCTGCCGCTGCTGATCACGCTGTATGTGCTCTTCGATGCTCTTTTGAAGCTGCAGATGGCCTTCGATGCCAAGGGTTTCGGCATGAAGAGCTGGATCGTGATCCTAATCACCGCCGCTGTGCTGTGCGCTGCGGTCGGCTTTGCCGGTGCGTCGATTCTGGCTGAGCTGTTCCGTCCGTCCCTGGCAGTCGGTCTTGCGCTGCTGCTCGACGGCATCGAAAACACATGGATCACCGCCCACACCGTCCGTATACGCAGCAAAAAGAAGAATTTTGAGGATCGGTTCGAGCTGTCATGATTCTAAAACGTTGTGTATGCCTTTGTCTGGCAGTGCTTTTGTGTCTGACGTTCCTCCTGCCCGCCTCGGCGCAGCAGCCACCTTCCCGGCTTTATTTTGTCAGTCGGACCATGCCCACGGGTGAGCTGCTGCAGACGCTGCAGCTGTGCCAAAGTGAATTCGCCGCCGAAGGCTTTGAGCTTTCCTTGGCCTACGGTCCGGCAGAGCTCGTGCGCAGGAACGATCTTGCCCTTGAATTTCTGCCCTCTCTCGGCGCAGAGGGCTATCGCATCGAAAAAGGGCGCATCTTTTATGCCGATGCCGACGGCCTGTTCTACGGTCTGCGCAGCTATCTGAAAATGCGCAAAAGTGGCCGCATTTCCGTTTTGACGGAAGTGCCCCTTGTCAAGGAGCGCGTCTTGATGCTCGATTGCGCGCGAAAGTATTTTTCCAAAGATTTCATCTGCAATCTGATCGCGCAGATGTCGTGGATCGGCTACAACACCCTGGAGCTGCACCTGACCGAGGAGCAGGGCATCCGTGCCGACATCTGGGACGAAGATTATTTTGAAAGCGAAAACGACTACTCCTGGATCTGTGGCAGCCGCACGGCCTCATGGGTCTACGATTGTCCCGACCCCGATGCAGGCCGCTTTCTGACAGCTGCCGAGCTCGTGGAGATCCTGAAAGCCGCCGAAAAATATCACATTGACATCATTCCCTCGTTCAACACCCCCGGTCACAGCGAATATCTGTGCAAGGTTTTCCAGGAGAATGCGCCCCACAGCTTCACCTATGAGGGCAGAAGCTACACCGCCTCCTCCATCCGCTCCGGTCAGTACAGTCTCATCGACTTTACAGATCCAGTGACCAAGGCCTTTGTACACAGCGTCATGACGGACTATGCCAAATTCTTTGCCCGCTACGGCTGCGACCGCTTCAACATCTGCGCCGACGAGGTGTCTCTCCCATCGACGGTCTGCTACGATGATTTCGTGCGCTATGTCAACGAAACTGCCGAAGTATTGCAGACCATGGGCTACCGCGTGCGTGCCTTCAACGATTTTTTGTGCTACAGCGACGCATCGGTTCCCCTGAATAAGGACATCGACATCGTCTACTGGCACACCCCCTACCCTGTAGCAGCCGCCACAGCACAGACCTTTTTGGAGCAGGGCAGAACCGTCTACAATGCCGTGCAGAACTATTGCTACTATGCCCTGCGCGTGTTCAATACGCCCGGCTACTCCGATCGCCCGAGCTGGGGGCTTGATGCACGTGACGAAGAGAATGTCTGGTGGTCGTTCAGCCGCGCTACGGCCGAACGGGTTTATGCCGAGTGGGAGCCGAGCAAGCTCTATGAATACACGGACCATGAAAAAACCATCTGCAACGGTGAGCAGCTCGGCGGTGCATACTTCCTGATCTGGTGCGACTATGCAGGTCTCGCAAGCGAGGAAGAAATCTGGAGCGGCAAATATCCGCTTTTGGAGCGGCTATGGGCCCACGGCACAAAGTGCACAAAAAGCAATCTCCTCCCCTATGACGAATTTACTGAACAGATCGCAGCCTATTACGAATTTCCCGGCTTTACAGGCTGCAGCGAAGCCATTTCCCTGCCGAAAACCTGTAACATAGCCTATGACGGAGGTCTGTTTTCTGTGACGCAGATCGAGAAATTTCGCCACAGCGAGTTGCCTTCCGGCTTTGAAGCCTATCTCGCCTTTCTGATCGATCATCAAGTCCCCTACGGACCTTTCGGCCGAAAAATAACCTTGACATTTTCGTAAATACGAGTTATACTTTGAAAAAAATAACGAATTTCCGAGCTGTGGAATCTAAAGGTTTTCCCATGAATCCACAGCCTGCACCCAGGTGCAAAGGGTTTTGCCGGAAACGGCAGGGCCTTCCGTGTTTGAGAAGGAGATGGCGCAGCAGTACACCCGACAGGTGTACGCATACGGGATTCTTATGCCCGATAAAAGCCGACCTTCTCACGAAGGTCGGCTTTTTTGCGCATCAATGCTCCTCTGGAATGTCCTTCTGATGAGCTTCTTGCGGCGACGAAAAATCTGTTGGCAGAGATTAAAATGACTGCCATTTTAAAGCCTCGCTAAAACTTACATAGGAGGTCATATGAAAAAACACAGAAAAACCATCGTGCTGCTGTGCGTCGGTTTGTTGGCGTCCATCGGCATTGCCACATTGCTCGGCCGCTACCCGATCAGCCCTCGACAAATTTTCGGCATCCTTTTTTCACACATTTTCGACATAGAGCCGTTCTGGCCGCCCGTGGCCGAGGCTTTACTGCTTCAAGGCCGTCTGCCGCGTATTTTGCTCTCCTGCGCAGTCGGCTGCTGTCTGTCTGCCGCAGGCGCAAGCTATCAAGGTGTGTTTCAGAATCCGATGGCTGCCCCCGACCTGCTCGGTGCCTCCGGCGGAGCTGCCTTCGGTGCGGCGCTGGCGATTCTGCTCGGCTTCGACGGCATGGGGCGTGTCGTTTCCGCCTTCGCTTTTTCCATCTTGACCGTGGCGCTGGTAATCACAGCCGGCAGCCGTGCCCGGGGCAAGCGTGTTCTGGGCTTCATCCTCGCCGGTATCATGGTCGGCTCTCTTGCCTCATCGGCAACCTCGCTTCTCAAGCTTCTTGCCGACCCCGAGGAAAAGCTTCCCGCCATCACCTACTGGCTCATGGGCAGCTTTAACGGTGCCGATCCGACAAAGCTTCTGACCGCCCTCGTCCCGATGCTTTTGGGCATGGTTCCGCTGTTTTTGGTGCGCTGGCACCTGAATCTCCTGACCCTCGGAGATGACGAGGCGCAGAGCATGGGGTTGTCCGTCCGTCGTCTGCGTCTGTGCGTGATCGTCTGCGCCACGCTGGTCACAGCCGCCTCGGTGGCTGTCAGCGGTGTCATCGGCTGGGTCGGCCTCGTCATTCCGCACTTTGCCCGAAAGCTTGTCGGCAGCAGCTATCGTCAGCTTCTGCCCGCAAGCATGCTTCTGGGGGCCATTTTCCTGCTGGTGATCGATTGTCTTTCGAGAACTGTCAGTGCAACAGAAATTCCCATCGGCATCCTGACCGGCTTCGTCGGTGCGCCCTTCTTCCTGTATCTTATCACAAAGGACGGTGAAAAGCGATGATCCGTGTGAAAGCTCTGTCCTTCTCCTACGGCAAACATGAAGTGCTGAAAAATGTCGGGTTTTCTTCCGAATATGGCGAATTTTTGTCGATTTTAGGTGCAAATGGCGCAGGAAAAAGCACCCTTTTCCGCTGTATGCTCGGCTTGCTCACGCCCTCGTCGGGCGAGGTTACGGTCGACGGCAAGCGAATTTCGTCACTGAGTCCGGCACAGCGGGCAAGGCTGATCGCCTACATTCCGCAGTCGCACAATCCCGTCTTTCACTACACCGTCTCAGACATGGTGCTCATGGGTACCACAGCGCAGCTCGGCCCCTTCGACGCACCAAAAAAACCTCAGCTTGCACAAGCTGAAGAGGCTCTTTGTCAATTGGGGATCTCCCATCTGGCACACCGTCCCTATGGCAAACTCAGCGGCGGCGAGCGGCAGCTTGTGCTCATCGCCCGTGCCATCGCACAGCAAGCCAGGATTCTGCTGATGGACGAGCCTTCAGCCAATCTGGACTTTGGCAATCGCCTGCGCCTGATGCAGACCGTCAAAGCACTGACCAATGACGGCTACTGCGTGATCCAATCGACACACGATCCTGAGCAGGCCTACCTGCACTGTGACAAAATTCTCGCCCTGCACGATGGCCTTATCCTTGCGCACGGAAGGCCTCGGGATGTGTTTGACGAGAAGCTGATCTCGAAGCTCTACGGTGTCGAGGTCGAGGTCTGCAAAATCAAAAATGATACGCACCGCGTGTGCGTGCCGAAGGAGGAACTATGAAAAAAATCATCTGCCTTTGCCTGGCGCTTGCAGTGCTTCTTTGTGCGTGCGCCACGGAAAAACCCGCAACGAAAACCAGCCGCAGCTTTGTTGATGATCTCGGCCGAAGCGTCCAAATTCCCGACAGAATCACACGCATCATGCCGTCTGCGGCCATGTCGCAGCTCATTTTGACCGCAATCGCTCCTGACCTGATGGTCGGTCTTGCCACCGAGGCCGACGATCCCCTCCTCCCCGAGTCGATCCGCAGTTTGAAAAACTTTGGTAAGCTCCACGAGGTCAATGCCGAGGAGCTCGCACTGGCGCAGCCGCAGGTCATCATCGACATCGGCGAGCCGAAGGATTCCGTCCGTGAAGAGCTCGAAAATTTGGAGCAAAAAACGCTGATCCCTACGATCTACCTCTCTGCAACTCTCGAAACCATGCCCGAGACCTTCCGCAAGCTCGGAGCGCTTCTGGACCGTGAGGAAAAGGCGGAAGAGTTGGCGCAATTCTGTGAAAGAACCTATGCGCGCACCAAACGCATCCTGCAGTCGGCCGAAAAAGCGGATTGCCTCTATGTTGTTGGTGCTGAAGGCCTGAATGTCATCGCCCAAAGCTCCTATCATGCGCAGCTTGTCGATCTTTTGACCCACAATCTCGCTGTGGTGGACAATCCCCTGAGCAAGGGCAGCGGCAATGCCGTTACCCCTGAGCAGATCGCCCTGTGGAACCCCGAGTTCGTGCTTTTCGAGTCCGACAGCATCTACGATACCGCACGCGACAATCCCTGCTGGCAGCATATTACCGCCATCCGGAACAATCATTTTGTCGAAGTACCGAAAAGACCCTATCCGTGGCTTAGTATGCCGCCCTCTGTGCAACGCTATTTGGGAATGCTCTGGCTAACCTATGTACTCTATCCCGAGCTGTGCGACTACGACCTGCAAGCCGAGGTAACGGAGTACTTCCGTCTGTTCTACGGCTGCGAACTCACCGGTGCGCAGTATGAAGACCTTCTCAAAAACTCTATGCTGAAATAAACAACGAGGCTCCCAATTCCGGGAGCCTCGATTTCTTTACCAGACGACAACGGTTGTGCCGAAGGGCATATTGTCATAGATATACTTTGCGTCCTCGTCTTGCATACGGATGCAGCCGTGCGAGAGCGGCATACCCAGACGGCCGTCAAAGTGGCTGCCGTCGAAGTTGTACAGCGTGGAATGGAATGCGGTATCGCCATAGAAGCCGGTTGCAGTATAGACCAGATAGTAGTCAAAATACCACGTGCCGTAGTGTGCCTCGATCTCATAGATGCCCTGCGGTGTGGGTGTGTTGTTTGCACCGGTACTACACAGGAAGGTCTTATGCACCTTCCAGTTACCCTTGTAGCCGGTGTAGATAATAACGCGCTGTGTGTAGCGGTTGATCCAGATCAGGTAATCCGTTCTGGAGATATACTGTTTGAGATTGACGAAGCCTTCCTTGACCGCATCGGAATAATCCAGCTCGCTGTTCCAGGTAACGATCTCTTCATCGGGGATGTAGCAGTCCCAGCGGGGCAGCCAGCCCTGACGGGCCTTGCCGTCGGCATCGGTGTAGGTGACCATGAAGGAATCACCTGCCGGATGGAACTCGTTATAAACCGTGGTTCCCTTGGGCACATCACAGACATAACCCGTCAGATACTGATCGCTGTACAAGGAGGTATCCTTCAGGACGGTGCAGGGAACGCGCTGCGTCTGCACGGTGGACAGGGCATTATCATGCTCCTTGTAATAAGCGTTGTAAGCATCCTCATTCACCGTGTCAAAGCCAACGTTGAAGGTGCAGTTTGCACGGTTGCGGTAGATGGTCTTGACGAAGCCGGGGCCGTCGATCTTGCCGTTCATGCCATCGAAAACAGCGCTTTCCGCCTCGCCGTAGAAGGTCAGCTGGGTATCACCCATCATGCGGATCTCGCCGATCTGTCCGTCAAGAGACAGCTTGCCGGCACGCACTTCCACATAGCCAAAGTCGCCGTTGGCCGCCTGCGTATTGTCCACGCAGTAGACCTTCTCGGCATCACCTTCAAATCTGCCGCCTGCGCCCCAGAGCCAGACGCTCTCTGCCTTGCCAACGACATTACCGCTCTGAGGAGCGCAAACGAGCTTCTTGGTGGTCAAACCACGCAGATCCACGTCGGTATCCGTACCGGTGCGCAGAATCAATCCCTCGGTAATGTTCCAGTTGCCTGCGCTGAACTTCGGTTCCACAGCCTGGCCGATGATGAGCGTACCGTCAAGGCTCAGCTCCTCGGGCAGAGCCTCTGCGCCACGGTAGAGGACGAAACCACTCTCAGGGATCTCGTCGGGGGTGTCAGCGATCGTGTCAAAGAGGTTGTACAGAAGGCTCGAGACCTCCGCACGGGTGATATAACCCTGCGGCTTGAAGCTGCCATCGCTGTAACCCTTGGCCGAGCCGATCTCCTTCATGGCGCACATACAGTCCTTGGCATAGTCGTAGATATGATAGTGGTCGGTAAACTCCTTCCACAGCAGGCGATCCTCAGTCACGATGCCAAAGGCACGGGAAAGGACGACAATAGCCTGCTCACGGGTAATGGGGTTCATCGGGTGCATGGTCGTAGGCGAGGTGCCGCCGAAGATGCCTGCGGCAACAGCGGCCGACAGCTCGGGATAGTACCATGCATCGGCGCTGACATCGGAGTAGACCGACAGGTCGGTCGTCTCACTTGCACCCAGAAGGCGAACCAGGACGGCTGCCATCTCCGCACGGGTAATGTTGTTCTGCGGATTCAGGTTGTGGTTCTCGTCACCTGCCAGAATGCCGTTCTCCACGGCAAAAACAAGCGCATCATGGCTCCAGTCATCGGGGAATTCATAACCCTCGGTGGAAACCTTTTCTGCAAAAGCACTCACGGGCAGAGTGCAAAGCACCAGCAGCAGTGCAATCAAACGATAGACAGTCTTTTTCATCATTTTCTCCTTTATTCGTCAAAAAACGCTTCACACAGGCGGCAAAATGCCTCCTGATCTCTTGCGCCCATCAGCTCACGGGCAGAGTGCATCGCCAAAATCGGCACACCGACATCGACCGCAGGCATGGCCAGCATCGACGAAAGCATCGAGCCGAGTGTGCCACCGCCGGGAAGATCGGCGCGGTTCATGTAAAGCTGCAGCGGAATGTCCTTTCTGCGGCACAGATCCGTAATCACAGCGCAGGTTTCCGTTACAGAGGAATAGCGCGGCGAACGCTTGAGCGCAACACCACGGTTCAGGATCGGTGCATGAGCGCCGTCGGCAAATTCCATGTGGTTCGGATGGGCGGCATGGGCGGCATCGCAGGACAGCAGCAAGCCGTTCATACAGGCATCCAGGAATTCCGCGCGGCTCATTCCCAGAGCCAGCGTAATCTTCTCCATAAGCACCGCCAGCACATTGCTGTCGCCACCGCGGGGCGTATTGCTGCCGATCTCCTCGTTGTCAAAGAGAACCGCCATACTGATGCCCTTACCACTGGTCTTGGTCAGGCCGTCGAGCGTTGCATGGACGCTCGTGAGGTTGTCGAGTCTGGGAGAAGAAAGGAAGTCCTTCTCAAAACCGATGAACTGTGCCTGCTCGGCGCAGTAAGCATAGAGCTCAAAGGACAAGATCTTCTCGGGTTCTGTGCCAAGCTGCTCAGCTATCTTGTTCAGCAGGTAGCCATCTTTGGAAAAGCCGTCCTGCACCGCTCGGCAGATGGGCAGCATATCCACATTGGCCTTGATAGGAACTCCCTTGTTGACCTCGCGATTCATGTGGATGGCCAGATTCGGGATGGTGAGCAGCGGCTGCTGCCAGGAAACCAGCCGCATTTCAGGCTCCGTGGCACGATTTCCGCACAGCATCGCAACACCGGCCAAAGAAAGTGGACGATCCATCCATGTGGAGAAAATGCCACCGCCGTAGCTCTCAACGCTGAGCTTGCAGCAGCCGCCTGCCAGGAGCTCCGGTTGCGGCTTGATGCGCAGGCAGGGCCAGTCGGTGTGGCTTGCAGCAATGCGGAAATAGTCAGCCTCGCTACCGACGGAAAAAGCCGCCAAAAAGGTACCGTTTTCGACAAAATAGCGTCCACCCTTTTCGATTTCAAACGGTTTGTTCATCCGCAGCGGTACAAAGCCGTGCTCCTTCAGAAAGTCGGCCGCCTGGCGGATGGTGTGGTACGGCGAGATGCCGCCATCCAGAAAGCGGCAAAGCTCGGTATTATAATCGGACATAATTGCCCTCCTTTGGTTTTTATCAGTAAGAGTATACCACAAATTTTGTCAACAAGCAATGCAATAAAAGATTTTTTCGTCGAAAAGAATGCAGGTGCTACAATGAAAAATTTTGAATTCACTCAAAAATCTTGCAAGTTTACAAAAACGATGATATAATGTTAAAAGGAACACCCTAATTAAGAAAGGAGAATTATTATGGGTCTTATCAAAGCAGGAATCGGCGCCCTCGGTGGCGTTTTGGCAGATCAGTGGAAGGAATACTTCATCTGCGAAGCCATTGACAAAAACATCTTGGTCGTAAAGGGTCAGAAGAAGGTCTCCGACCGCAGCTCCAATACGAAGGGCAGCGACAATATCATCTCCAACGGCTCCGGCATTTCCGTCGCAGACGGCCAGTGCATGATCATCGTTGAGCAGGGCAAGATCGTAGAAGTCTGTGCCGAACCCGGCCTCTACACCTACGATGCTTCGAGTGAGCCGAGCATTTTTGCAGGCTCTCTGGGCAAGAGCATCCTTGCCACCTTCAAGTCCATCGGCAAGCGTTTCACCTATGGTGGCGATACCGGTAACGATCAGCGCGTATACTATTTCAACACCAAGGAGATCCTGGACAACAAGTTCGGCACCCCGACCCCCATCATGTTCCGTGTAGTCGATCGCCGCATCGGTCTGGATATGGATGTCGACTTGCGCTGCAACGGTGTCTACTCCTACAAGATCGCCGACCCGCTGCTGTTCTACACCAACGTCTGCGGCAACATTTCTGCCGAGTACCCCCGCAGTGAGATCGACGGCCAGCTCAAGGCCGAGTTCATCCAGGCTCTGCAGCCCGCACTGGGCAGATTGGTCGACCTGGAGCTGCGTCCGAGTGAGCTGAGCAAGCATGTCGACGAGCTGACCGAGGCAATCAATGTCGAGCTGATTGAGAAGTGGCGCAACACCCGCGGTCTGCAGGTCGTTTCCATCGCCATGAATCCGCCCTCCATCCCGCAGGATCAGGCTGATGCCATCCGTCGCATCCAGTCGCTGAGCAATCCCACCGCTGCAGCCGCAACGTTGGTCGGTGCACAGGCCGAGGCCATGAAGGCCGCAGCCTCCAACCCCAACGGTGCCATGATGGGCTTCATGGGCATGGGCATGGCACAGCAAGCCGGCGGCATGAATCCGCAGAATCTGTATGCCATGGGCGCACAGCAGCAGGCCGCAGCACCTGCACAGCCTGCACCCGCACAGCCTGCACCCGCACAGCCTGCCGCCAACAGCTGGAAGTGCGCCTGCGGCAATGTCGCTGAGGGAAAGTTCTGCATGGAATGTGGCGCAAAGAAGCCGGAAAATGACAACTGGAAGTGCGCCTGCGGCGCAATCAGCACGGGCAAGTTCTGTCCCGAGTGCGGAGCGAAGAAGCCCACGGGCTACCGCTGCAACAAATGCGGCTGGGAGCCTGCCGATCCCAAGAATCCGCCCAAGTTCTGCCCCGAATGCGGCGATCCCTTCAACGAAAGCGACGCAAAATAACATAACCAATTTGCAACAAAGGAGTGATCCCTTTGGACACGGTACTACATTACAAATGTCCCTGTTGCGGCGGCCAAGTCGAATTTGACAGCCACAGTCAACAGATGAAATGCCCCTTCTGCGACAGCGAATTCGATCCGCAGTCACTGAAGGATCTTGATGACGTCCTCGAGCAGCAGATGCCTGAAGACGAGATGCAATGGAACACCTCAGGCGGCGAGCAATTCGGCGCGCAGGAGGATGTCAACCTGTTCGTGTGCCAGAATTGCGGCGGCGAGATCATGACCGAAGCCACAACTGCCGCCACACGTTGCCCCTACTGCGACAATCCCGTGGTGCTCGTTGGTCGTGTAGCCGGCGATCTGAAACCCGATCTGGTCATCCCCTTCCAGCTTGACAAGGAGGCTGCCAAGGCCGCCCTGCGCAAGCATATGAGCGGCAAAAAGCTCTTGCCCGATGCCTTCAAAGAGGAAAATCACCTCGACGAGATCAAAGGCGTGTACATCCCTTTCTGGCTTTTTGATGCCGATGTGGATGCTTCCATCCGCTACCACGGCACGAAGGTGCGCGTGTGGAGTGATTCCAATTATAACTACACTGAAACGCGCCACTTTTCCCTCATCCGCGGCGGCAAGATCCGCTTCGACGGTGTTCCCGTAGACGGCTCTGAAAAGATGCCCGACGACATGATGGAATCCCTCGAGCCGTTCGATCTGTCGAAGGCCGTGGACTTCCAGACAGCATATCTATCCGGCTATCTGGCCGACAAATACGATGTCAGCTCCGAGCAGAGCATCGAGCGTGCCAACGCGCGCATCCGTCGCAGCACCGAGGAGAGCTTCATGGACACGACGAGAGAATATTCTGCCGTTGTGCCCGAGCGTAGCTCCATCCGCCTGAGCAACGGCAGAGCCAGATATGCACTATACCCCGTGTGGCTGCTGAACACCACCTGGCAGGGACAGAAATACACCTTTGCCATGAACGGTCAGACCGGCAGATTTATCGGTGACCTACCCATGGACAAAGGCAAATACCGCAAATGGTTTGCCATTTGGGCAGCTGCGCTGTCGGTAGGCACCTTTGCCGTCATCTCCCTGCTGAAGCTGTTAGGGATCGTATGAGGAGGTGCTGAAATGAAACGAATTTTTGTGATAATTTTGGCGCTCACGCTCTGCCTCTGTCTAATGTTGAGCGTTAGTGCAGCTGACACCTCCTATGTGACCGACGATGCGGATATCCTGACCCCCTCTGAGGAGCAGGAACTGGAAAGCCTTGCATCTAAGCTCTCAAAGGAGCTGGCGTTTGACATCGTCATCCTGACGACCACCGACACCACAGGCAGCCGCATCGACAACTTCGGCGAAGCCTTCTATACCGAAAACGACTTCCGCGAAGATGGCATCATCCTCGTGCGCCTCGCAGGGGCCGACCCCTACTGGAGTTATGTGGTCTTCGGTGAGGGCAACGATATTTTTGACAATGACGACTGCTTCGAAGAACTGGAAGATGCCTTCGTTTCGGATCTCATGATCCACAATTACCTCAAGGCCTTCACCAACTTTGCCAACAAAGTCGAAGAAATCGTCAACGATGACCGTGCCTTCCCCATTGGAACGGTCGTGCTTTCGATCATCATTGGCGTGCTTTTGACGCTTCTCGTGCCGATGTCCATTCTGAAGGGCGAGCTGAAAAGTGTCAAAATGCAGGCAGCCGCCTCGAATTATGTCTGCCCGGGCAGCATGCACCTGACGCAAGATCGCGATATGTTCCTATACCGCAATGTCACCCGCACCGCCAAGCCGAAGAATACCGGCAGCGGCGGCAGCACACACAGAACCTCCGGGGGCAATACCAGCCGCAGCGGTCGAGGATAAGGAGGTAACTATGAAACGAGGATTATTCCTTTTGCTTGCACTCATCGTTCTCCTAACGGCCTGCAGCAAAGAAAAGCAGCCTCCTGTCAAAGAGGAAGAGCCTGTCAGCGGCTATTACGAACTGCTCGGCTCCGTGCAAAACGGCAAACCCGTTGAAGGCGAATCACTGAATTGGCGTGATCACGCTCTGTTTCTTCTGTTTGGCGAAGACGAGTCCGTGACCATGTTCAACGGCACGGCACTCATCCACGGCACCTACGCCCAGGGTGAAATCACGACCGAAGACGGCAGCCAGATGCAGTATGAAAAGATCGGCTCCTTTCTTGTCGTCACAGCAGCCGATACAGAGCTTTGTTTCGCCACAAGTGAAAATGAGCCACCCAATCTTGACGAGCTTGACAAGCAGCTCAAGCTCCCGCCCGAGGTCGGTTACTTTGTCGCAAACGACGAGCTGGCCAACCACTTCATTCTTCTCAACGAGGACGGAACAGGTACGCTTTGTGATTCGTATGAGCTTTATGATATTTCCTGGGAGCACAACAAGCTCAAAAGCGATGACTACGGCAATGCTGGCTACAAGCTCAACGGTGACGAATTGACGGTCAGAACGGCACATGAATCCGTTACCTTCGTCCGTTCCTCAGAAACACCTCCCGATTTCAAGGCTCTGAAGGAATCGCTGAAGCCCGTGGTTCCCGGCTATTATCTGATGCAGTCGGTCACAGAAGGAAACCAAACGCTCAATATCGAAGCTTTGAAGGGTCTGGACACCGAACTTCCCTACATGATCCTAAATGAAGACAAAACCGGCTTCATGACCTATTTCGGACAGGAAATGGATCTAAAATGGACCGACAAACTGATTTATTTGATGGGAATGCCTGCTGAATACACGCTCAAAGGGAATATACTGACCATCTCTACCTCGCAGATCGAGTTCGTTTTCAAGAGATCCAACGAAGAACCTCCCGAGATTCCCGAAATAGGTAGCGAAATTTATGCCAAGTACAGTCTCTATGCCATGGACATGGGAGATGGCTACACCGTATATCCCGCAGATGCAACCTTGATTCTCTACACCAACGGCACCGGAAGCTTTGATGGTGAGGATATCGGATATAGTCAAAGAGTTACCTGGGATGAGGATATGATTAAAATTGGCGCTATTGAGTATACCTATGAGATCAAATCCAACGGTGAGCTCGTCATTGACGGTATGGACGGTGTCTTCTATTTCAAGCCGTTGGAATAATTTGAACAAAGGAAACGAATTATGAAGCTCAAAAATTCGACATTCTATGGACTGTGCGGTATACTGATGGCACTGAGCATTGCACTCGATCAGCTCACGAAGCATCTGACCGTGACGCATCTGAAAATGTATGAGGACGGTGGAAGCATCTTGGGTCTGTTCCGGATCACAAGGCGCGCAAATCCTGGTGCCGCTTGGTCCATTCTGGAAGGGAAAACATGGCTGTTCGTCTTGATTTTGGTCGTATTCTTAGCGCTTCTCGGCATTTGCATCTGGAAAAAGTGGATCCACAAACGTTTCGAGCTATTGTGCCTGGCGGCAATCGCCGGTGGCGGTATCGGAAATGGCTTGGATCGCATTTTCCGTTCCGACGGTATGGTCGTTGATATGATCCAATTCTCATTCTGGCCTGAGTTTCCGACCTTCAATGTTGCAGACTGCTTCATCACTGTGGGATGCATCGCCTTGGTGATCTACGTCCTGCTCTTTGACCGCACAGAACCAAAAAAGCATCCCGAATAACAGACAAAAGAGGCGATGGCCATTTGGTCATCGCCTCTTTGCTATTATTGTGTTGCCATGTAAGCAGCAACCGCATCACCGTAGGTGAGCATTGCATTGACAAGGTCAATTTGACCTTCGTCGGTGCTGTTTGCGCGGACAGATGCAACATAGCTCTCAACGCTCCAGGTAACTATCTTGGCACACAGGGTATCGCCCTCGTATAGGCCGGCAGTAATGAGTCTTCGCATCTGTTTTGCACCAACCTCATCAAAGTCCGCACCAATCAAAGCCTCGTTAAGCTTCGATACGGGCAATTCCTTGATAACTTCACCGGTCATTGCGTCTTTCACAATGAATCTGAGCTTTGTAAAGTCTGCCTCGGGATACAAGGTGCTTAGTGTCAGTATGACCTTAGACTTCAGAAGAACGCTCGTGTTGAGAATCCTGCTTTCGCTTCCGCTCACATCGGACTTATCCACCGCCTCAGGAATCGCGAGGGTTGCAAATGCCATGTGAGCTTCTGTCAGGTCTGCGTCAACCAAATTCTCCGTATCGTAGTTGAAGTAGGTCTGTGCAACTGCGCCGTAGCGGAGCATATCGACATACATTGTCTTCTTTGCATCGGTGCTGGTTGCAAGGTCAAGACCTCTCATCAGATAATCCTTGACGGAGTCAACCTGGGTCGGACCGAAATAAACAGTCCCATCAGCGTCAACTGCATACAAGGTTGCGTGGATCTTGTCACCCATTTCCTTAGCCGTCAAACCACTGAAGGACGCGTTGAATAGGAACGGTGTTTCATTTGATGGAAGTGCATGGAACGCCTCATGTCCTTCTTCAAAGCCGAAGATAGCCGTTTTCTTCTCACCACCAACAGCTGCCTTTTCTACGGCAAGGTAAAATGTGTCGTACTTGCTGACCACCGAACTCATAACCGTGAAGCCGACGCTCATCTCTGCTCCGACAGAGATCGACATGATGGCCTTCAGGTCGTCTACATAGACTTCCTTCGATCCCACATTCTGGGTTGCCCCACAGATGCACTCTCCTTCTTCAAAGGTATGCCCTTCGGTTATGGAATAGCTGCAGTTGTCGCAACAGATGGTGTGGTTTTCTCCATTGTCGGTGTAGGCATATGCATGCTCATAACATATGTTCAAATCATCGAGCATTTCACGATCAACGAGGAAGCGGATATATCTTGATACCTGAGACTTTGCCTCGTCGTAGGCGCACTTGATGTCCGTGATAGAGAGGATTCCATCGCCTGCATTATAGATCGTGACGTACACATGTCTTTCAGTGCCTGAAACGACCCAATTCCATGTGGAGTTGCTGAGCGGATAGAATTGTGCGGTTGCGCTCGTGATGTCGTAACCTGCGCCTGTGGGAAGGTCGTGCGCTGCGGCTGTGTTCACTCTTGTGACAAGCTTGACAGGTTTACCGTCCGCACTCTTTGCGCCAATGTCGATACTCGACGGGAGTGTGCCGGTAACTGCGAGTTTGAATGCGATTGCATTGCCCTTAGCAAGATAGACCTCATTGTTCGGGCCGATTTCTTTGTATTCAGCGACCCGGAGAAGCAACGTGTCATCTTCAAATGATACACCCTCTTTGATGGCAGCGTCCAAATAAACCGTGCCGATATAGCTGCCGCCACCGTCTTCGTTGAAGCTTTTGGCATCGATCAGCATATTTCTGATCTCGTAATATTCGGGGTCAGCCTCGCCATGCTTTTGATACAGTGTATGAGCGGCTGTGGCATCGGCCGATGCAGAGGCAGTATCGATGGGGTTGTAGACGCGGATGGCATCGAAGAAGAACTCGCCGCCACGGTCTAATGTACCCTCAAAATCATCTGCACAGCCATCTTCGCCGTAGTCAAACGGCGCGGCAACAAAGATTTTGACATAATAGGTATCGTGTTTTTTTGTTTCGATCGACAGAACAGGGATCTGCATCAGCTCTGTGCCGAGATCACTCTTATTCAAAACCTGAGCGACCTTAACGCAATAGCCATTGCTATCGAAAACCGCAACGCGGATTGCGCCCT
This sequence comes from Oscillospiraceae bacterium, assembly GCA_015067565.1. Classification (GTDB taxonomy): domain Bacteria; phylum Bacillota; class Clostridia; order Oscillospirales; family Oscillospiraceae; genus JAZOXB01. The sequence continues at coordinate 8,662 of SVMF01000005.1, read as the reverse complement.
GATCCGCACCTGTACGACCAATAAGATCAAAACCAGTTCCCGTGAAGGTGAAAGCAGTTTCTGTGAAGGCGCTGTAAAAGTCGATCGAAAGATTCGACTTCATGAGCGGAATACCTCTGCCTTCCGTAAACAAGCTGCTGCCGTTGGAGAGCTTACTGTCATCGAGATAGGATGAATCATAGCCGTAGGTGATGTTGCTGGGCAGGGTTTCCTCCGGCCCGACATAGATGTAATCGATGGTGATCTTGCCGGGAGCACTATCGTTGGTATTCTTCAAATTGGCGAAGTTTATACGCATGCCGGTAATCGTTTCGTAGCCGTCAAGCGAGCTGCCGAGTGAGCCTGTCAGGACAAGATAGCTGTCACTGCCAATATGTCCCGAATCAAACGAAACACTCACGCGGTTTGACTCCAAGGCACCATTGCTTCGATGAAGCTGAAGTCTTACTACGGGGTTGCCGCTGGCGGTCAAGCCATCGACCTTGAATCGAACCTGAAACACTTTCAAATATGCAGGATCAAATTGCAATGAGCTGCCTACATCTGCCGTGGAACCGCTGATGGTAACTTCCGTCCACGTCTGGGTCGCACCGGTTTTGGGGGTTAGGGATAGCGTGCCGGAGGTGTTATCCATCACTGCACTTTGTGCAGAGTTGCCCGAGCTGGCGGCCATGGAAGCATCGAACCAGTGCTTTCCGTTCGGATCATCCCAGTTTGTGTTGCAATATGTGTCGGCACTGTAGCGAACACGGTCAGTGGGAGAATTGTTGAAGTCGAAGAAGATTGCGTTTGCCAGCGACTTGATGTCCTGATCCTGCTTGTGGTCTGCGGTTGTTCCGTCGGTCACGGTCTGCCAATTGCGGCGGTTTTCGGTTCGTACTTTTTCGAGATCAGCCTTTTTTCCTAAGAAAATATAGTCAATGGTGATGATTCCGAGTTCGTCGAATTCGGTCAAATTACTCTCGATGCCGCCGAAATACAGGCGCAGGGCAGTAAAGGAAGTAATCTTGTGACAATCGCTGGAAGCAGGAATATCCATCTTGATGACCATATACTTGCCGTCATCGATGTGCTCGGTATCGATGAGATAATCTTTGAAGATGTTGGTAACGGTATCGTTTCCGCTGTTTTCAAAGCAGCCAAGGGTGAAATACGGGGTGAGTTTCTTCAGCTGTTGCGTTTCTTTGTCTATGTACTCACCCATATCAAAGTTTTCAAGCTTGAAGCGCATCTCGAAGTATTGCGCCTCAGAGGTGTTGAAATCCAGCGTCCTTGCCATATTGAAATAATAGCTTGGCCATGCGTTTACACCCATTGTTTTGCCGACGAACTGCATTTGACCGGACGTGTTGTCGATCAGCTGCTTGTCAACAATCGCGGTACTTGTTTGCCAATTGACCGCCATGTTCGCAGGATCGTCATAATTATTTCCACCATAAACGGGATCTTCTGCGTAGCGCTCCTGATCGACTTCACTGTTCTTGAAGTCGAAGTAGAGCGAATCCCCGGTCGATTCGTTGGTGGGGATGGGAGCACTCGGCCCGAAATAGATATAGTCGACATCGATGGAACCTAACACTTCAGTGCTTGCGCTTGTGATATCGCTGATGATCATTCGGATGTTTGTCCACTTATCATGGATGGTGTTGTTTGTGCGGCAAATCGGGATCTTGAGTGTAATAAATTCGCCGGAAGTGACCTGATCTGCTGTTAAAAAGTAATCATCCAAATTGTAAGGACGTTCTGCTTTGTTTGACGAGGTGTCCCCCTCGAAAATATCTTTTCCGATATAGTAGGTAAAACGAATATAAGGGGTGCCGCTTGCCTTCATATCATTAAAGCGAAGACGCATATAAATATAATGATCGCTTGCAGGACGGTAGGACAAGGCGAAATTGTACTGGGGATCCGGGTTTGTCTGATACCACAAGCCTGTGCGTTTGTTATTTGCAAGGCCAAGATGGAGCGTGCCGGTTGCAGGGTCAATGACGGGGACAGTAGAGTAGTCCATGTTTGTTGACCAATTGGAAGCCAAGTCATAATTATTGCCGCCATAGACGGTATTGTTTGCGTAACGCGCCTGATCGACCGAGCTGTTCTCAAAGCTGAAATACAGACTGTTTGCCGCACTTTCCTCCGCTGGGATGATCTCGCTCGGTCCAAAATAGATGTAGTCGACATCGATGGAGTCTAACGCTTCGGTGCTTGCGCTTGTGATATTACCGATGATCATTCTGACGTTTGTCCAGTTGGAGTGGACAGTGTTGTTTGTGCGACAGATTGGGATTCTGATGGTGATAAATTCGCCGGAAGTGATCTGATTTGCCGTTAAATTGTAATCATCCAAATAGTAAGGACATTCTTTTTTGTCAGTCGCCGTGTTTCCCTCCCAAATATCTGTACCGATATAGTAGGCAAAGCGGATGTAAGGCGTACCGCTTGCCGTCATATCGTTAAAGCGAAGGCGCATGTAAATATAATGGTCGCTTTCGGGCTGGTAGGACATGGCATAATTGTACTGGGGATCCGGGTTTGTCTGATACCACAAGCTGGTGCGGTCATTGTTTGCAAGACCGAGATGGAGCGTGCCTGCCGCAGTGTCGATGACAGGTGCGGTGGAGTATTCCGCGTTTGTTGACCAATTGGAAGCCAGATCATAGTTTTTTGTGCCGTAGGCAGGGTCGTTTACATAGCGATTGCGGTCTGCCTCGCCGTTCTTAAAGTCAAAGAGGAGATAATCGTTGTTTTTGACCGTGGTTGGTGCGGTTGATCTCGGGCCGATATAGATATAATCGATTGTCATTGTACCGAGCTCGGTTGCGGAAATGCTTTCCAAGCCTGTAACCTGCAGACGGAGGGTAATGAAAGGAGCTGCTTATGAAACGACTTATCGCTTTTGTGCTGGTCATTGGTTTGTTATGCGCTTTGTTTCCGAGCTACATTCCCAATGCTCAGGCGGCAAACAGAAATTATGAGGACGGATTATGGAACATTGACCATCAATACCGTCAGCTTCGCCCGAATTTGACAAAGGGCGGTTACTGGGACTCGACCGATGCGACCAATTATAAGAAAGTAATTACGACTGCAACGGATAGTGCAAACTATTTTGCAACACCCCGATTTACCAAGAGTCAGCTTCCCATCGGTTCGATCATTGTTGTCGAGGCAGGCTGGCAGTACCGTCCGGAAGGCTGGGTGAAGGATGTTCAGCAATCATCCCGTCCGGATGAAACGAGCCAGAAGCATATTGTGGTCACTTCTGCGTGGTGGGGAAGCTATACCTACCGTGCCTTCAATATCAGCAGGATCGACGGCACGAGCCTGAGCGATCTGACGGCAGCGGATATTCACGAGGCGTTTCGTATTTACCTGCCCGACGAGTATGTCGCCCAGGGCTATGAGCGCTATTTCCCGAAGCTGGAGCACTGCGCTTATTGGAACAGTACGACCAACAAGATCTACACAGTTAATTCCATGGCCACTGCAACAAACTATTTTGCAACACAGCGTATGAACCGCTCGAATCTGCCCGTCGGTTCGATCATCGTGTTTGAAAAGGGCTGGCAGGTTCAGCCCGAGGCTTGGCTTGCCAATGAGCCGCAGGCCGCTCAGCAATCCTTCATAACTTCGAATGTGATCCACGTTACCGAGGAATGGTGGGGCGATTATACCCTCAGAGCGTTCAATATTTCAAAAACAACGCCTTCGGATCTGACGGATTATACCACCGAGGATATGCACTGCATTTTCCGTGTGTATATCCCGAAGAAAACGCTCAGCATTGAGGGCTTGCCCGATGAGCAGACCAATGCAAAAACGAAGATCCACCAGCTTCCTTCCATGACGCCGCTTGATGATGACTATGAAAAGATGATGTCCTATATCATCCAGACCAGAGGCGGAAAGATCATCGTCATTGACGGCGGCTGCCCGACGCAGGATCTTGATGGCAACTATTTGTTCTCATATCTGCAAAGAATTACGGGTAGTGCAGCACCTCATATCGATGCGTGGTTTCTGACCCATCAGCATGCGGATCATTTTGGCGCATTTTTGTCCGTTGCGACGCAGCATGGCCATGAGCTTACGGTCGATGCGGTTTACCATCGATTCCCCACGACGGAAGAGATGCAAAAATATATGTATAAGTTTGATTTGGCTACATACGAGAAATATATGAGCAAGATCGTCAACCATACAGCCAAGCTGAAAACCGCTGAGGGCAAAACCACACCGCTGATCAGCGTCAATTCCCGTCACTCGGGCAAGTGCAACTCGACCTTCGACTATGACGAAGTACATATCGATATTCTCCTGACGGTGGAGGATGTCTACTGGGGCGCTGAGAATATCAGCGGCAAGTATGTCGGCACCTTGGAGGATAACGGCAAGGTCTATAACATGACCGTTGCGGAAATGCTGTCGTATAATATGAACGAAACGAGCCTTGTCTTCCGCGCGACCTTCAACGGAAAGTCCGTTTTGTTCTTAGGTGACGGCACGACCGCCACGGAGATCATGCTCAAATATTACCACGAGCAAAATGCCAACGATTCAAGTAAGTACTACAGTCTGAAGTCCGATATCGTACAGGTCTCTCACCACGGCGTTCAGGCAATGGGCAAAGAGGTCTATACCCTGATCAATCCCGATGCAGCTCTGTGGTGCACACCGTATAAGATGTATGCCTCCAGACCCGGCGATTACTTAACGACCTATCACATCCGTCAGTGGTTTAAGGGAAGTCTTGCCACGACGAACTATATCTCTTATGACGGCGTGGATGTCCTCAGCTATGGCGCTCTTCGCTATGACAACCCCGTTTCGATCGCCGCGGATATCAAGCCCTATGTGTTTGATGCTGCGTATTACGCAAACCGATACCCGGATCTGAAAGCCGCCTACGGCACGGATGAAGCCAAGCTCTATAACCACTTCATTAATTACGGCATCGAGGAAGGCCGCTGCGCAAGCCCGTATTTCGATGTCAAGGTTTATATGAACCAAAATTCCCAGAATTTCTAGGAAACGATGAAGGGTAATTATGAAAAGGCGTTTAAGCAGTTCCTATCCAAATGCAAGACGACAGAGCGTATGAAGCTGTCTGAGTTGTTTGACGCCTCTGTCTATGCATCGAACCATAAGGAGCTTGCCTCTACGACGACTGAGCTTGCGTTATTGCAGCATTTTATTACAAACGGAGCGAAGGAGAATGCATCGAAACTGCATTTGAACAGCTTGGGTGACAGCTATCACGTCGGATATACGATCAGTGCCGCAAAGGCTCCGACCTGCACCGCAAACGGCAAGACAGAAAGTATCTCCTGCACGGCCTGCGGTGAAGTCTTCAAGCAGGCGCAAACCCTTGGTGCGACGGGACACAGCTACGAATCTTCGGTTGCAGACCCTTCGTGCAAGCAGGGTAGTGTCGTTCCCGATACGGCATTCTTCGTAAACTTTACCGGCAATACCACTCGCTATCAGAGCGGCAGCGCCTATTCCGGCGTGGATTACGATACAGCAAGCAACTGGGGCTTGCTGACCGCTCGCTATCTTGCCCCCGAAATCGACACTGCCGCAGGCACTTTGAAAACCGGCTTTAAGAATACGTCCTACAGCCATCTTTGGATCCAAACAGGATCGGACTATTATTCCGGTTTTGACTTGAATTATCAGCCTAAGAGTGATCATATCGGTCAAATCCGTGTACAATTCGACGGATTACAGGTCAAAACTGGCGAGAGCAATGCAAAATTGCAGATTTTTTACTACCTCGGCGCGGACAGCTCGGCCGATGATATCCATGCGATGGATGCAATCATGATTTCGGCCGAACAGCTTGCAACGGACGGCTTTGTGATCTTGAACTATCCGCTCAAGGGCATCGATTCTGCAAGCCACACGAAGTTCACTTCTTTGCGCTTCCAGTTCGGCAACCTTGAGAGCATCGACACATCAAAACTCGGAACGATCACGCTTGATTACATCTATATGGGGCCGTCAAGTGCAAAAATCGCCACCTACACCTGCACGACCTGCGGCGATGAGAGAACGCTTGACGAATCTGCTGTGGGACACTGCGTTGTTACGCAGGCTGCGGTTGCGGCAACTTGCACCGAAAGCGGCTTGACTGAGGGCAGTTACTGCTCGGTCTGTGGTGAGGTCTATGCGGTGCAGGAGGTCATTCCTGTAAAGAGCCATAGTGTTGTCATTGACAAGGGCTTTGCCCCAACGTGTACCACCTATGGCTTGACCGATGGCGAGCACTGCTCCGTTTGCGGTTTTGTTGTGCGTGAACAGCAAGTCATTGCAGCCTTGGGGCACGATAACGAATACGTTGATGGTAAGCCGATGTGTGAAGTCGGTACCTATATCCCCGAAACGGCATTTTTTGCAAACTTTACCGGAAAGTCCGACCGCTATACGACAAGCCCTGTTTATTCCAATGTGGATTACGATAAATCGGAGAATTGGGCTGCGTTGACCATACGCTACGGCGCCCCGAGCATCGATCCTGCGACGGGAACACTGACAACCGGCTTTACAACGACTGCGTACAACCACATTTGGATCCAAACGGGCGCAGATTATGATACCGGCTTTAACTTAAACTACAGCCCCGAAGACGGCCATATTGCGCAGATGCGTGTTAAGTTTGAAAATTTGGAACTGAAGCCCGGTGCAAGCACTGCAAAAATTCAGTTGTACTATTTCATCGGACCTGACCGCTTCGAAGGTGTAGGCGGCTCTGAGAAGCTCTATGATATGAATGCCTTCGATGTTACCGCCGAACAGGTGGAAGGCGGAGAATTTGTGACCCTGAGATTCCCGGTCAGCGGCTTGGATTCTGAGGATCATACGAAGATCACAGCACTTCGTTTTCAGATGTCAAATCTGGAATGTACCGATATCAACGCCATGGGCAAGATCGTATTTGATTATATCTACGTTGGGCCCGCGGATGCAAATATCATTACGAACGCTTGTAAAGCCTGCGGCCAAAGCGATACTGCCGATGCTGCGGCCGCAGCGGGACACATCTATGATCCCACACTTTCCGATGCTCCGTGCGGTCTGGGAAGCCATATCCCCGAAGATGCATTCTTTGCAAACTTTACCGAAAAATCCAACCGCTATCAGAATGGTTCTGCCTATTCCGGCGTGGATTACGATAAGGCAAGCAATTGGAGCCTGCGGCTCGACCGATATCTTGCCCCCGAGGTCAATACGGAAGAGGGTACGCTCAAAACAGGCTTTGCAACGACGACTCATAACCATCTTTGGCTACAGACCGGGCCAAGCTATAATTCAAACTTCAATTTGAATTATCAGCCCAAGGCTGATCATATCGCTCAAATTCGAGTCAAATTCAATGGTTTGCAGGTTAAGAGCGGTGAAACCGCAGCTAAAATGCAGATTTACTATTTCGTTGGCGAAGGCAGTTCAACGGAAACGATCTATGCCTTAGATTCGATTGCAATCTCTGCCGAGCAGCTCGCCTCACAGGACTTTGTGACCTTCCGCTTCCCAATCAAGGGTATCGATTCGACAAGCCATACGAGGATGACATCCTTGCGTATCCAAATGGGCAATCTTGAAAGTATCTCTACAAGCGATCTTGGTACGATGACCTTTGATTATATCTATTTTGGACCCGCTGACGCAATGATCGCTACCCACGCATGCACGATCTGCGGAGAGAAAAACACATTCGACGAAGCCTCTGCGGAACATCGCGTGGTCGTCGAGCCTGCTGTTGCACCGACTTGTACGGCAACGGGCTTGACGGAAGGAAAGCGTTGCTCTGTCTGTAATACTGTAATAGTTTCACAGGAAATTATTGAAAAACTCGGACACACCGAAGTTGTTGATAAGGCTGTTGCTCCCACTTGCACCGAAACAGGCTTGACCGAGGGCAAGCACTGCTCCGTTTGTAACGAAGTCCTTATTGCACAGGAAACTGTTGCAAGGCTCGGACATAACGAAGTCATCGACGAAGCAATCGCACCCACCTGCACCGAGACCGGCCTGACCGAAGGCAAGCACTGCTCTGTCTGTGGCGAAGTTCTTGTTGCACAAGAAACTGTTGCAAAGCTCGGCCACACAGAAGTGATCGACGAAGCAATCGCCCCCACCTGCACCGAAACCGGCTTGACCGAAGGTAAGCACTGCGAAACCTGCGGCGAAATCCTCGTTGCACAAGAAGTTGTTGCAAAGCTCGGCCACACAGAAGTGATCGACGAAGCTGTTGCCCCCACCTGCACCGAAACCGGCTTGACCGAAGGTAAGCACTGCGAAACCTGCGGCGAAGTTCTCGTTGCACAGAACGAGGTGGATGCACTCGGCCACACCGAGGTCATTGACGCAGCCGTTGCGCCGACCTGCACCGAAACCGGCTTGACCGAAGGTAAGCACTGCGAAACCTGCGGCGAAGTTCTCGTTGCACAGAACGAGGTGGATGCACTCGGCCACACCGAGGTCATCGACGCAGCCGTTGCGCCGACCTGCACCGAAACCGGCCTGCCCGAAGGTAAGCACTGCTCTGTTTGTAGCGAAATTCTTGTTGCACAGGAAGAAGTTGCAGCCAACGGCCACGATTATGAGGCTGTTGTTACCGCCCCGACCTGTGAGACTGCAGGCTTCACCACCTACACCTGCA
>SVMF01000024.1 GCA_015067565.1 Oscillospiraceae bacterium | reverse complement strand
ACAGTGTATATAATGGAACTGAAAAGCGTATACAAAATCATTATCTACCAATTCATAAAAAAAGACCATGCCGTTATCGGAAAATTTTAATTTCCCTTTTACGACATGGTCTTTTTCTGTATTTATTTTATGATTTTTCTATCATCAAAAAACAATGGAGGAATCACTATGAAAACCAAAATGCTCAAATCCGTTCTCTCGCTTGTTCTCGCACTTGCTCTCATCATCGGTAGTGGTCTCGGCTTAGGCAAGACTCGTCAGGTTCGTCCGCAATGTGATCTCGATCCAGTAACCGAAACGCAATAAGTCATTCCAAATTATTACTTTTTATAAATCGCTGACAGCTTTCGGCGAGGGACATATTGTCAAAGGCAAGTGCGACATGGTATGCGTTTTGTGCAATTGTTTTTGCTTCCGCCCGATCGTTTGGTTCGTTCCGTTTTACCAAAGCCCACGCCTTATTGTACAGTGTCAATGCGAAACAGGATGCCCTTCCCGTCTTTTTAGCAAGTGCTATTCCCCGATCACAGATTTTAATACATTCGTTGTACCTATTTTCTAATCCAAGCCATTTGGATAAATTGTAGATAGTCATCGTTTCCGTTCGAAGATTCTCCTCGATGTTAACTATGTGGGTGTCATAGTAATTGATAATACCATAGAGAATATCCACGGCTACTTTTCTTTGTCCACAGGTGGCATAAGCGGTTGCGATATTGTTCAGCAAAACAACTTCTTCGTAGGATAGCAGATATAGGATGTTATCCTGCGTATATTTAGGATGCGTTATTCGCAGTGCTTTTTCCAATTCTCTTAATCTCGATTCATTTGTGTATCGCTCAGGAAACAATAATATATTATGTAGCATTATAAATTGGGAATCAAGTTTGGAACATGCTCTGCCTAGGCTCTCAAGCTGAAGGAGTAATCCACGAGCAACTTCCGTGTTGCCTTCTATGTGGGCCTGCCTGATTTTAAACCTCAAGTCGTGGGCGAGGAAATCTTCCTCGTCCACATAATTTTCCAACATCATATCGGAATATCCGACTCGTTGCAGCAGCATTTCCAAATGATTTTGGGTCGGCATTCGTTCGCCGTTTTCTATCCTCGAAAGTGTTGTGACGGCGCAGATTCCATCTGCCAAGTCTTCTTGCGAGAGGCCGAGCTCCGTTCGTCGCCTTCTTATAATCATTCCGATTTTAGAAATGGCCACGACAACACCACCCTTCTATTATCTAAATTTTTTAAGAAGTGCGCAATCCCTTAACCCTTATTATAGCATAATCACTGTTATTTTACAATACCGGTTTATGACTACCGTGGTGTCTTTGTCTCAATTTCAAAACGAGTAATGCATTGAATTATTTCAGTGGCTAGTTCAATCTGCGAATCCGTCATTTGACTCAGTAACTGTTCAATGCTACAGTATCGTGTATTCTGCTTTCCGGTTAGAAGGTAATCCGCGCTGGTCTGAAGCACCTGAGAAACCCTTAGCAAAGTATCTGCACCGAAGCACGTTTTACCGTTTTCAGCCTTGTTGTATTGCTGATGAGCAATTCGCGCCAACTCCGCAACCGTTTCCTGGGTAAGGTTTAGCTCTTTTCTTCTCGCCGCCATGCGATTGCCCATGGCAATCGCCAATTCAGGATTACTCTTAGGCATATCCTCAGCCTCCCTCGCCTAGTATAATTCTTCTTTCGATTTATTATACAGGATTATTCTCACACTTTTCATCAATTAAACATTAATGATACGCGCATTTTTATTAACCTAAACAACAATATTATTTGGGTTTATTTAACGAAAAGACGAATTTGCGATAGTTCACTTATGTTAAGTGACGTGTTATTCTGCACATAACATAAACTTGCCATATGAAACGTTCGTCTTTCATATGGCAAGTTCATTTTTTATCCACTGTACTTGTGGGTGGAATTATTATCAAGGTAAAAGCGTACCGTACCCATAGATTTCGTAATAGCCGACGGGGTAGGATTTTTGGCGGCAGGAGTCGCCGGAGTTGCCTTCTATGGTGTAGACGATGCCATCTTCGACCTTTCAACGATGCCGACGTGGTTGGGGATGCCGTCTTGACCGCCTTCGTCGGGGTAGTCCCAATCGAAAAAGATGATGTCGCCTGGGTTGGGAGTGTAGGTGTTATCCTGCCACTGTTCACGGGCTTTGAACCAATCCTCACCAACATAGCAGACAGCGAAACTGGGGACGACACCGCTTTCAAGGTAGCCGCATTCATTGGCACACCAACTGACGAAGATTGCACACCAATCTACTCGCTCGTCAAAACCGTACCATCGCCAGTAGGTTTCGCCACCAACATTGCCGACTTGTGAGAGTGCAACGGCAACGAGGTCACCCTGTCCGCCCAAGCCGTAGAGCACATCATTCCACATAGATTGATTTTCCGGAAGGAGCAGTTCGTTGAGCTGCTCCTTTTGCTCGTCTGTGAAGCCATAATCCTACTCTTGCTGTACCCATTTTTCTCAAGCTGTTCCCTGAGCCGGACAATACTGTCCCTGAAATCTATAGTTGCCATGATAATCCCTCCATGTTGATTTGCCTCTCGGCTACTAACATTTTCCGGTATTATGCAAAGTTCTGCAACAAAAATTCCAGCATTCATCCAGCTTTTTCGCATCAGCTTTTCATAATCACTTGCTTTCCATTAGTGACTCCACCCTTTTGGTTGACGATCGCTATTACCTTACAGTGGTCCATTGTTGTTTTCTCCTTCGATTGAGAATAATTTGAATAGTTTGATTTCTGTTTGGTGTGCTATTTTTCCTTGAACCCCACACACCGGGGAAACATCAGACGTCCGATTGCGAATCGGGCTCATGGGAATTCCACCCCTGCCGGGTTCTCCGCCAGCTCCGTAGAGAAGTATCATTGTGCCCTGCAGAGATCATCGCCGCCACCGATGGCAATTCGGCTTTTGCTGTATAAGCTTGATCGCTCCCTCCGAATGGAGATCTTGGCGAGCTTACAGCTTTGGCTCTCTTCTGCAAGGAATGTATCTGATGAATGTGTATTCTGTTTTCAAGGTCCAATGAGGGAATCAAAAAGAACCCCTCAATTGGTAGGCAGCGAAAACAGCGATTTGTTAACCAAAAAATCGAAAAAATGAAAATAAATACCGGAAGGGATAGGGTAACACAACTTAACAAAGGGATAAGAAGGGACAGGAAGGGGATTGCCAAAACGGTTTAGGACTATAATACGCACCTTTTTTGATTAGCAAGAAAATTAGCACGATTTTTCGGGCGATTAGCAAAAAGTCGATTTTCATTAGCAAAAAAGAAAAAATCCTGCTAATTTGATTAGCAAGATTTTTGAGGGTGATGGTTATAGGAATACGGGGAATCATGCAAAATAAAAGAATTCAGAGGGGAAAATGAAAAAAACAAAAAAGTACCGAAAACCACGGAAAAGCCATGATTTTCGGTACTTTTTTGGCACGCTTGAAGGGACTTGAACCCCCGACCTGCCGCTTAGGAGGCGGCCGCTCTATCCGACTGAGCTACAAGCGCATATTATGAAATTCGGAGCCCAGACCTTCCGCCTTTTTTGTGGAGGCGGAAGGTTGAGTACGACCTTAGGAGGCGAATGCTCTATCCTGCTGAGCTACGGGCGCATATGGGGTGCTTCTTCGTCGGGAGGCACGAGGCCTCCCGATCAAAAGCGGTTGTACAGAAGGTTTCTACGCTCGACCGATGTCGCTTATTCATCCGTCGGCTCTTCCTTGGCCATGTTGGCAAAGAGACCATCTCCCTTTTCAGGGATGGGGCGATCCTCCATGCAGGCCAGGAACTGATCCCGTGACATCGTTTCGTTCTTAAGCAGGAACTCTGCAATCTCACGCAGCTTGTCGTAATTGTCCTTCAGGATCTGCTCGCAGCGGGCATAGGCCTCGTCGATGATACGCTTCATTTCGTCATCGATTTCGCCTGCAATGCGCTCGGAATAGCTTCTGGTACGCTCATAATCTCTGCCGACGAAGATCTCGCCGTCGTCATCATAGGCGACCGAGCCGATCCGCTCACTCATACCGTACTTGGCGATCATGTCGTGGGCGATGGCGCTGGCGCGCTTGAGATCGTTGGATGCACCGGTGGAGATATCGTCAAACTCCAGATGCTCAGCCACACGACCGCCGAGCAGAGAGACGATCTGCTCGCGCATCTGATTGCGGGTCCAGTGGCTCGTATCCTCTACAGGAACGCTGATGGTCATGCCGAGAGCTCTGCCGCGCGGTACGATGGTGATGCTGTGCACAGGATCATGCGTGGGCAGGAAGTGCATGGCCACGGCATGGCCTGCCTCGTGGTAGGCGGTAATGCGCAGATCACGCTCACGCTGCACACGGCTGTGCTTTTCGGGGCCTGCAATGACCTTGATGACGGCCTCTTCGAGGGACTGCATCGTGATCACAGGGCAGTTACGACGGGCAGATAGCAGAGCAGCCTCGTTCAGGAGGTTCTCCAGATCTGCGCCGGTGAAGCCGCTGGTGGAGCGAGCGATCAGCTTCAGGTCGACATCGTCTGCCAGCATCTTATCTCTGGCATGGACGCGCAGAACGGCCTCGCGGCCCTTGCAATCGGGAGGACTGACGAAGATCTGACGGTCGAAGCGACCCGGACGGAGCAAAGCGGGGTCGAGGATGTCCTGGCGGTTGGTGGCTGCCATGACGATGACGCCCTCGTTGCTTCCGAAGCCGTCCATCTCGACGAGAAGCTGGTTAAGCGTCTGCTCACGCTCGTCGTGACCACCGCCGAGGCCTGCGCCTCTGCGACGGCCGACGGCATCGATCTCGTCGATAAAGATGATGGCGGGAGCCGCCTTCTTGGCCTGTTCAAAGAGGTCGCGCACACGGCTGGCACCGATGCCGACATACAGCTCGACAAAATCCGAGCCGGAGATGGACAAAAACTGTACATCTGCCTCGCCTGCGACGGCCTTGGCCAGAAGGGTCTTACCCGTACCCGGGGGGCCGACGAGCAGGACGCCCTTGGGGATCTTCGCGCCGATGTGGCGATATTTGTCGGGGTTGCGAAGGAAATCGACGATCTCCTGCAACTCGGCCTTCTCCTCGTCGGCACCTGCGACATCTTCAAAGGTAACACGCTTGCCGCCGGCGCCAACACGCACATTGGCACGGCTGAACTTGACGCTGTTGCCGTTGCCACCTGCACGCGCCATCATAAAGTACATCACGCAGATGAGCACGATCATGATGATCAGGTAGGGCAGCATCTCGATATACCACGGAGTGGGCATCACGGGTTCAAAATTGAAGCTTTCGAGGGTGCCGTCGTATTTCTGCTGCTTATACAGCGAGCCGAAGTCGTTCTTGAACATATCAAGATCGGCCAACTCATGCTGCACGACCAGGATCCCTCCTGCCAGTGGGCGATGCAGCTCGAGGGTCAGAACGCCTTCCTCCCAGACGAAGCTCTTGACATTGCGCTGCATAAACAGCTCCTGCAAGTCGCTGTAGTTGACGAAAGGATGCTCCTGCGTCCCGAAGAAGCTGACCAGCAGCATGATCATTGCCGCAAAGATCAGCACATAAATCAGTAAACTATGGCGGTTATTTTGATTCTTCAAGGGATTGCTCCTTTATATTTAATACGGTTCCACACGAATTTCGAGCACCGTCTCCTCCGAGGTCGGCACGAAGGCACGGTCGACCCCGAGGCCGCTGACGGCACACACCTGATCGCCACAGACAAAAATCGGAAGTCTGTCACGCTCAAAGACGGGAATTTTTCGTTCAATGAACCACTTTTTCACACTTTTTCCGCAGCCCAGAGTCAAACGGTCTGAAACCTGCCTCGGGCGCACCATGATTCCCTGTTCGGCTATCATATCATATTTTAGTACGAAATGGAAATGGTTATTTGCAAAATTTTGTAAATTTTTTGTGATCCGGCAGCAAATTTTCAACCCGAGCTCGGGTAAAACCGTCTCGCCCGGGATCGTCAGGCACGTCGGTGCAAAGCTGCCCGTTGGCCGCTCGAGCCAGCATTTGCCGTAGCTCTTGCGCATCTGTATTCCCTGCGGCAGGGAAAGGCTGGCCGAAGCACCCGGGTTGCGCAGAAGCTCCCCCATCAGCTCGATGTGCTTTCTCGACACATCCTTGGGTAAAAAACCGCGCACCATCAGCCGCAGCGCGCGTCTTTGCAGTGCCTCGGGCGCACAGAGCAATCCCTCGCAGTCGTAACGACCGTTCTGGCCGTGCTGTTCCAGCAGCTCCCCTGCCATCTGATCAAGCAAGGCATCCTCCTGCCTGAATATTTCACTCTGCGCCAAAATTGCCTGCAAAAGCTGCGGATTTTCCCGCTTCATGCGCGGTAAAATCTCCATGCGGACACGGTTTCGGGTAAACTCGCTGTCAAAATTGCTCGAATCGTCTACCCATGCGAGGCCACGATCGTTCAGAAATGCCTCGACCTGCTGCCGTGTGCTGTATAGAAGCGGCCGCACGAGCCTGCCCCGCTGCAAAGCGATGCCGCACAGCCCCCGAAGGCCGCTGCCACGGATCAGATGTAAAAGCACCGTCTCGGCATGGTCATCTGCAGTGTGCGCCGTGGCAAGCTTGTCACAATCCAGGCTGTTCAGAAATGCATAGCGCAGTTCCCGTGCCGCGTCCTCGATGCCCTTGCCGCTGTGCTGCGCATGGCTGCGCACATCGCCGCTGCCCAAAAAGAGCGGAACATCGAGATTTTGGCAAAGCTGCCGCACAAAGGCCTCGTCACGCTCGGATTCCTCGCCACGCAGCTTGTGATTGAAGTGCGCTGCACGCAATAAGATGCCCAGCTCCTCACGCCGCTCACACAGAAGCGTCAGCAACGCAACCGAATCCGCACCGCCCGAGACCGCGCAGACCACCCGATCACCGCAGGAAAAGAGGCCTTCCGGCACCTTAAGGCTCATCATGCCTCCACTCCTTATCGGCAAAGGATGTAAACTGCGGCAGCCACTGCAGCTCGACCGTGCCGGTCTCGCCGTGGCGGTTCTTGGCAATGATGCACTCTGCCACATTCTGCTTTTCGGTTTCCTTGTTGTAATAATCCTCGCGGTAGATGAACATGACCTCGTCAGCATCCTGCTCGATGGCGCCGGATTCACGCAGGTCAGAGATCATGGGACGCTTATCCTGACGTCCCTCGTTGCTACGCGACAGCTGCGACAGACACAGAACAGGAACATTGAGCTCCTTGGCCATGATCTTAAGCGATCGGGAGATGTCCGATACGACCTGTTGGCGGTTTTCGCCGCCGGAGCCGGACTTGTTGCCCGTGCCGGTCATAAGCTGCAGGTAGTCGATGACGACCAGTGCCAGATCGTCGATACGGCGGCACTTGGCGTTCATCTCGGCCACGGTGACAGACGGGTTGTCATCCACACGCAGATCGGTCTGCGACAGCGCAGCCGAGGCAAGGCCGAGCTTGCTCCACTCCTCGGTATCGAGGCGGCCGGTGGTGAGCTTCTTGTTGTCCACAAAGCTCTCCGTTGCCAGCAATCTGGTGACTAGCTGCTGCTTGGACATTTCCAAAGAGAAAAACGCAACCGTGCGCTTAGGATATTTTTTTGCGACATTCAGGGCAATGTTGAGCGCCAGAGAGGTCTTGCCCATGCCGGGACGAGCCGCCAGGATCATAAGGTCGGACTTGTTTAGGCCCGAGATAAAGCGGTCCAGATCCTTCAAACCCGTGGAAATGCCCGAGATCTCACCGCCCTGCTCCACGAGCTCATAGAGTCGGTCGTAGACCTTGAGCAGGATCGTGCCGACGTGCTCGAGAGAGTCATTGGTATTGCCTCTGCGAATGGCAAAGATCTTCTTCTCCGCCGCCTCCAGAATATCCTGCGCCGTGCCGACGCCCTCGTGAACCGTATCTATGATGTCCGATGCCGCCGTGGAAAGGCCACGCAGCAGCGCCTTGTCATGCACGATCTGCGCATAACGCTTGGCATTGGCTGCCGTGGGGGTGATCTCCATGAGCTGAGTAATGTACTTGGTCGAGCCTTCCTCGTCGTAGACACCGCGCTCACGCATTTTGTCGAGCACCGTAACCGGGTCGATCACCTGCGAGAAGCTGAACATCTCGTAGATCGTCTCATAAATATCACGGTTGGCCTGCGAGTAAAAATCATCCGGGCGCACCATGCCGATGACATCGTTGACACAGCGGCTGTCGATCAGCATGGAACCCAGAACCGCCTGCTCCGCCTCCAACGAGTGCGGCGCCTGACGGGAGAGAATGTCTTCCATTGCGAAAAACCTCCTTTCGGGAGAATGTACTGTTTTGACAGATTCCGATTGATCGGTGAGATGCGCACTTTCGTATTTGTCATTGCGAGGAGCGAAGCGACGTGGCAATCTCCGTCTGAAAGTTTACTCATTTTATCGAAATGCGAATAAAATCGAACCTTTGAGATTGCCACGATTTGCTTGCGCAAATCTCGCAATGACACCGCAAGAGGCGCAATTGACAGATCGACAAATCGGAATTTGTCGATCCATCAAAGTTCTTCGATCTTCAGTTTCAGCTCCGCTGTGATCTCATAGCCCAGCTTGCACTTGACGGTGTAAAGACCCACCGTCTTGATCTGCTCATCCAGGACGATCTTGCGCTTGTCGATGGTGATATTCTCCTGCTTCTTCAGAGCATCCGCAATTTCCTGCGTCGTGACCGAGCCAAAGAGTCTGCCTGCGCCGCCGCCCTTGGCCTTGACGGTCACGGTGACCTCCTTCAGACGCTGCGAGATGGCAAAGGCCTCCTCACGCTCCTTCTGGCGCTTTTCGGCATTGGCCTTGTCGGTCATGCGCATGGTGTTGACATTGTCGGTCGTCGCCTCGACGGCGATCTTACGGGGCAGCATATAGTTTCTGGCATAGCCGTCGGAAACCTCAACCATTTGGCCTTTCTTGCCCTTGCCCTTGACATCCTGTAATAAAATAACCTTCATAACTGCCTCCTTTTTTATCTGTCAAAAAAATGATCGATGGACTGCACCAGCGCCTCGAGTGCGGCAGGCACATTTTTGCCCTTGATCTGCGCACCTGCGGTCGATGCGTTACCGCCGCCGCCGAGGGGCTCAAGAATCACCTGCACATTCGCCTCGCCGATGGAACGGGCAGAAATGATCGTCATATCGCCCTGCGGATACAGAACGAACGAGGCATCAATGCCCGAAATATTCAGCAATTCGTCAGCCGCCTGTGCCGCGATGACACGTGTGGCGGTATAATCCAGCGCCGCAATGGCGATCGTTCCGCGGTAGAGCTTGGCATTCTGAATGATGCGGTAGCGCGCGACCGTGGAGGGCAGATCGTTCTTGAAGAGCTTCTTGACCTCAATGGTATCTGCGCCGATCTTGCGCAGGAAGGCTGCTGCCTCGAAGCTGCGGCTGGCGGCGCGGACGGTAAAGTTCTTCGTGTCGAGCACAAGGCCTGCCAGAAGTGCCTCGGCCTCGTAGGTGTGGATGTCGCCCGGATCGACAGCATACTGCAAAAGCTCTGTCACCATCTCCGAAGCCGAAGATGCAAACGGCTCATGCAGGTTCAAAACCGGCTGCTCGATGTAGTCGGCCGCTCTGCGGTGATGGTCGATGACCACGACACGGCGGAGCGACTCCAGAAGGGCCTTGCTCTCAACCTGGTCGGGTCGGTTCGTGTCGACGACCACAAGCAGACTCTTGGCATCAGCGCGCAGAAGCGCATCCTGGCCGCTGATGAAGCAATCGGTGTAGCCCTCCAGGGGCTTCAGGCGTTCAATGAGGGTCTGCGCAGCATTGAGCTCGGGATCGACCACGATGTTGGCCGGAATGCCCTTCGTCCGACAAAGGCAGCAGATACCTGCCGCCGCGCCGATGGCATCGAGGTCCGCCATCTTGTGCCCCATGACAAAAACGCTGCTCGAACGGGCGATCAGCTCGGCAAGGCTCGAGGCCATGACACGACTCTTGACCTTGGTTCTGCGTTCGCCCTGCTTATTTCTGCCGCCGTAGAAGCTGAAGTCATAGCGATCCTTGATGACCGCCTGATCGCCGCCTCTGGAGAGGGCCATTTCGATGGAAAGTGCCGCAAAATCGTAATTTTCACGCATATCCGCGCCATCTTTGCCGATACCGATGGACACCGTGGCCTGCACACCGCCGGGATTCGTGACGTTGCGCACGCGCTCGTTGAGGGAGAATTTCTCCTCAGCCATGGCGGCAAGATCCTTCGCCTCAAACAAGGCAAGATAGCGGTTGCGCTCGAGCTTGCGCAGCAGGCCGCCGTAACGATCCGACCACTCGTTAATGTGGGTGTTGATCTGTGCGTTGAGGCCGGAGATCTGCGCATCGGTAAGGTTGTTGGTCAGCTCGTCGTAATTGTCCACAAGCACGATGCACACCATCGGACGGGAGCGGATATATTCATCGCGCACCTGCAAAAGCTCGGTCAGATCCTGCAAATAGATAAGGCCCAGCTTGTCGTCGGCTCCCTCGTCGGGCACGAGCGTACCCGTCACGCGGAAACGGCGGTCGTGGTAGCACAGCTCGTCAGACGACTCACTGTGGCCGTTTTTCAGCCATTGCAACGAAAATTCAGGCAGAATTTTCGTCAGATACTGTGCACCGAGCGTATCCTTAACACCGGTCAGCTCCGAAAAGGGCTTATTGCACCAGATCAGCTCATCGTCGTGCAGCTCAACCAAAGCCACCGGGAACGGGATCTCCCCTTCTGCGGCGCGACTCATCAGATCGTTGGTTGTGCCCACATACTCGGCCAGTGCATTTCTGCGGCGCTTGCCACACCAGCGGTAGAAGAAAAACAGCAATGCAGCCGCCGCAAGCTGCACACCTGCCAGAATATATTGACCCAAAAGTGCCGCAGCGATCGCCAGCGACACCATCACAGCAAAAAACAGGATCATGCTCGGCTGCACGATACTACGCAGCTTCTTATTCATGGCATATCCCCCTTCCGATACTTTGTTATCCTACATTATAGCAGATTGTGCCTATGATTTCTACTGTTTCTTTCCCGATATTTTCCCCAATTTCAAAAAAATGTATACTTTGCGCCTTTTCTGTGATATACTTATACCAACAGATCGGAATATTTTTGATTACATATGTTAAGGAGCTGAATTTTTTTGGCAGATAAATTAAAAATCATTCCCCTCGGCGGCCTGAACGAAATCGGCAAGAACATGACCGCCCTGGAGTACGGGAAGGATATGATCGTCATCGATTGCGGCCTCGGCTTCCCCGAGGATGATATGTACGGTGTGGATCTGGTCATTCCCGATGTCACCTATCTTGTAAAGAATCAGAACAAGCTCAGAGGCTTCTTCATCACCCACGGACACGAGGATCACATCGGTGCCCTGCCCTATGTGCTGCAGGCCGTCAACGCCCCCGTCCACGCAACGCCTCTGACCCTCGGTCTGATCGGCCTGAAGCTCGAAGAGCATGAAGTGAATGCCAACCTCATCTCGCACAAGGCCGGTGAGGTCGTCAAGGCCGGCTGCTTCACCGTCGAGTTCATCCATGTCAACCACTCCATCGCCGATGCCGTTGCCTTCTGCGTCAAAACGCCCGTCGGCAACCTCATCTTCACGGGCGACTTTAAGATCGATCCGACCAGCGAGGATGGCATGACCGACCTCGGCCGCTTCGGCACGCTCGGAAAAGAGGGTGTTTATGCGCTTCTGGCCGACTCGACCAATGTCGAGCGCCAGGGCTACACCCCCTCGGAGTCCATCGTTGCCGAAGGTCTCGACCGCCACTTCAAGGACTGCAAAAACCGCATCATCGTGACCACCTTCGCATCAAATATGTACCGCATCCAGTCGGTTCTGTCCACGGCCCACCGTTACGGCCGTAAGGTCGCCGTTACCGGCCGCAGTATGGAGAATATTCTGAAGGTCGCAACGGAGCTCGGCTATCTCGACATCCCCGCAGGTCTGCTGGTCGACATCAATCAAATCAAGTCCCTGCCCAAGGACAAGATCGTCATTGTCTCCACCGGCTCGCAGGGTGAGAATATGTCTGCGCTGTACCGCATGGCATTTTCCAACCACCGTCAGGTTGAGATCCAGCCGGGTGACAAGATCATCATCTCTGCCTCGGCCATCCCCGGCAATGAGAAGGCGGTCTCCCGCATCATCAACGAGCTGTACCGCAAAAATGCCGATGTCATCTACGACAAGCTGGAGGGTCTGCACGTCTCCGGCCACGCCTGCCAGGAGGAGCTGAAGATCATCCATGCCCTGACGAAACCCCGTTTCTTCATCCCCGTGCACGGCGAGCAGCGTCACCTGCGCAAACATTCCGATCTGGCGCAGCTGATGGGCATGAGTCCGAAAAACATCGTCATCGCAGAGGTCGGCAAGACCATCGAGTGCACAAGCAAGACCTGCAAGCTCGGAACGAGCGTTCCGGCCGGTAAGATCCTGGTCGACGGCATGGGTGTAGGCGATGTCGGAAGCGTGGTGCTGCGTGACCGCAAGCACCTGGCGCAGGACGGCATGATCGTCGTGTGCGTCAACCTCTCGAGCGAGGACGGCTCGGTGCTCTCGGGCCCGGACATCATCTCGCGTGGCTTCGTGTATATGAAGGACAATGAGGATCTGATGGAGGCCATGCGCATGGTCGTCAATCGTGCGCTGGAGCTGTGTCAGAACCGTAATATTTCCGATTGGGCAACGATCAAGTCAACCATCAAGGGCGAGCTCGGCCAGTTCCTGTATAAGAACACCAAGCGCAACCCTATGATCCTTCCCATCATCATGGAGATCTGAAAAAAGCACCCCACCCGGGGTGCTTTGAGCTTGTCGAAAAAACGATCGTTTTTGTCATTGCGAGACCGCCGTTAGGCGGTCGTGGCAATCTCAAATGTTCTAATTTTTTCCTATTTCCAGTAGAAATACGAATTTTTAGTCCGAGATCGCCACGTCGCTTCGCTCCTCGCGATGACACAATAAGGCTTTTTTGACAGTCTGAAAGCACCCCTCGGGGTGCTTTTTTCATAGCCACTTGCAGACCTCTTACCTATACGCCAAAAAACCGCCGAGGCCTCGGCGGTTTCTTTATCCCTCTGTGGGCGGTTTCCATGGTGTTTTCTTCGGATTGGCGCGAAGCTTTCGAAAAAACTCCTGCAAAATCGCCTTCGACTCCTCCTCCAACACACCGGAAACGACCTCCGGCTTATGGTTATACGGCAGGGCAAACAGATTCGTCAGCGTGCCGCAGGAGCCGGCCTTCTCATCCCTCGCGCCGTAGACCAATCGCTTGATGCGCGCGTTGATGATCGCACCGGTGCACATCGGGCACGGCTCGAGCGTGACAAACATCTCGCACCGCCACAAACGCCAGCCGCCCAGCGTGCGGCAGGCCTCGTCTATGGCCTCCAGTTCGGCATGGGACAGCGCATTCTTGCTTTGTTCGCGTCGATTCCGACCACGACCGACAATGCGATCCCCGTCAACAATCACGCAACCGACAGGGACCTCCCCCTCCTCGGCCGCCTGCTGCGCCAAAAGCAATGCCTCGCGCATGAATGTTTCGTCCATCTGACCGCCTCCTTGCGGTTCTATGATAGCCGATTTTTCGTCCTGCGTCAACACCGTTGACAAAATCAATGCCGCATCCGTCTCCGAAAGGCTTGATTTTTCGCAAAATTCACGGTTCAGCTGCCGTAAAGCGGCCGCATCCTGCGACCTGCTGTGTCCCGTGAGCAAAAAATCTGTCGAAACCCCAAAGATTTGCGCCATTTTGATCAGAAGCTCAACCGACGGCACACGGCGCTCCTGCTCGTACATCCCGATGGCGCTCGGGCTGACCAAAATCGCCTTGGCCAGCTGCCGCTGCGACAGGCCGCTGCGCCGCCGCAGCAGCGCAATGCGCGCTCCAAGCATCCCCGTCCCTCCTTTGTAACCAAAGTACCACAACGATAACGGACATTTTGTAGCTTTTTGTCGGCCGCGAAGAAAGGTGTTGACAGCCCACGGATCGTGTAGTACACTGTTTGTGTATCTGGAAATAATTGGAAATAAAATAGTGCTAAAATATTCGTTTCTTCTCCTTAAATTGTTGCTTTTGCAGATAACGTGCCTCGCTTTGGTAAGCTGAATGAAAAGCGGAGGTGAAAAAATTGTCAGAAGCAACCACCCCCTTGTACTGCACGCAATGCCTGGACGAATTTTGCTTCGGAGAACAATTTTATCGGTTCGAGGGTCGCAGACTGTGCCGCTCCTGCCTGATCGAATGTGCTCTGACCACCTTTGTGGGCGGGACGGTGAACGACGATGAAGCTGTGTGAGCTCTGTGTAGGATATCTTGAGACAGCCGAGCTGCTGAAGCAGCGCCTGCGCAAGCTGCGGCGGCAAAAGGCCGTGTGTCCCGACCCCGAAAAGCGCATCATGCTGCAAACGCAGATCAACTCGCTCAGTGCAATCTACGCGCAGTGCAAGGATCTGGCCGAGCTGACGGCACATTACTACGAAAGGGGTTTTTATCGCAATGGAAAATACACGTTATAATGACATTCGCCTGCCCAGTCATATTCAGAAGCGCAGAATGCTTGCCGTCATCGAGCGGGAGCTGACCGAGCTGCAACGCCATCTGCTAATGGCAGTCTATTTTGAAGGCAAATCGCAGGTTCAGCTCGCCAAGGAGCGCGGTGTGTGCCGCTCGACGATCTGCCGCACGCTGCACCGTGCCGAGGATCGCCTGCAGCGCTTCCTGCGGTATTAGGGAATAAAGGATCCCTCCGGTGGAAAGCTACCACCGGAGGGATTTTTATGGAACGACGAGCAAACGAGGAGCTTCACGATCCGAAGCCGCCGATCATCCACGCAAAAGCACCGCAGAACCATGCCCACGGGCACATCCGCCCGACCCCGATCACCGAAACACAGGCGCAGTAGCAGGCGCGAGCAAGTTTCAAAAATAATGATTGCATTTTGAGCCGCAGGCTGTTATAATAGAATGGCCAAGTTCATTTGGGCCTGTAGCTCAGCTGGGAGAGCGTTCGGTTCGCATCCGAGAGGTCGAGAGTTCGAGTCTCTTCAGGTCCACCAACAAAAAACCACATTTGTCTACCGGACAAATGTGGTTTTTTGAATGATGTTTGCCTTCGGCAAATGATGTTGGCTACGCCAATGATGACGGCTCCGCCTAATGATGTCGCTTGGCTAATGTATTGGGCAAACATCGCATCATTGAAAGCAAAAAAGATTTATGATATAATACCTATGAAACAAACTTGAATTTGTCAGTTATGCACCGAGCCAAATCCTCCCTTGTGTAAAGGGAGGTGGCACGGCGAAGCCGTGACGGAGGGATTGTAATGCAATCGAAGCATAATAAGCAGTTGTACCTTTCGCAAAGCAACTGCGTAAAGAGATGATTTTCTGCGTACCTATCCAGTCCGCTTCTCTCGGCAAAAGATGTTAGGAAAGTACATTGCTGATTCTTATAGTGTCGCAATTTTCGTGGTGTTTGTGAGTATATCGATGCTGCGGTAAGACAATCCCTCAGTCAAAAGCTGCGCTCAAAGAGATAATCGCAAGATCCGGATTGCTTCCGAAATCGACCATCTTCGTAATGGTTTCTGCGACCGTTGCATTGATCAGGGTCATCACAAATACACCGAGGAAATTGAATACTGCAGCCATCAAGATGGCAGCTCTGGGAGACATACATCTTGTAACCACGCAGGTGGCGATGGCATTGGGAGCATCCGTCCAGCCGTTGACCAGAATCACGCCCAGTGTAAGCATTACCGCGATAAACAGAAAAGGATTTGCAACCATTTGGTTCCAAAAATCACAGGATCATAGCAGCAACATCCACACCGGTGGGATCAGCAGCGCAGAGGAAAGCAGGATCGTCGAAGTCGTACGTCTCGACCGTCCGGAGATCCATGAGATCATACCGGCTGTCAGCAGTGCGCCGCACAGGAGTGCCGCTGCGCAAACCGCCAAGTCTCCGAGAATCGTTTGCGTGCCAATTTTCAGTTGTGGCACGCTCCTCGCATCGGACAGCACGTCCGGCAGTCCAAAGGCATTTATAACCGCCGACACATAAGGCGTATATGTAATTACAGCCGCAGCTAACGCATAAGCAAGGGCGAGCAGGGTTTTCGTTCTCATGCAAGCCCGTTTTCGCGGCACGGAGTTTAGAATCAAGTCCATATTGTTCTCGCACTCACATGCGTGAAGCGGTGACAAGCCAAAAATCAAGGCAACAAGCAGCTTGACCGTCAACGCGGTCAACTCCTTCTGACCCTTCGGCCCCAGAAGGCGTTCATATCCCGTCAGGCAAACATAATCGCAGCCGAGTGCCTTCATCTGCTCATACTGATTCTTCGCTCGCAGGAATATCTCTTCCCCCTCGAGCTGCTGTCGAATGCCCAAGACCAGCACATCATAAGCCTCCTGCTGCAAGCTTCCATCGGAAAGCGCCAAGGCATATTCCTCCATCTGCGCATAGAGTCCGGCAAATCGGTCAGCCTCCTGCGCAACAAAGGCATCCTTCTGCTCATCGGCAGGCCCCGAAATCTGCTCGGAGTAATACATATACATTCTCTCCTTCGGATGGATGTAGGTGTCAAAATTCAGGTACGTCACGCTCTGTAGGACAAGAAGTCCACCCAACACCCAAATACCGCCGTTGCTCACAAGCAGCTTTCTTGCCTCGTGTACAAGCAGATTGGCAGAGATCCGGCAGGCTCTCCGCCGCTTTTTCCGGCGCCTCGCCGGTGCAGTTGCTGCAGCGTTGATATGGAGTTTCCAGGTCGCCACAAAGCAGACGATCGAAGTCAGAAGCATGAGCGCAATTTTCACCGAAAAGGTGCCGATCGGCCAACCGAAAACATCTAAATTCCGGTATTGTGCAAACAGGTTCACCGTATCCCCGGTATAGAGCAGGCTGAAAACGGCTTCCGGCTGCAAAAGCGACGGTGCTGCAAGCAGCAGGAAAATACCGCAGCTGGCAAAAACGCTCCTTCCGAGACAGCACGACAGAAAAACCATCGCCGTCACGGATGCCGCCCACAGAAATTTCATAAGAAAGAAGCCTGTTACATACTCGCAAACGCTGATGTCCCAAGGACTGCGGACAAAGCCGTAGAGCGACTGAACAGGTGCGTGCATGGGTACGGCACCGCATCGTATGAATCCGATCAGCAAATTCATGCCATACAGAGCGCAGGTGCCGAGAAGCACCGCAAAAAGACCTGCAAGCATCTTCGTCGCGATGAGCCTCCCTGCGCCCTTGGCTGTCGGCTTAACAAGCGTCATGGTTCCGCCAAAGCGTTCGCTTCCGATCAGCTCCAGACCGACCAGGAGACACAGCAGCAATAAAAACAAATCCGTCACACGCTCCCCGGGCAGCAGTTCCACCGCCCCGGAATAGATGAGCTGCGGCCGAATGTCCTCCAGCGCCCGGTACTTTTCCTGGGTTTTCAGGATGTTCCTATGCCCGAAGCTGCCCGGCGCATAGATGCCGCTGCGCACCAGGGTTTCTGCGTTGTCGTCAATTTCCTCCAGCATGGAGCGGTAATGCGCGATCGGCTCGACACGCTGCAATACATTGGAAAACAGCTGCATCTCCGTGAAGATGTCCGGTGTCAACAGTATCCCGACGTCCTCATCTGAGAATGCAGCATCCTGAAGTCCCTCATATCGCTGCTGCAGGCTCGCCGCCGCCTGATCGGCATCTTCCGGCAGGGCCGCATACAGTGAGAGGACGTGCCCTGCCTCCATATGAAAATACTGCGTTGTGCCCGGCAACTGTTGATTGTACACCATCAAAGCGTTTGCGAGCAACAGCACAACCAGAAGGATGCGCGTGGATCGCCGCTGCAGCAGCTTCCTAAGTTCCCCTCTGATCATAGCATCACTCCTCGAAATAGTGCAGATAAACATCCTCCAGGTTCGGCTTCACCCGTCGTCCGCCCGAAATCTCCGTCTCCGAGAGCAGGCGCAGGCAGAAGCCGTCATCGTCGTAGGCAATGTTGGAAATGCGATATTGCGCCTGCCACTTGGGCAGGTCCTCTTTTTTCACGACCACCTCCCACACCAGCCCGTCCATCCTACCAATCAGTTCCCCGGGCGAAAGCTGCGACAGGAGGTGTCCCTGCTTCAAAAGCAAGATCTCCTTGGCAATGCAAGCCACATCGGCGACCACATGGGTGGAAATAATCACGATCTTTCGCTCTGCAATCGAGGCGATCAGGTTGCGGATTGCAATGCGCTGCTTCGGGTCAAGTCCAGCCGTCGGCTCATCGAGCACCAACACCTCCGGATCTGCCAGGATCGCCTGCGCGATCAGAAGCCGCTGCTTCATGCCACCGGAGAAGGTTTTGATCCTTCTGCCTGCCATCTCGCTCAGCGCAACCGCCTCAAGGACTTTCGGCACGGCTTTTGCGGCCTGCGCCTTGCTCAGGCCTCGCAGACAAGCCATATATCCCAGAAATTGCGCAGCGGTGAAGCCGGGATACAAAGCCTGCTGCTGCGGCATATAGCCGAGCACCCTCCGAAACGAATCCCCCATTTTTTGAATGTCACGGCCGTCGTATGTAATGCAGCCCGAGGAGGCCTTCAGATTCCCCGACAGGATGTTCATCATGGTGCTTTTTCCTGCGCCGTTGGGCCCCAGGAGGCCGTGGACACCGGGTGTCAGCACAAAGCTAACCTCCTGCAGAGCCTGAACCGCGCCGTAATGCTTGGACAGACAATCAAAGACAAGCTCCATAGTGTTCCTCCTCAAAATGCTGCATCGTAGTTTTCGTTATACCAATCCTGTTTGGAAATAAATCTGTTTTCGCCGTTGCTGTAGCCGTAAAAATAATCTGCAGTTTCCTCGTGCACAGCAAAGATCATAATGCTCTCCCCTTTTTGAAACTGCTGCATCTGTCCCGTGGTCAGATCATACCAGTAATATTCCCAGCTGCCATCTTCCATACAGACATTGTAGATGATCCGCCCATCCTTATACATCTGCATAGCAATGTTTTCCCGAGTAAAGCATCGGGTGACCTGCCCGGTACGACCGTCATAAATACAGATGGTATCTCCGTCGGCAAAGGACATTTTTTTGTCACGGAACGGCCCTGTCGAATCCTGGATCTTGGCTGCACCCTCTCGGCAAATAAAGAAGCGTTCCCCGGTCCTTCGGTTGACAGAATAATATGACGATCCCGGCCACGGGATCCCATTCAGATAGGCCTCATAGTCCCCATAGGGATTTTCCTTCAGATAGGCCTCCCGACCCAGCGGTAGCTCTTCATACTCCCCCACGCAGCGAATGAGAAGATAATCCTCCGTTGTCGCCTGACAGATCAGGCTGTCTCCTTGCAGGGCAAGGCCTTCGATATACGGAATATCGCATTTCATAAGCTGCTCTCGCTCGCCATTGGTAAGATCCATTGCAAAGGCATAGGTCGCTTTATTCTGCTCTGAGTATTCTCCGAGCTCGCTCAGGCAGATGTCAAACTGCTCGTAGGCCAGGAAAGCAGTATTCCCATCCACAGAAAACTCGAAGTTCTGCATGATCGTATCGGGATTTTTCGGAGACAGATCCCACAAAAGCTCCGTTTCCCCGGTGACCACATTTCGGGAAATGAATTGTACCGTTTTCTCCCCTTCCATCTTTACAACCAATGCATAGGCAGTATCGCCAACGATGAGATATTGCGTGTCTCCATTGCCGCCCAGGTAGGCCACGCATTCCTCAGAGCCGTGGGTGCAGTTCGGCTGGCTGCATAAGACCACCTTGCGTCGGATATCCACATCGTAGTAGCAGATCACCCTTGAGTTCTTATAGTAGTAGCAATTTCCGATCACATGGTCTGCAGGTCGCTTCACAGGATAGGTCGCATATTCGTAATGAGTCTTTTGCTCTGCAGCGTTGCTCGTGGAAACCTCACTCGTCTCCGTGGTCTGCACCGTGCTCAGCGTGTAGTCGGTGAGCTCCCGTCTGCAGCCTCCCAGGAGCACGGAAAGCAATAAAAACAGGACCGCACATTTTGTCTTCATGGCTCATTCCTCCAAATTCTCAAGATACGGCATCAGGATCTGCCCTGGACGGACATGGACATTACGGTTTGTTTTCATCTCCATCAAGTAGCCAATGCCTTCGTGCTCCCATGCGGCGTAGAAGCTCAGAGGCGATTCATCCTTGGACACATTTTCCAGGATCTCCAGTTCCATCCCGCCACTGCTGATAACTCTGCTCGGCATCAGCTCCTGCCGATATGCGCTCGATATAACATGTCGCACCGCATATTTTTCGACAAAGGAGTCCGTCAGCGGCACAAAGATGCTCAGTCCACAGTAATCCACGATTTCGGGATTCAATCCCTCCTGCTTGCCACACAAAATCGGAAGATACAGGATCAGACCATCGGGGGATACCATGCCCTCCGTGCGGAATTGCTCCGCCGCCCGTTCAGGATCTGTCACAGACAGCGTCACGTAGGCACCTTTTGTAATCGTTTCCAATTCCTCACTGTAGACCAGTTCCATCCCCAGTAGATGCTCGAGCTGTGCCATGGTGCCATAATCCATACGCCTTCCGTCGGGGTCGCGCAGATGGATCCCGCTGAAATGCTCGTAATCATAGCCGAAGTTCTTCCACGCCGCCGTCAGGGCCTCCTCCCACTGCAGCGGGAGCGTGATATTTTTCCTTCCAAGGCGGTATTCCACCGTCGTCATCTTGCTGTTCACCGTCAGATCGCCCAGATAATGATTCTCATAATTCGGCACCTCGGCGCCACCGTTCAGGATTCTGACACCGACGGTAACAGCTGTTGCCGTAAGTGCCAACAGAACAAAACCGCAGACGATCACCGCGATGCGCAGGCTCGTGTGCCTGAGGCACCGCTTTTTTTTCGGCACACTTTGGGCCTTCATAATCAGCTCGTCGTCAATCTCCTGCAGCGACTGTAAAAAATCAAAAGAATTCATACCCAAAAACCCTCCTTTTTCAAATACTTTCGCAGCTTTTTCCGTGTTCTGAACAGCATTCCGCTGATTTTGGATGCGGAACAAGAATAATCCTTTGCCAGCTCATCAATGGATGCGCCGTACCAATATCGGCGCAAGAAAACGCCCTGCTCTTCGTCGCGCAAGGCGTGCAAAAAACTGTTGAGCGCTGCGCTGAGTGCTTGATTTTGCTCCTTGTGCTCCCATTCGGAATCGGAAACCACCTCTGCAATTTCCTCCAGCAGGAGCGTCATGCCGCTGCGCTTTTTCGCTTGATCTCGTTTGATGTAATCCAAGGCCATATTGCGGCAGGTTTTGGCCAGATACGCACGGAGTTGTTTCGGTCTGGCCGGTGGGATGCTGTTCCAGATGCGAAGCCAGACATCGCTCAGCGCCTCCTCTGCGTCCTCATGATTTCTGAGAATATGAAAAAGAATGGAATAGCAGTATTCGCCGTAGTGCTGTCTCAACAGCACCAGCGCCTCCTCATCCCTGCGTTCCAGCCGTTCTATCATGTCAGCCATTCGATCTTTCCCCCTCACCTATATAGACGAATTTTTTCCGTCGGATATTTTGCCCGAGGGCAATTTTTCCATGCAAAAAGCCTGCCGGCCACGAAGGTCGGCAGGCTTTTGATGCGTCCAAATCGCAGGATCGAGCTGCTGTGCTCCAGCTATGCGAGCAGCTTTCACAAAAGGCTTGCCGACGGGTTGTCGTCGGCAAGCCTTCCTATCAGCTGTAAAAATCACGGATCTTCTTGGCACGGCTCGGGTGGCGAAGCTTGCGGATCGCCTTGTTCTCGATCTGGCGAATACGCTCACGGGTAACGCCGAAGATCTGTCCAACCTCCTCGAGGGTGTGCGTCTTTCCGTCGTACATGCCAAAGCGCAGACGCAGAACATCCGCTTCGCGGTCGGTCAGGGTCTTGAGGATCTCGCTCAGCGCCTCGGCCAGCATGGCATTGCTCGTGGCATCGGCCGGACCGGGCGTGTTGTCGTCCTCGACGAACGAGCCAATGGTCGTATCCTCCTCATCACCGACGGGCGTGTCAAGAGAAAGGGTATCGGCTGCGGTGCGGTTCGCCTCGATGATCTTCTCGATGGGCATATTCAGCTCCTCAGCAATCTCTTCCAGGGTCGGCTCACGGCCAAGCTCCTGCACCAGCTTGCGGTTGCAGCGGGTGGCCTTATTGATGACCTCTACCATATGCACCGGCACACGAATGGTTCGTGCCTGATCGGCAATGGCGCGGGTGATCGCCTGCCGAATCCACCAGGTCGCATATGTAGAGAATTTGTTTCCCTTTGTATGGTCGAACTTGTCAACCGCACGGATCAGGCCCGTGTTGCCCTCCTGGATCAGGTCAAGAATGTGCAGACCGCGCCCGGAGTATTTCTTTGCAATCGAGACGACAAGGCGCAGGTTCGCCTCCGTCAGAAGGCTCTTTGCAGACTCGTCACCGTCGGCAACGCGACGGGCAAGCTCCTGCTCCTCCTCTACGGTGAGCAGTGGGATCTGGCCGATCTCCTTGAGATACATCCGCACAGGATCGTCGAGGTTGAACTCGGCAGCCAGCTCGACAGGATCGACCAGCGGCTCTTCCTCCTCGATCAAGGGCAGCTCGATATCCTCGAGCAGGTCGGGCATCTCCTGCAGATTTTCCGGCTCTTCGCCGATGATCTGAATGCCCATAGACTCAAAGGTATCGTAAATCTGTTCGATCTTCTCTACAGACAGATCCAGCTTCTCCAAAGCGGACAAAACCTCTGCAGAGGTCAGCATACCCTCACGGCGCCCCTTGTTGATCAGGTTCGTCAGCGGAGTCATCACTTCTTCATTGGGTTTTCCGTTATTTTTTGCGGTAGCCATAATGCACTTCCTTGTAAACGGTTCTTTTCGGTTTTGTTGGCAACAACCAATCAATTGTACACCATTTTTTTGCAATATGCAAGCATTTTTCGCAAATTATCGACCATTTTCTGTTTTTATACGAAAAAAGAAACACACTTTGACGGTTTTAACAGCATTCCCGTCAAAGTGTGTTTTCATACAATTATTTGTGCACAATCAATTCGCAGCGGTTGATCGGCGTGCCAAGCTCGTAGAATTTTTCCTCGTAACCTGTCATGATGCCGACCGGGCCATTCGCATGCAGGTCGCGGGTAAGGTTGCGAATTTCGAGCTTACAGGCCTCAAACTCCTCCAACGACCACTCAAACAAAGGCGCATTGTCGGTTTTGAAATGAATTTCGCCTTCGTTTTTCAGAATTCTCTTGTATTTTTCCAGGAAGGTGTGGAACGTCAGACGGCGCTTGGCATTCTTCTTGCGAGGCCACGGATCGCAGAAGTTCAGATACAGCAGATCGACCTCGCCGTCATCAAAATATTCCTCGATCTCAGCGGCATCCAGAGACAGAAAATAAAGGTTTTTCAGTCCCATCGCCAGAGCCCTCTCCATGCCCAGAAGCATAGCCTCCTGTACCTTCTCGACAGCAATCATCAGCACGTCAGGATTGGCAGCCGCCGTCTCGACCGTGAATTTGCCCTTGCCGCAGCCGATCTCCAGCCGCAGCTCTTTCGCCTCGGGCATGAGCTCTCGCCACTTACCGCGCAGCGACTTAGCATCTCGCAGCCAGATGGCCGAGCAGGCCTCCATTCTCGGTGCTAAATTGTTTCTTTTGCGCATTCGCATCGTAATCGCCTCATTTCTGTCCTGTGCCGAAACGGCATATATACATATTATAACAGAAAAATCGCACCGTGTAAATTTTAATTTCGCTAAAAACGAAAAAAGGTTGCTTTTTTACATAAAGTTGTGTATAGTATATATTGTGCTGGTGAAGCTTGTTTCGTACCACACCGCACCTCCTCGGACGTGGCTCAGTTTGGTAGAGCGCCTGCTTTTGGCAACCTTTCCGAGCGCTACCGGGAGCAGATGCAGCGAGAAAAGTTTGGCGCAGGGGTCAAAATTCACAGGCGTAAGCCGACCGTGAATTTTGGGGCACCCCAAGCCGGGCGGACAAAGCAGCAGAAAACGAACCAGCATAAACCCTGTATAAACTAAATACCCGGACGTGGCTCAGTTTGGTAGAGCGCCTGCTTTGGGAGCAGGATGCCGCAGGTTCAAATCCTGTCGTCCGGACCAAATAAGACCGACATTTTGATACGATAAGGATCTGAATGGTCGGTCTTTTATTTTGTTATTTTTTCGATGCTGTGATATAATCAGTTAGACAAACTCGAATTTATAGGTGAGGTTTAATGCACGAAAACCTTATTACGAATTTGACATCAAAAGACGATAAATATGCTTGTGCTATTGCTGATAAAATCATATCCGAGAGTCAAGATACCGATGAATGGTATGGATACTTTGATACCTTTGCTTCGCTGCTTAATCATCCTAAATCGTTGGTAAGAAATCGTGCATTGCACA
>SVMF01000004.1 GCA_015067565.1 Oscillospiraceae bacterium | reverse complement strand
ACCTGCGTGTTGTTATTTTTCACACCATAATTATACGCCATCGACCGGCATTTGTACAGCTTTTTGTACAATGCCGGTCGATGTATTTTTCTGGGGCTGCCCCATTTTTAATGAGACAGCCCCTTTTTTTAAAAACAGAACCACAGATTGAACTGTGGTTCTGTTTTTCCATACAGTGATTGGAGAGTCAAGTAGTACTGTCATTGCTGTTCACCAAAGCATCAATTGTTGTACCAAAAATTTTTGCTATGGCCTGTAATTCAATGTCTGATGCAACGCGAGTTTGTCCTTCCAATTTCGAAAGACTGCTGGGATTGATGTCCACACCCATAAGCTGCATTTTGGCAACCAAGGTGATTTGCTTCATGCCAAGTTGTTTTCTCAATTGTTCGATTCTTGCGCCTGAGATATTCTTTGTGCCGTAGTTTGCTTTTCTAGGTTTCAAATTTGTCACCCTTGTTTTTATTCATATTGTATCAAGCAATTATTGGCCGCGAGAAGCTTGATGGTATAGAAAGCTTTTGAAATATATTAAAATTATAAGTTGTTAGCATATTGACATAATTCTAAAATAGAATTATAATTAATTTAGTCAATGCACGAATTTTCTATTTTGTTTTATTTTAAACATATTGACAAATATCTGTTTTTCGTGTAATGTGTAAATATAAAAATGCAATGATTTATGAAAGGAGAAAAAACTATGAAACGAATTGTCAGCATTTTACTGTTTTTGGCGGTGCTTTGCTCACTTCTGCCGATGGCGCACGCGACAGAAACGCTCATTGCTTATGCAGTCGAAGGAGGCAACATTTATTTCGATCCCGCAACCGGAACTGTCAGAGAAGCTGATCCGACAGTAACGAGCGCAGTGATTCCGGAGGAAATTGATGGCGTTGCGGTTACTTCGATCGGGGATTGTCTATTTGCAGACTACGGTGGGGTAAGTGAGACACTTAAATCCGTGACTCTGCCCGAAAGCATTCAAACAATTGGCTATGAAGCATTTTATAATTGTGCTGGTTTAACCGAGATCAAGATTCCCTCACAGGTCAAAGTAATCCATTACCATACTTTTTATAATTGTAAAAGTCTTACAGATGTTACATTACCGGATGCTCTACAAGAAATTGAGACTATGGCATTCAGTCACTGCGAGTCTCTGTCGAAAATTGCGTTCCCGGACGGTCTTAAGAATATTGCAACCATGGCTTTTGAATATTGTAGCGCGTTAGATGAGATTTCTTTGCCGGAAAATCTTCAATCTATCGATGCCGCTGCTTTTATAGAAACGAAGTATTATAACGATAAAGCAAATTGGAAGGACCATTATCTTCTCCTTGAAGACTGGCTGCTTAAAATTGAGGAGAAGGAATATTATAAAATCGATATTCCGCAGGGAGTTAAGCATGTAGCAGCCTTTGCAGGCCGGAATTTAGGTTATCTTTCGGAACTGATTTTGCCTGAGGGGTTGGAAAGTGTTGGAGAACGTGCGTTTGAAAAAACATATGTCGAACAAATCATTTTCCCGGCAAGTGTGAACTACATCGGTACGGATGCTTTTTCCGGTCGTAACGGCTTGTGGGCGTTCTTTCAAGGAAACGCTCCTGCAGTAGCAGGTAATCCGTTTGACGGATATAATGATCTTGTGTTCTATAAAGAGGGAACGGAGGGATGGACAAGTGCACCGTGGACAGAGTGCAGCTTGAATGTTTGGGATGGTGTGAACGCTTATCCGAGAGCAATTTTGTATCCTGTAGAGGGTGGAATCCTTTCCTTTTCACCGATGGATGGATGTATCAACTGGACGATGGGACATATAGTTGAGGCAAGAATACCGAGCGAAATCGGTGGCTTCCCTGTTAAAAGGATTCGAGAAAATGCATTTTCTGGCCGCCATGATTTAGTGTGGGTCGAAATTCCGGCTTCTGTCGAAATAATCGATGCTGACGCATTTAGAATTTGTACCTCTTTGGAATATGCGGTGTTTTTAGGCAATCCACCTGCTGCGTTCGGCGAAAAGAAGGGAGAAAATGATTACTATAGCGTTTTTTGGCCGGATGAAGACTTTGTGATTTACTGTGCCGACGAGAGCACTGAATGGACAACACCCTCGTGGCAGTGCTATCAAGCACTTCCGCTCTCTAAAGCGGAACATTTGCACGATATTTCGATAACGAATGGTACGATTAGCTGCGAGGATATGACGGAAGTGACATTTGGCTGCACTTGCGGTTTTGAGAAAACGATTACCCAGTATTCAACCGGACATTCTTATGATGACAATGGTATTTGCATTTGCTGTGGCATGCGTCCGAGTGGAACCTGTGGTGAAGCATTAACCTGGAGTTTCGATATGCAAAGCGGAAACTTGACGATTTCAGGTAGCGGCGCTATGCAAGATTTTAATGAGGTACCGTGGGATGAATATCGGACACAAATCAAAAATGTAATTTTTGATGGGGGGATCACACATATAGGTGCTCGTGCATTTCGTGGTTTACCGGAATTAGAAAAGATGGTTCTTCCCGAGAGCGTTATCTCAATCGGAACTATGGCGTTTGCAGAATGCCATGATTTGAAGGAAATGAAACTGCCTGATGGCATTCAGAGTATTGGAGAAAAAGCTTTCTCGAAGTGCCAAAATCTGTCTGAAATTACGATGCCGCTTGCGATCGTGCAGCTTCCGAATGGAATCTTTGATGGATGTAAAGAGCTGAAAGAAGTGATCCTTCCCGAAGGTTTGGTCGAGATAGGGGAGCAGGCATTCAATGACTGCAAAAAGCTTGAGGGTATTAAGTTGCCTGATACACTGTTAAACATCGGAAATTATGCCTTTAAGAATTGTACCAATATTCAACTGCAGTTACCAAAAAATCTTCAGCGGCTTGGTGATGGAGCGCTACAAGCGTGCGAGGCAATTACTTCCGTAGTGGTTCCAGCCTCGGTAACATATTTTGGCGACAGCGCTTTTTATAAGTGCACAGGATTAACATCGGTTAGGATTGATGCACAAATCGAAGAAATTGGTTGGATTGTATTTTGTGAATGTGAGAGCCTTACCGATGTTATTCTGCCACAGAGTGTAAAGCAAATCGGAATGCAAGCATTTACTCGCTGCAAGAGCTTGAAACAGATCCAGCTTCCAAACAGGCTGACGACGATTGGATATGCTTCCTTCCAACATTGCAGTAGCTTGGAAAAGATTCATATTCCTGAGACAGTGGAGAGCATTGAGGCGTATGCATTTGGATGCTGTGACCATTTGACGGGTGTTTATTTCTATGGCAATGCTCCGAAATTAAGTGATGATGTGTTCCGTATTTGGGATGTAACAAACCAAGCGTATGTAAATCATCCGGATCTGATGCTGTACTACTTGGCTGATAAGGAAGGTTGGACAAGTCCCGAATGGAACGGCTATCCTACAGCTGTATATTCTGGTCATGAGCATATTTATGAGACGATGGTAATACCTCCAACCTGCACAGAGCAGGGATATACGACCTACACTTGTACTGTATGCGCAGATAGATACGAAGGCGACTATGTTGAGCCAACAGGACATGATTACGAAGCCGATGTGGTTGCGCCGACATGCACAGAGCAGGGATATACGACTTACACCTGCACCGTATGCGCAGATAGCTACGAAGGTGACCATGTTGAGGCAACAGGACATGATTACGAAGCCGATGTGGTTGCGCCGACATGCACAGAGCAGGGATATACGACCTACACTTGTACTGTATGCGCAGATAGCTACGAAGGTGACCATGTTGAGGCAACAGGACATGATTACGAAGCCGATGTGGTTGCGCCGACGTGCACAGAGCAGGGATATACGACTTACACCTGCACCGTATGCGCAGATAGCTACGAAGGTGACCATGTTGAGGCAACAGGACATGATTACGAAGCCGATGTGGTTGCGCCGACGTGCACAGAGCAGGGATATACGACCTATACATGTGCGGTTTGTGCAGATAGCTATGTAGCCGATGCAGTGAAACCAACCGGACATACATATGTTGATGGAGTATGTACTGCTTGCGGCGAAGAGGAAGTCGTAATAGAATTTATTGACGTTGTCGAAAATGCTTGGTATGCAGAGGCGGTTCAATTCGCGGTTTCGAACAAGCTTATGAATGGCATGGGCGGCAATAAGTTCGAGCCTGAGACTCCGATGAGCAGAGCGATGCTTGTCACGGTGCTCTGGAGATACGCAGGCGAGCCGACTGAGGGCGAAAATATCTTTACAGACGTTGGGAGCGATACTTATTACACCAAAGCGGTTGCATGGGCCGCTTGCAATGAGATTGTTGGCGGCGTCGGAAACGGAAAGTTCGATCCGAATGGGAATATCACCCGCGAGCAGATGGCGGCAATTCTCTACCGTTATGCCACCAAGCTTGGTATTGACACATCAAAATGTGCGGATTTGACGAGTTTCCCCGACGCAAATAAGGTTAGCTCCTGGGCAAGTGAAGCACTGTCGTGGGCGAATGCAGAAGGGTTGATTACCGGTTCGAAAATCGGAAATAACAATTACCTCGATCCGCAGGGCAATGCAACCCGGGCACAGGTAGCAACCATTCTGATGCGTTTTATTGAGAACGTACTTGGTTAAAAAACGGAAAGGAACTGACCTAAAAAGTCAGTTCCTTTTTGTTGCATACAGAAAAGGTTCGATTATCAATTTCAAAAGTGATGTATCGATTTGTTTTCATATATGATGGTATTTTGAAAATACATTGACTTTATAGAGCTGTCTTAGTAGAATAAAGAGGAAATATATCAAAGGAGTTGTGAAGCATGAAAAAACGAGTGCTTGTCTGCCTTTTGATCTTAGTATGTCTGTTCTCGTTGTTTCCTGTAGTCGGAGGCTTGCCCATACAGGCGCAGGCAGCAACAGCTATTCCTGACATACTGCTGTATGAGCAGTATCCCACTGCAAAAGAGTTCCAAATCTCCACTGCAGAAGGTCTACAGAAGTTTTCTGAGCTTGGACAAACCAATCAATTTTCAGGAAAGACGCTCCGCATGATCTGCGACATAGATATGGCCGGTTTTTCCTACACCCCTCCGGTCAATTTTGCAGGTGTTTTTGACGGTGGATTCCATGCGGTTAAGTACCTCACCGTTACCACTAACGATGCCAACTGCGGTTTTGTCGGCAAATTAACCTCTACGGGTGTGCTGAGAAATCTGGGCATAGTGGGTGGTGTCTTTACTGCAACCTGTAGCAAGGATAGTTGGCGTGCCGGCTGCTTGGCAGGTATTGTAGACAAGGGCCTTGTGGAAAACTGCTGGAGCTCGTCCGATATTACCATCTCCGGAGGTTATGACTATCTGTCCGTTGGCGGCATTGCAGGTGGCTTACACAACGGTGGTATCATAAAGAACTGTTATTTTGCAGGAAGTGTGACAGGTATCAATGTCGCAGCGGGAATCTGCGGTTGGGCGCAGGGCCATAATGAAGGTTCTGTGGGACAGATCTACAACTGCTTCAACATGGGAAATCTTGTAGCTACCACAAAATATGCCATCGGTCGATATAGCGGCAGTATTTTAGATGCCAATAAGACCAAGGCGATGTACAATAACTACTATTTTGACAGCAGCTACACCGGATACGATTGGTCAAGCGGCGACACTTTGGTTTCCAAGGCACAGTTGGGCAGCGGCTATTTAGCGTACATTCTGGACAAAAATTCTCCCCTGAGCGGCTCTCCCGTCTGGTCTCAGGGTGCTCTGTTCCCCGAACTGAGAAAGACAGCCGGTGTGTATCCCCTCACTGTGACCTATATTGCCAAGGGAAAAAGCAGTACGGCTACATTGTATTTCAACGCAGGCGACACCTATACCGTAGGTGTGCCTGATAG
Source organism: Oscillospiraceae bacterium (assembly GCA_015067565.1). Classification (GTDB taxonomy): domain Bacteria; phylum Bacillota; class Clostridia; order Oscillospirales; family Oscillospiraceae; genus JAZOXB01. The sequence continues at coordinate 110,246 of SVMF01000004.1, read as the reverse complement.
CATTACTGTTACGCTCAGCGCCAATGCAGGGACGGTAAGTGGTCGCAGCTTTGTGATGCCCAACCGTGCTGCATCCTTGAGCGTCACTGTAAATGCTGCCAATATTGCAGACTACAGCAGCTTTCCCAATGAGTCTGTCTATGTTGTTACGAACAGGGCGGGCTTTACTGCCCTTGGAACTGCGGTTAACAGCGGCACCACCTTCTCGGGTAAAAGCTTCTATATGCTGGGCGATGTTGATCTGAACAACGCAAGTCATACGCCCATCGGAAAATTTGACACCAATAGCAGTTGGCCAACGTCCTTCTCCGGCAAATTCTACGGCAATAACTTTAAGGTTCTGAATTTGAACGTCAACAATACCTCTCTCAATGGCGGCGGTTTGTTCGGAAGCTGCTACAAGGCTTATTTCAACAACCTCCATATCTTCAATGGCTCCGTCACTGTGGCCAACCGTGCCGGTGGTATTACCGGCTATGCAGATAGCTGTACCTTTGAATACTGCACAAATGGTGCAAGCATCACATCCACGACCGGAACTGACGGCATCGGCGGTCTTGCCGGTGCAGCAAGAGCGAGTTCTGAATTCAACTACTGTGGTAACTACGGCACCATCACCGCAACCGTGAGTGCTGCTGCGGGGATCGCAGGATGGGGGCAGGGAAACGTCAAGATGACCGGATGTTTCAATGCAGGTAAGGTCACTGCCCCAAGCGATGTGGGTGCTTTCGCCCGTGTTTCGGCAGACTATACCCCGGAATTTAAGGATTGCTACTATATGAAGAGCGCTTGTGCTACCACCGTTGCAGGCAAGGGTTATACGGAAAAAGACTTCCGTTGCGGCAAAATCGGTTCGTATATCAATACCTCTTACCGTACGAAGACAAGCAACGGCGTCTTCACAAACACACCGGCGCTTCCTGCTGTTCGCAATCAAAATCAGCAGCCTGCCATCTGCTGCCGTCTGTACTCCTATGCCGACAGTGTCAATCTGGGATACCAACTGATCTGCGGCAACTTAGGAGACGATGTCCCTTACACATCTGCTCCTAACTACTATAGTGCAACACCCCACTCCGCGCCCGATGCAGTTACGGCCAAAGCCTATCCCACCGGCGTTCCTTTCCTCATCACCTATCAGGCGAATAACGGCGTTTGGAAGGCCGAAGGCCCATCCTCCTATACCCGTGTTCCCGGTGTCGGCCTGCCCGATGAAACAGCGATCACCAGGGACGGCTACGCCTTTGCAGGCTGGTTTGAAGAATCCAATTTTGCTGGTCAGCCCATGGCAGTCATTACCCCCAACAGTACGGGAAATAAAACCCTCTACGCCAAATGGTCCACAATTGTAGAGATCGGCACGGTCGATCAGTACATCGCCTTTGCAAAGGCGGTCAACGCAGGGAATAGCTATAGCGGCAAATACGTACTTATTACCGCCAATTTAGACTTCGGCGGACAGACCATCCCCACCATTGGTACACAAGCCGCTCCGTTCTCCGGAGTTTTGGACGGCGGTGGCTATATTTTGAGCAACTTTGTCATCACCGGAGATAATGCACAGGGACTTGTGGGCTATCTCAAGCACGGTACGGTAAAGTTCGTGCGTGTGGAGAGCGCCACCATCTCCGGCAAAACCAATACAGGCTCTGTTGTCGGCAAGAACAATAAGGGCTTGATTTTAGGCTGTATGAGCTCCGCTGAGGTCAAGTCCACTTGGACAACCTATGACTATAGCCTTATGAGCCAAAATGTCCGACATGGTAACGATCCTTCTCCTAACTCCACAAACGAGAGAATCCCTCGCATGAAGACCCAGCTGCAAACCTACTCTCCTGATATTGTCGGTTTTCAGGAATTCGACAGCACCTGGCAGCCCGTCATCGAAAGTGTTCTGACAGGCTATGATAAGCAGCTCGTCTTTGGCAACATCACCGCAAAGAACGAGGGCAGCCCTTTGTACTGGAAGAGCAGCAAGTTTACCGCTTTGGAAAAGGGCACCTTCTGGCTCAGTGAAACTCCGGATGTTATGTCTCTGGGCTTCGGCGCCGGAAATTACCGCACCTGCAGCTATGCTGTTCTAAAGGTTAAGACCAACGGTATGCTTATCATTGCCGTCAATACCCACCTTGACCACAAGGTAGAATACGCTCGTGTAAAGGAAATAGAACTGATTATGGAGCGCATGACTGCTCTGAAGGCAAAGTATGATGCGCAGGGCTACGAGGAAATCTATTTCCATATGACCGGTGACTTCAACACGGAGCCTTCCAGTGCACTTATTCAGGATCTGAGCACGAAGCTGACAGATGCACGCTATGCTGCTGTTTCACTGGGCACGCCGCTGAATCAGAATACCTTCAGCGCATATAATGCAACCCCCACCAAGATTATTGACTATATGTTCATCAGCAACAATGTGGATGTCACGACCTACAAGGTAGTTCTGGACAAAATCAACGGAAATGCTATTTCTGACCACTACGGTCTGTATGGAACGATCCGCATTGGCGGCAATTCCCACGGTGGTATCGCCGGTGAAAATAGCGGTGTGATCATAAGCTGTGCCTATACAGGCAAGATTTCGTCCAATGCAGGCAGTGCCGGCATCGCGGCAGAGAACAATGGCAACATTCTCGACTCCTACAGCCAATACACCGCTACGGCAGCAGGCGTATTTGCGAATGCAATTACCACTAAATACAATGCAGGCAAGGTGGATCATTGCTACTATCCTTCGGGCAAAGGTCTTGCCGGCGCAGGTACCACAGTAGCCGACCTGAAGGCAAAGGATGTTCCTGACAAGATGAATAAGCTGGTTTCTCTCTGGGTGCGGAACGATGCCGTTAATAACGGACTTCCTTTCATCTGCCGGAATCACGAATATATCTACGCTGATAGGGGTGACGGCACGCACAGCGTTACCTGTTCCGAGTGCGGCATGACCACCGCTGAGAGCCATAAGGTTATCACCGATGAGTCGATTGCTCCTACCTGCACGGAAGCAGGTAAGACAGAAGGCAGTCATTGCGAGATCTGCAAGGCGGTTCTTGTAGCGCAGACAACCGTCCCTGCCAAGGGTCATAGCTATACCTATAAGATCACAACCGAAGGCACCTGTACCGACGCAGGAGTAAAAACCTACACCTGCAGCACTTGCGGTCATAGCTACACCGAAGCCATCTCCGCAACAGGACATAGTTATAGCTATCAGGCAACGAAGCAGCCTACCTCTTCCGCAACAGGCACCTTAACAGGAACCTGTTCCGTTTGTGGTGGTACTACCACCGTGACTCTGCCCAAGCTGGACACTACGAACTACACAAAGCGCACGCTCAATGCCTCTACGTGTACTGCACATGGCACGGATAGCTACGAGTGGAATACGACAGTTTACGGCAAATTTACCTTCACCATCTCAACTGCGGCCTTGGGTCATACCGAGATTGTCGAGCAGGCTGTTGCTCCCACGTGTACCAAAACCGGCCTGACCGAAGGTAAGCACTGTTCCGTTTGTAATGAAGTTCTTGTAGCGCAGGAAATTGTTCCTGCAACTGATCATAGCTACGATGAAGGCACAATCACCAAGGCACCGACTTGTGAGGCTGAGGGAATCAGAACCTTTACCTGCACGGACTGTGGCGATTTGCAAACAGAGGTGGTTTCCAAACGTGCACACGAGTGTGTTTATGTCGAAGCATTGGCACCAACATGCACGGAAGAGGGCGTTTATGAGCATTACAAGTGCATCCTTTGCACAAACACTTTCCTTGACGAAGATTGTGTGTATCCGCTTCCGATTGAATACATGGTCATTCCCACAAGTGGCCATAGCTATAAGGTGGTCGTAACCGAGCCGACCTGCGAGGCCGAAGGCACCAAGGTCTTCACCTGCCACTGCGGTGATACAAAGACCGAGACCATTGAAAAGCTCAACCATAAATCGACGTATGTTGCGCAGGTCGCCCCGACCTGCACCGAAGACGGCCTCGAGGCGCATTACAAGTGCAGCCGTTGCGAAATGACCTTCGTGGATGAGGTGTGCAGGTATCCCTTGCCGGTTGAGTATATGGTCATTCCCGCAACCGGCCACAGCTATACCTACACCAACAACGGCGAGAACCACACCGTCGGTTGCGCAAATTGCGACGACTCCGCAACGGAAGATCACACCTACGTAGATGGCAAGTGCATCTGCGGCGCAAACGAGCCGACGGAGCAGTTTGTCGAGACCCTAAAGCCCAGCATGAGCATCGTTGTCGGTGCGGAAATGAGCGTTGCCTTCACCGTTCCGAATACGCTGGTATCCGAGTATGAGAGCTTCTACCTCGTTGTTGAGAAGGATATGTTTGGCGCTGAGGCCAAGACTGTAACCTTCGGCTACGGCGAAGGCCAGACGGCTCTGACCCCGATGCCCAATGCAGCAAATCCGTTCCTGCACAATGCAAGCTTCACCGGCCTGACCGCAAAGGAAATGGGCGATGAAGTTCGCGCAACACTCTACGGTATCGGCGCAGACGGCACGCTCTATTATGGCCCAACCCAGACAGACTCCATCAAGAGTTACCTGATGAGAGGTCTTGACCTTGCAACCTCGACTCCCGAGAAGAAGACGATGTATGTCGATATGCTCCGCTACGGCGCAGTCGCACAGATCTACTTCGATTACGACACCGACAACCTAGTTTCCGATGATCTAAAGGAAGCACATCTCGCCTATGCTACCACCGTGATCCCCGAGGCAGTCGATGGCTCCAAGGCAGAGGGCGGCCTCGGCACGCTGAACACCAGCGTCGTTCTGAAGGCAAGAGTCACCCTGACGCTGTCGCACCTGAAGCCCGGTGCAAACCTTGCAAACATGAAGTTCATTGTCAAGGACGCACTTGATGGCACGGTCATCAAGGAACTGCCTGCCTACAACCTCAACCCCGTCATGGTTGCTGCTGACTTCGACGATGTCGGCGCAAAGCAGATGAGAAGACTCATCACCGTCACGCTGTACGACGGCAACACTGCTATCACGGATACCGTTACTTGGAGCGTTGAGAGCTATGTTGCAAAGACTCGTGCAACGAGCACCGACGCAGGCCAAATCGACCTCGTCAACGCAATGCTCACCTACGGTGACGCTGTTGCTGCCTACATGGCAACCCAATAAAAACTGAAGCCCCGGGATAGGCCAGCCTATCCCGGGTTTTGCTGTAACGCACAATATTGTGGCGTGTTTATAGTGTCACGTTGTACTGTACCCGTTTGCAGGCACCACATGCCATCTCATTAAGAGGAGAGAGCATGACCGAGAAATCTTGACTAGGGAAAATCGAATTACTGGCTACATATAATACAGAATCGTATCCGACCTTGCAAACCTGCTATCCACAGGGGGATGCAGCGGTCTCCCGGCGAACGGCCATAGCCGTTCCCTAAAATGGTGCGTGTAAATACACATACGAAAACCCGGGACAGGTTTTAGCCTATCCCGGGTCCGTTATTCTTATTGCGTTGCCATGTAGGCAGCAACGGCATCACCATAGGTGAGCATTGCGTTGACCAGATCGATCTGGCCTGCGTCGGTGCTCGTTGCACGAGTCTTTGCAACATAGCTCTCAACGCTCCAGGTCACAGTGTCCGTGATGGCAGTGTCGCCGTCGTACAGAGTGACGGTGATGAGTCTTCTCATCTGCTTTGCGCCGACATCGTCGAAGTCGGCTGCGATCATGACGGGGTTGAGGTTGTAAGCCGGCAGTTCCTTGATGACCGTGCCATCAAGTGCGTCCTTGACAATGAACTTCATGTTTGCAAGGTTTGCACCCGGCTTCAGGTGCGACAGCGTCAGGGTGACTCTTGCCTTCAGAACGACGCTGGTGTTCAAGGTGCCACGGCCGCCCTCTGCCTTGGAGCTATCCACTGCCTCAGGCGTTTCCATGGTAGCATAAGCCATGTGAGCTTCGGTCAGGTCAGCGTCAACCAGGTTCTCAGTGTCGTACTGGAAGTAGGTCTGAGCCACTGCGCCGTAGCGGAGCATATCGACATACATGGTCTTCTTTGCATCGGTGCTGGTTGCCAGATCCAGGCCTCTCATCAGGTAATCCTTGACGGAGTCAGCCTGCGTCGGGCCGTAGAAGATGTTGCCGTCTGCATCCACGCAGTACAGAGTTGCACGGATCTGATCGCCCATTTCCTTTGCGGTCAGGCCTGTGAAGCTTGCATTGTGCAGGAACGGATTTGCTGCATTGGGCATCGGGGTCAAAGCCGTCTGTCCTTCGCCGTAGCCGAAGGTCACGGTCTTGGCCTCTGCGCCAACCATATCCTTCTCGACAACGAGGTAGAAGCTCTCGTACTTGGATACCATGGACTGATTGACGGTAAATGCAACGCTCATTTCCGCACCGACAACAATGCTCATGCTGGGCTTTAGGGTCTCGACGAATTCCTTGGTGGGTTCGGTGACCTCTTCTGCGCCGCAGATACAGGAGCCGTCAATATAGGTGTGATCTTCCGTTGCGGAGTCGTCGCAATTTGCGCAGCCGACAGTGTGGTTCTCGCCGTTGTTCATGTAGGTATAGCTGTGGCCGGTAGCTGGCTTGATTGCAAATGACTCAGGGATCTCGTAGTCACAATCCTCGCTTGTGAAATAGCGCAGACACTGGGTGCACTTCCAGTACTTGCGGTTGCCGTTTTCGGTGCAGGTCGGGGCGACAGCTGCATGATAAGCGAGCAGATGTGCCGCAGGGATTCTTTCCTGTGCGACAAGAATGTCGTTACAGATGGAGCAATGTTTTCCTTCGCTCAGACCTTCGGTAGTGCAGGTGGGAGCAACTGCTTCATCAATCACTTCATTATGTCCGAGAGGGTCGGTTTTGTCTGCGGTATAGCTATCGCTGCAGACGGAGCAGGTGTATGTGGTGAAGCCGCTGTTGGTGCAATCGGGAGCGGTGACGACCGCATCGTAGCTGTGGCCGAGTGCCGCAATCTCATCCTGCGCAATGAGGATTTCTTCACAGACGGAGCAGTGCTTACCTTCAGTGAGGCCAGCTTCCAGACAAGTCGGGGCAACTGCTTCATCCACGGCCTCCCTATGGCCGAGAGCATCTAATACCTCAGATCTGTTTGCTCCGCAAACGGTGCAGATGTAAGCTACTGCTCCGGGGACGGTGCACGACGGATTTGAGCGGCTGTGCTCATCCCACTGATGATTTTCGGTCTTTGCGTAGCCACACGGACATGAAAGCGTGTGTGCCGATTCGTCGGACGCATTGGGATTCAACATGTGGGACTCAGAAATATAGGATGCGTAGAATTTTTTGTCGGAAAAAATGTTTGTCAGATCGGCAACTGTTCCATCCGATTCGAGCCACTGCTTGAATGTGTAATGATGCTGCGTGTCATAAGTCTTCGTGGGGGCTTCGTCGCCGTAAACCGCAGCTTCACCGAGGTCAACAGAGTTGCTTTGCAGAACGGTGCCGTCCTCGTCACAGAAGGCGACGATGACACTCTTCGTGGGCAAGGAGGCTTCGGGGCCGATGAACAGATAATCAATCGTGAAGGTTGTGGTTTTGCCCTCGGCACTCTTGAGGTTCAGCATCCATGCACGAATCGCTGTGATGGTGGGCGTATCGGCAAAATCATGGCTCAAGGGAATGGTAATGGTAAAATATTCACCGTCCAGAACCGTGGGCTGCGCTGTGACGGATTCAACGGACCACTTCGTGCCGTTGAGGTAGTAAAGACCGAGCTGCAAGGGTTCCGTTTCATCGAACAAGACAGCATCCTCAATCTTCAAACGCATCTGGAAATGATCCCCCAGTGAGGGACTGTAGGACAGCGGGGGACAGAGGTGGCAGAACCCTTGGAGGTTTGAACGAAATGCTCCCCCACGGTGGCAGTGGGAACGATCGTTGTGGTCAGAACACCGAGGTCTGTATCAATCTTGACAGGTGTCAAGGTGCTGCGACGGTGATACCAATTGGTTTGCAGGTCGAAGTTTGTGCTTCCGTACACTGCGCCTGCATAGCGAGTCCGGTCAGCCTCCGTATTCATGAAATCAAAGAACAAAGAGGACTGCTGCGGAGCATCATCGGGATCACCGACATAGATATAGTCGATGGCAAATTCGGCGGTGCTGCCTTCGGCAGAGGAAATGCCTTCAAACCCGATGCGCAGATTGCTGATGAAGTCTGCGGCGGTGAAGCGGGGACCCATGGGGAAGGTAATGGTGTGATAGCCGGTGCCGATCAGCGTGGGTCGAATGGTGTATCGAGTGCAATCGTTGTTGCTGATGGTCATACGGTCGCCGGTCTGGTAATGCACAGCCAGTGCAGGAGCGGTACCGACGACGGCATGATCGATCCTGAAACGGATTTGCATATGATCGTTTGCCGATGGGACATAGTTCAGCGGCGCATCTGTGGTATGGGTGTTCGTAGAGGTCTGGATATAATGGTAGGTCTGCGCCGCATCTTTCGACGTGAAATGCACCTGACTTTGTGTGGTATCGAATGTCAGATTGGTGACCGAGGAAGAGCGGCCGACCCAGTTGTTGATGTCATAGTTGAAGCCGTCATAGACCTTACCTTCGTATCTTTCGCGGTCTGTGGTGGTATCCGAGAAGCCAAAGTACAACGAATCCCTTGGACCAACATAGATGTAGTCGATGACGATCTTTCCGCCACTGAAAGAACTGATATTGTGGAAACGCATACCAATGGTGCGGATGGAATCTGCATTCAAGAAGGTCTCACTCAGCTCAAGAGTGAGCGTCTGGAAGGTGTCGATGTTTGCGTTAATGGGAGCCTTCATCGAACCGTTTACATTGAGCGTTCCGTCTTTTTTGTAGTCGAAGATCAAAGCCATTTCAGGCGTTTTCCCTTCAGGAACGACACAGTCGACCAACTTGAAACGAACCTGCGCAACCTGCGCATTCTTCGGATCGTAGTACAGTGGATAGTAGATATGATGCGGTTCACTGGCCCAGGGGAAGCAGTTATGCGTGGTGGTGGTCTTGATCCAGGGGCCGTAACCGCCCGCTGTATCGGGGCCTTCGATGACATTTACACTCAATGTTCCTTCGGTATTGTCGATCGAGAACTGATTTGTACCGTTGGTGGCAGAGGTGGCCCAGTAGCCTTTCGTGGCCTGATCAAAGTTCAGACCGCTGTAAGTTCCGGAGGCATAGCGGGCGCGTGCCTTGGTATTGTCGGTGAAGTCGAAAAACAGGGAGTCGCAGATTTGCGCAGAAGGGGATTTTTCCTTCGGCCCGATGTAAATATAGTCGATCTCATAGGAGCCGGTTGCAGTCGAACCGCTGTTACTGGAAACCATATCCACACGGAGTCTGGAAATGGTTTTGCCCAGATAGGCGGCATTTTCCGGAATCAAAAAGACAACGGTGGTAAAATCCTCCGTCGGATGCGAGATGGTAGCAACGGAGGTCGCATACTCCTTGGTATAAGAGGAACTGTGATCCAGAGCAAAGAAAATCTGCGTTCCGTTGACGGATTCGGTGAGATTTGTTTTCAGGCGCAGTTCGATGATGTCGCCTGCCTTGGCGGTGTAGAGAAGATCCTCGCTGCTGCTGTTCATGTAAGCGCATGGATCGGCGGCGGTGATCTCGCCCTTGAGGACGCCGTTCAGAACATCTACCGTTGCCGTTGCATGAGCTGCAGACCACTGGGAGGTCTCGTCTGCAATGTCGCCTTGGCCAAAGCCGATGAAGACATATTCATTGCGGATCGTCACGAGACCGTTATCTTCCTGCGTGAAGGAAGCAAGACTTCCGTTGAGGATGACCTCGGTGAAACGGGCATCTCCGAGCTTGACTTGAATGGTGGTTGTTTTTGCCTGCGCATCGGAGCTGAAAAGTGCCAGCCTGGTGCCATCGACGGTGACAGCCAGATCGCTGAGTCCCTCAGCTGAGAGAACAACACTGTCAGATTCGAGGCTGCTGCCGTCTGAGATGGAGGCAAAAATGGGATTTTTGGAGTTATCCAGGCCGACGATTGCAGTTTTTGCATTTGTCGTATAGTCACCGAAGCTGCGTGGGAGGGGAGTACTTTCAAAGGAATTATAGTGGTACATCTCGCCAACATTCGGGTTCTCACTGTCGGAGATGGAGACCTTTGCAGCCAGCGCGGTTTCGTTGCCAACATTAAGGAAAAGCTGCTCGGGCACGACGCTGACGTTTGCGCCACTTGCGGTGGGGTAGAGGATGGTTTGATAGGTGACAGTGCCGCTTGCGGTCTGTTTGTATTCGAAGTATTCGGTGTTGACCGAAGGTGCATCGGCACTGTAGCCGGACTGAATGGAGGCCTGAATGCCGGGCAGAGAAGCAGCTTGCGCAATGAGCAGATTTGCACCCGAGGAGAATGCGGTTGAGCCGAGCAGCGCACCGGAGGTCGCAACCGTAGGATTGGCATAGGGTGAACTGTGCCAGTTCTGCGTGTAGGTGTGCGTCTTGGTGTCATCGGGAACAACCATATCTGTGACGATCAGAAGATTGCCAAGTGCCTTGATAAACGAGACATTTCTCGTGTGGACAAAGTTTGCGCTGTGGTAGACATTGCTGGTGGTGCCACCGACGACCTTTTTGGTAATCTTGTTTTTGTTGTTGGCCTCGCTCCAAGAGTAGATGGTGGAAACCGCATCGTTTGCGCGGATCTGAATGTCGCCTAAATGTGCAGTCTCTGCCATATCGCCGTAAAGCGCCTGCGCGGTACCGTCGACTTCAATGGTGTTGTGTGAGCGGGTCGCGGAATTCTGGAAGGGGAAATGCGCGTGATTTCCGTCGTAGGAGGTCATGCCGGTGTCTGCCAAAAGGGCGCGGCCTTGGAAGTAAAGCAGAATTGCCAGCGCGTCACGGTGAGAGTGGTTACCGGCGCACTTTGCGTTCATGAAGAACATGGTGTCGGTGCTGTTCCAGCCGGTGCGGTCGGAGACCACCTTGATCTCGTCGTATTGGGAGGCACGGGGCGGCTCAACGCCGTTGGAGTGGTTCACAAAGTAGCTGATCTGCTGACCTAGCAGGCTGTTCTTTTCCGCCTCACTGAAGCTGGCGAGGGCCGTTTTTGCCGTGGCGAGTGCGGAGGGGGGGCCTCCCTGCCCCCAGTGAGGAGGTGTGCCGTTGGAGTAGCTGCAGTCGATGAGATACTTTGTCAGCTTGATCATCTTGCGGCTGAACATCTCAGCATTGTCCGAATCGTCCCCCACCTCCTGCATGATGCGGCGCAGGTGGGCGCACCATGTGACAACATGACTCGGATAACCGAAGGTGACCTCGTTGTAGCTGCCGTCCTCGTGTACGAGTGCGTTCATGACCATGGTTAAGCGACCTTCGTAGATTTCTCGCCAGGATGGGTTATCGGAAAATTCAGGGAAGTATGCAATGATGCTGTAAAAACCGGCAAGATGCCAGATGCCCCGATTGGTATAAACCAAATCATTTGCGACCTTCGTGGTCGGACCGTCGAACAGAATAGCGGCACCATTATGAAGGAAGGTCGCCTCGTCATATAGCCAAGAGAGGATTCTGATATTCTCGTCGGCGCTGAGATAGCCGCCGGTGACCAGATGCTTGTAGATGTAGGGGAATTCCAGTGCGCGGTTTGCGCCCTCAATGTCACGGCCTGTGGGCCAGCCGGCTCCCGAATCGTTGATGAAGTCAAGAATATGCTCCTTGGCCTTGCTCATGTAGAGATCTTTTTCTGACTGAGAGGACAGACTGTTTGCATAGCGCACAAGGATGGTTGTTTCGTAAAAACGGGTGTTGTAATTCAACCATTCAGACGGTGTGCCTTTGGGCTTCTTCCAGTTAAAGCCGCCTTCCAATCCGTCATAGCAGAAGTGACCGATATAACTGCCGTTCATCAGGTAGTCCCAATCGAGCGTCGCTTCTTCCCAAATTTTGCAGTAGGAGCTGAATACCTCAAGTCTCAGGCTATCTTCGACCAGCACCTTATCGGCATTTCCCGGGGAACGCTTGGCATAAACGACGAGGCGTACTTTTTTGGTGCCGGAGGGGATCTGTGAGGTGTCGAATTTGATGTAAGCACGCATGGAGGCCGATGAGTAAGGGAGCTGATTTTTGGTATCCGGTGCGTGCTTTGCATAAAGCACGCCACTCGTTCCGTAGCCCGCAGAAACGGTTTTTGTAGGTCGAACCGTGGTATCTGCGATGGCGGTCAGGGTTTTCAGGAGCGTTCCGTCCGAACCGTAGAGCTCAAGCTGTGGCGGAGTGTTACTCTCTCTTGAGCCGATGGCAACACCGTCAACGGTGGCCTTGAGCTGGTCGAGAATATAAACACCCGAGGAGTCCGTTCCGATGTCGATGCTGTGCCGAGCATAGTTTGTGGAAGTTACATCAATGCCGCCGCGGTAATACTCCGAAAAACCGATGGTATCATGCATAACCTGATAGCGCAGATACATATTGGTTTCGGTTGCAGGTGACGGCTCAAAGGCAGAAAATGTGCTCTGATAGTGCTTCAAAAGTTCAGCTTTTGCCGCAGTATAATTGCCCTTTTCAACAGCGGTGCGAACGCTGCTCAGTGCCGCCTGCGACAGATCAAGCTTTGCAAAAAAAGCGGCATCTGTAGTCAAGGAGACCCCCTTGGAGCTTGCGCCTACAATGGGCACAAGGGTCAGGAGCATACTCAAAAGCAGCAATAGACTTATGAATCGTTGAAGTTTCATGGTTTCAGATCCCTTTCGACAAGCATACAATTTAATAGTAACATATCCCATGTATGAAATTCAACCTCCTGCCACATTTAATTTTTCCAGAACATTCAGCGCTGGTTTTGACCTGCTCCATGCAATGCTCTCTTACGGCGATGCCGTCGCAGCTTAGCCGCAGACAGCATAATGCAAAACGGGATAGGCTGAGGCCCATCCCGTTTTGCAGCTGTTCCGTGGCGCGCGGTTTCTCTGACACACCGTGCAGACACTTCTTATCATGTTATGCGCATCACGAAACGCAAATGGCCTTGCGAAGCGTGGTGATGGCATTCTTCTCCAATCTCGAAACCTGTGCCTGCGAGATGCCTACCTCGCTTGCGACCTCCATCTGCGTTTTGCCATCAAAGAAGCGAAGCGATAAAATGCGTTTTTCCCTCTCGGCCAGCCGAGCCATGGCCTCACGCAATGCGATCCGCTCAATCCATTGTTCGTCCGTGTTTTTGGTGTCCCGTACCTGATCCATCACTGTCAGAGGATCACCGCCATCGGAATAGACCGGTTCGTGAAGCGATACCGGAGCGCTCATGGCATCCATGGCCTCGCTGACAGCTTGGGTGGAAAGCCCCAGCTTTTGTGCAATTTGCTCCAGGGTCGGCTCATGCTCGCCCTGCGCCATCATGGCTTCCTTACACTGCAGCACCTTGTAGGCCGTGTCACGTACGCTTCTTGAGACACGAATGGCACTGTAATCCCGCAAATACCGCTTGACCTCACCCTCGATCATCGGCACGCCGTAGGTGCTGAAGCGCACGTTGAGATCGGTATTGAAGTTTGCAATGGCCTTCAGAAGCCCAACACACCCGACCTGGAACAGATCATCGGGATTCTCGCCTCGCCCCATGAAACGCTGAATGACCGACAAAACCAACCGCAGATTGCCCTCTATGAGCTGTTGACGCGCCTCCTCATCGCCTTGACGGCTGCGTTTCAAGAGCCGATTCATCTCATCATTTCGAAGTGTTTTCAGCCGAGCGGTATTGACACCGCAGATTTCAACCTTGCCCTGCATTGTTTGTCCTCCGTTTATTTGTGTGCAAACAGTATTTCCCAAGCGCACGAAGATCATACACACAGCGTTACGCAACAAAAATTGTCGAATTTGGGCACATCGACGAAAGATGCATTTTTTATACATAATGCAAGAAAATATCCTCGGTTTCTTTCGACCACAAGGAACGGTTTTCGAACTTTTTCGCCCAAATCCGCAACAAAATAGTTTACATAACAACATATTATTGCTTACCAATCCATATTATGGGAACTGATAATTCTCTGTCAACTATGCATATATTCATAAGCCGCTTTGGGTTATGCAAAGGCTGTGCAATGGTTAAAACATCGACTTATCAATAGTTGTGCACATTTTGCACAGGTTTTTACACAAGGCAGCTTCTTGCAGGAGGATCTGTATTTGCTGAATAATAGGTTTACATAAAACATTTTGCAAAAAAGTTGCGAATTTTGCTCTTTCATCATTTTGACGAAGTTGTTAGTACGGAGGAAACACCACACATTTTGGCCCCCACAAGGCCAGATTCCATTATTTGAAAATTTTTTTGTTTTTTTCGAAAAAAGGTGTTGATTTTATTGCGCAAAGCATATATAATATGTTCCGCATGAGGATAGCCAAAATTGGTTATTCAGATAATCACCAGATGAGGAGGTGGAAAATCATGCCCAATATCAAAGCAAAGAAGAAGCACGTTCTGGTCTCCCGCGCAAACAACGAGAAGAACAAGATGGCCAAGTCCGCTCTGAAGACCACCATCAAGAAGTTCGACGCCGCTGTTGCATCCGGCGACAAGGCACAGGCTACCGCAGCTTACACCGCAGCAGTCATCGCTGTCGACAAGGCTGTCAACAAGGGTATCCTGCACAAGAACAACGCCGCTCGTAAGAAGAGCAGCATGACTCTCAAGGTCAACGCTATGGCGTAAGCAAAATATAAGGATAATTCCGCCTGATGGGTTTTCCGTCAGGCTTTTGCTTTTGTATACGGAGAAAAACCGTCCTTTCACTTGCGAAACGGACGGCTTTATATTATAATATTATTGAAGGATTGTGTCGAAAGGAGGATTCTGTATGGCATTGACCGATTCAGTGCGCACACTGCCGGGAATTGGTCCCAAAAAGGCAGAGCTGTTTGCAAAGCTGGGCATTTTAACGGTGGGGGACCTGCTGCGCTTCTATCCGCGGGATTACGAAGACCGCACACAGCTTTTGCCGATCATGTCGCTGGAGGCAGATACACCTGCCTGCTTTATCGCCTCCGTCGTATCGACACCCCGAACCAATCGCATTCCCAAGCCGGGACAGAAGGCCTTGGAGGTTACGAAGGTCACGGTAGCGGATCACACGGGTCGATTGAATCTGACCTTTTTTAACGCCAGCTACACTGCAGAGCGCCTAATCCGGGGCGAGAGCTATTGCTTCTACGGCACGCTGGTCGGGGACTACCTCGGCTATGCGATGACCAATCCGCTTTTCGAGCCACTCAGCGAGCCGGGCAAAGTGACCCGTTGCATCTGCCCGATCTACCCTCTGACGGCAGGATTGACCAACAAGGTGGTTTTACAAGCGGTTCGTGCGGCACTGGACACAGAGCCTGCGCCACAGCTGCTGCCGCAGGGAGTGACGGAGGCTTATGGCCTTTGCGAGGCTGATTTTGCCTGTCGCAATATTCATGAGCCGAGCTCGCATGAGGCCTTGGAGGCGGCGAGAAAACGGCTGATCTTTGAAGAATTCTTCCTCTTTAGTGCGGCACTGTCCATTGTGCGGCAGAAGCGCACGCTGCAGGAGGTCGAGCCGTTTTCTGATCTGGATTTGAAGCCGTTCTATGAAGTACTGCCGTTCCAATTGACAGGTGCGCAGAGTCGCGTGATCGGGGAGATCCTGGGCGATTTTTCCTCCCGTAAGCCGATGAGCCGATTGGTGCAGGGTGATGTAGGCAGCGGAAAGACGATGGTCGCAGCCGCGGCAGCCTACTGCGCAGCCAAAAACGGAAAGCAGAGCGCTCTGATGGCACCGACAGAGATTTTGGCAAAGCAGCATTATGACCGTCTGAGACCACTGTTTGAATCGTTGGGCATTTCCTGTGCACTCTTGACCGGTTCACAAAAGGAACGCGAGAAAAAAGAAAACCGTCAGGCTTTGGCTGAAGGAGTCTGTGATATTGTCATCGGCACCCATGCTCTTTTGAGTGAAACGACCGTATTTCGCAATTTGGGTCTCGTCATCGCTGATGAGCAGCACCGCTTCGGCGTGGCACAGCGAGCGAAGCTGATGAGCAAGGGGATTTCACCGCATCTTCTCATCATGTCGGCCACACCGATCCCACGCACGCTTGCACTGATCCTCTACGGTGACCTCGATGTTTCCGTGATCGATGAGCTGCCGCCCGGGCGCAAACGCGTTGACAGCTTCCTGGTCGATGAGAGTTACCGTGCAAGACTCAACGGCTTCATCCGCAAGCAGGCACAGGAGGGACACCAGACCTTCATTGTTTGTCCTGCCATTGAAGAAGGAGAGACAGAATCACTCAAGGCGGCTGAGATCTGGGCGCAGACGCTTAAACAGACGGTGTTCCCGAACCTGCGTGTGGCGCTCCTGCATGGCAAAATGAAGGGTGCTGAGAAGGATGCCGTGATGCAGGCCTTCGCCGCAGGCGAATATGATATTTTGGTTGCCACAACGGTCATCGAGGTCGGTGTGGACGTGCCGAATGCAACGCTGATGGTCGTGGAGAATGCAGACCGCTTCGGCCTGTCACAGCTGCATCAGCTGCGTGGCAGGATCGGTAGAGGTGATGCCAAGTCCTATTGCATTTTGGTCTCGGACAATCAGAATGCGGAAACAAAACAGCGCCTGAAGGCGCTTTGCGCTACGACAGACGGCTTTAAGATCGCGCAGGAGGACCTGAAGCTGCGCGGCCCCGGTGATTTCTTTGGTGCAAGGCAGCACGGACTGCCAACCTTCCGTGTGGCAAGCATCGCAAACGATATGACAGTTTTGAAGCAGGCACAACAGGCTGCTGCCATTGCCATTTCTAACAACGATTTGCCCGATGAGCTGTTGCACTGCGTGCATCAGCTCTTGGAGAGTGGCGAATTTGTAATGAACTGACATTTGATAATTGCTTACAGGAGGAAGTTGCTATGAATTCCGAGTTTCCGATGTTTGGTAATATTGGACAGAAGATCAAAGCTTTAGCTTATGTGATGTTTATTCTTGAGGCTGTCGGTGCAATTTTTGGTGGGATTGTGCTGTTGAGCGAGGAGGTAACCACCATTGGACTTCTGGTATTGTTTCTTGGTCCGGTTGTTGCGTATCTGTCAGCGTGGATGCTTTATGGTTTTGGAGAGATCATCGTGAAGCTGAAACAGATAGAAGAAAACACTCGCAAAACACCCGTTACAACTGCATCTTTTCAAGCGACAACTCCGAGATATCCGTAATAACTTCCTCTTGGAGCAATGCAAAGGCAGAAACTTTTCTGCATTTTCTCCAAAAATCCGTCCATTTTTGCGAGGCGTACGAACGGATTTGTTATTTTTGCCAAATATCGAAAATATGTATTGTATAAATTTCAAAAATGAAGTATAATAATTTGAATCATAAATAAAATGGAGGCATATCGGATATGAAGAAACCGATTGTTTTGGTGATTATGGATGGCGTAGGTCGCGGCGACGGCGGCAGCGGCGATGCTGTGAAGGTTGCAAATACCCCCACGCTTGACAAACTGTTTGAAACCTGCCCGTACACCTGGCTCAAGGCACACGGCACGGCCGTCGGCCTTCCCAGTGACGATGATATGGGCAACTCTGAGGTCGGACATAACGCTCTTGGCTGCGGCCAGGTCTATTCCCAGGGTGCAAAGCTTGTCGGCGAGTCGATCGAAAACGGCGCGCTCTTCGCTTCAAAGACCTGGAACGATCTTGTTGCAAATGCGCAGGATAGGGCAATGCATTTCATCGGCCTTCTGTCCGATGGTAATGTCCATTCCAACATCAGCCACCTGATCGCGCTTCTCAAGCGTGCAAAGCAGGAGGGGGTGAAGAGAGTTTACTGCCACATCCTGCTTGACGGCCGTGATGTTCCTGCGACCAGTGCGCTGGAATATGTCGATCAGCTTGAGAACGTTCTGGCTGAGCTGCGTACGGATGGTTATGATTACCGTATTGCAAGCGGCGGCGGAAGAATGAACATCACCATGGATCGCTACGAGGCCAACTGGAAGATGGTCGAAAATGGTTGGAATACCCATGTACGTGGACTTGGCCGTCAGTTTGCAAGCGCAAAGGAGGCGATCGAGACCTACCGTGCAGAGCTCGATTGCATCGACCAGGATCTGCCTGCGTTTGTCATTGCTGAAAACGGTGAGCCTGTTGCAAGAATCGCAAATGGCGACAGCGTCATCCTCTACAACTTCCGCGGCGACCGTGCCCAGGAGATCTCTCTTGCCTTTGACCGCAAGGAGTTTGACAAGTTTGACCGTGGCGACTACACCGGAGTCAAGTTTGCCGGCATGCTCGAGTACGACGGCGACCTGCACATTCCCACGAACTACCTGGTGCAGCCCCCTGTGATCAAGAACACCCTGACGGAGCTGCTGTGCGCCAACGGCATCCGTGAATATGCTGTTTCTGAGACGCAGAAGTACGGACATGTGACCTATTTCTGGAACGGCAACCGCTCCGGCAAGGTTTGTGAGGAGCTTGAGACCTATGAGGAGATTCCCTCAGATGTCATTCCCTTCGAAAATGCACCTGCCATGAAGTCCAGGGAGATTACCGATTCTCTGCTGGCCGCCATGGAAAGCAAGAACTATGACTTCCTGCGCTGCAACTTCCCCAACGGTGATATGGTCGGCCATACCGGTGTGATGGAAGCTGTTGTGACTGCAATGGAGTGCGTGGACAGCAGCCTTGCAAGAATTCTGGAAGCCGCAGATCGCCTTGGCTATACGGTTCTGATCACTGCCGACCACGGCAATGCCGATCAGATGACCGAGACCAAGAAGGGCAAGACCAGCATCCGCACCGCCCACAGCCTCAATCCCGTTCCCTTTATCATTTACGATTCCGATAACCGCTACGAGGTCAAGCAGGGCAACTTCGGCCTTGCAAATGTTGCACCGACCGTCGCTGCGATGATGAAACTGACAGCTCCCGATTGCTGGGAAGAAAGCCTGATTTAAGGAGGAATTACTATGATCCGCCGTGAAAATGACCTGGGCGCGATTGCCGTCGGCAATCATGTCTACACCCAGATTGCAGGAACCGCTGCTACCAATTGCTTCGGTGTCAAGGGTATGGCGATCCGTTCCATGACGGATGGCCTGGTTCATCTGCTGCGCCGTGAATCGATGTCCAAGGGCGTTCTGGTTCACATTAATGACGATGAGAGCATTTCCATCGACCTGCATATCATGGTCGACCAGGGTGTGAATCTGCCCGCACTTGCAAAGTCCATCATCTCTGAGGTGCGCTATGTCGTATCCCAGCAGACCGATACCGAAGTCAAAGAGGTCAATGTCCTCGTTGATTCTATGGTAATCGACTGAGAGGCAGGTGGCTCCGGTGACAAATTATATTGACGGTGCGCAGCTGCAGAAGATGCTGCTTGCCGCAGCTGCCGTGATCGAGCTGCATAAGCAACCGATCAATGATCTGAATGTTTTCCCTGTCCCCGACGGTGACACGGGCACGAATATGAGCATGACGCTCAATGCCGCAGCAGCCGAGCTCAGAAAGCTGAGCGGTGCAACGGTGAGTAAGGTTGCCGATACGGCCGCTTCGGCGATGCTGCGCGGCGCAAGAGGCAACTCCGGTGTCATTCTGTCGCTTCTGTTCCGTGGATTCTCCAAGAGTCTGAAGGGACTGGAGGCTTGCGACGGCAAGCAGTTGGCACAGGCTCTGACCGGTGGTGTTGAGGCCGCTTACAAGGCAGTTATGAAGCCGACCGAGGGTACGATTTTGACCGTTGCTCGCATCAGTGCTGCTGATGCGACCGAAGTGGCTCGTAAGGACAATTCCTTTGAGAGTGTGCTTGCTGTGGCGGTAGAATCCGCAAGCGCAAGCTTGGCACAGACGCAGTTCCAGAACCCTGTTTTGGAGAAGGCAGGTGTCGTCGACGCAGGCGGCAAAGGCTGGCTGTTCGTGCTTGAAACGATGCTCGCTGTTGCTCAGGGGAAGGAGATCGAGCTGCCTGAGGTAAGCGCCACTCCCTCCAGAGAGCAGGCTGATTT
The DNA here is from genome assembly GCA_015067565.1 of Oscillospiraceae bacterium. Lineage (GTDB taxonomy): Bacteria > Bacillota > Clostridia > Oscillospirales > Oscillospiraceae > JAZOXB01. Next base: position 90,265 of record SVMF01000004.1, on the reverse strand, counting down.
CTCCGATTTCGACACGGAGAATATCACCTTCCAGTACTGCACGGAGTTCATCATCAACCGTGAGAATCAGAACGACCCCGAGAAACTCAGAGCATTCCTGTTCGAACTGGGTGACAGTCTGGTTTTGGTCGATGACGAGGAGATCATCAAGGTTCATGTGCATACCAACCATCCCGGCAAAGCGATGGAGGAGGCGCTGAAATACGGCTCCTTCGCAACTGTGAAGGTTGAGAATATGAAGCTTCAGCACTCTGAGAAGGTCATGAGCGAGGCTGACAAGGGCGATTATGTTGCTCGTGCCGAGAAGCAGTACGGCATGGTTGCTGTGTGCGCAGGCAAGGGTCTTGCAAATGTCTTCCGTGAGCTCGGTGCGGACAATATCATCGAGGGTGGACAGACCATGAACCCGTCCACACAGGATATTTTGGAGAAGGTCAATGCGACTCCTTCTGAGATCGTATATGTGTTCCCGAACAATAAGAACATCATCATGGCGGCTGAGCAGGCCGTTCCTCTGACGGATAAGAAGCTGATCGTCATCCCCTCGAAGACCATTCCGCAGGGTATTTCTGCTATGCTGATGTTTGACCCCGAGGCAGATGCCGAGACGAATACCGAGACCATGACCGAGGCTATGGCCAATGTCACGACGATGCAGATCACCTATGCCGCCCGGGACTCCGACTTTGATGGCCACGATATCCATGCAGGAGAGTATCTTGCGCTGTACGGCTCGGCACTGTTCGGAAGCAATGTCTCTGCTGCTATGCTGCTGTATGGCATGGCCGAGAAGGTCGCTGCCGAGGGCAAGGAATTTATCACCATCTTCTACGGCGAGAATATCGACGAAGAGCAGGCGCAGGCCGCCGCTGCCATCTTCAGCGAGGTCTGCCCGAATGCCGAGGTTACCGTCATTGATGGCGGACAGCCTGTGTATTACTACCTGATCTCTGCCGAATAATAGAAAAGAGCCAACCGATGGTTGGCTCTTTTTACTTGCCAAGATCTGCAAAGTTTGGTATAATAACAAAAACAAACGGAGGGAAGGACAGATGCATCCATTATACTATAAGATCGCGGGGCTGAAGCTGGCCTTATACTCCAACGTTCCGCTTGCGCACGGTGAAAACTGGGGCATTTTTGCCTCGGAACCGTTTGAGGACGCGGATTATTCCTATGAGTGCTTTTTGCGGCCGACTCTGCCTGATGGAAATGGCTTGCAAGGCTATTATGACAATGTGAAAAAGCGCTTTTACGCATATACCCTCGAAACGGGCAATCAAATGCAGATCCATCTGTCGCAGGAGAATCTTCCGTGGGGAAGTCAGGTCTCACAGCTCTATCCGCAGCTTGCGCTGCCACATGTGCTGCTCAGGCACAAGCGCCTTTTGCTCCATGCCTCATATGTTCTGACACCCGACGGAGCGATCATTTTTACCGCACCGTCCGGTACGGGAAAAACCACGCAGGCCGAGCTTTGGCGGAAGCATCGTGACGCACGCATCATCAACGGAGACCGTGCGGTTTTGTCAACTGACGAGGGCATGGTGATGGCTCACGGTTTTCCGATCTGCGGCACGGCGCCGGACTGTCTGGATGTCTCAGCGAAGGTTCTGGCGGTGGTTTCCCTGAAGCAGGCGCCACAGAATACCATTCGTGCGCTCAAACCCGCTGAGGCTGTTCCGGTCCTGGTCAACGGCTCGTATATGCCGGAGGAATATCGCTTGGATATGCTGTCGCTGATCGATACGGCTGCCGGTGTGGCGCAGTGCGTGCCAATCTATGAGCTTGCCTGCCTGCCAGATAAAAGTGCGGTAGATTTGTTGGAAAATACACTAAAAGGACGGTGAAAACCGTCCTTTCAGTCTGTCGAAAAACTTGATTTTCGACAGACTGACAGAGTTCAAAAAGTCGGCAAGACGAGCAAACCGAGCGCGTCGGCGTACGATGGTACGGTAGAGCTCGGTTTGCGATGTAAGTCAAAATGCCTTGCGCAGCAAGCATTTGAAGTGCTTTTTTTGCTGTATCGGAGATATGTTCGCAATCTCTTATTTGAATACAGATCGCCAACCGCCAGAAATTTGCATTTTGACGATTGGCGACTTTTTTGACACTCTGAAAGGACGGTGAAAACCGTCCTTTTAGTCACGAATCACATAGGAAAACCGATCAAAGCGTGTGAAGCCCATCCCTGTGAGCAGCTGCACGCTCTTTTTTTGATCTTCTTCGGTGTTAAAATGGGCAATCAGCGGCGCACGCACCAAAATGTGCTCAGGCCCCACAAGCTCTAATAGCAGCTTGAGATTTTCAAGTACCTGAGCGTTGTCTGCACCCGTGTATGCTTTGTAAATCCCGGGATCCATGTCCTTGATGTCGACGATGAAGCCGTCGACACATTCGGACGCAATACGCACATTTTTCTCTGGCACATACAGGCTTGTTTCGGCATAAATGTGCCAGAAATGCTTGCACAGTGTCCGAAATTCGCGGATAAAAGCTGCGTGCAGTAACGACTCGCCACCGCCGAAGGTCACACCTCCGCCTGTGGCCTGAAAATACAGATCATCGCACTTGACCCGATCGAACAGCTCCTGTGCCGTGACATCCATGCTGTGCATCGTCAAGGCCTCTTTGTTGATGCAGTATTTGCACGAAAGGGGACAACCCTTGCCTGCGATCAAAGTGGTAACTCCCTCACCGTCGCCGTCCATGCGCAGACGGGAAACCGCCAGAAGCGGATATTTTGCCTCACTCATCACCATCGGTCGGTATTTCGCAGGTTGATTCGTCAATGGGGAGCATGCCTACGATCTCTTCGTAAATGTACTCGACATCGCCTTCTAACTCAACGACCTCTTCGCTTTCAATCTCTCCTTTCACATCCTCACCCCATTGCGATTCTGCAGGAACTTCACCGATGAGTTCCACGGTTTCGGTCGGTTCACCGACGAATTCATTTGTCGATTCGACTGCTTGTGTAAAAAAAGTTCCTTCGGGAGCGGCTTGCACAGTTGTCTCCTCGTTACTCGGGCAAGCAGTGAGGGTTGCCATCAGGCTTGCCGCCAAAGCTGCAACGGTCACCGTTTTGCCCAAACGCTGACGCTTTTCAAGCTGCTGCTCCAAATAGCGCAGCTCTGCCTCGCACTTTGGACAAGTACCCTTGCACTCGCCTTGGAATGTACATTCCTGCGTTACAAAGGGGATGTCATTTTCATCTGCGATTTTCTGACGGATTTCTTTTAAGATCTTGCATTTATTTTTGCCTCGCATACAAATCCCTCCTTTCCTGTTAAGACGGAAAGAATCTCCATAGGTTCCGAAAATAAGGAATATTTTTAATCTTTTTACATAGTATAACATGAGGTGAGACGATGGGCAACCGTTTTTCTACACTAAAGTGCAAGGAAGTTGTCAATGTCTGCGACGGCGCAAGGCTTGGCTTTGTGTCGGATGTGGAGGTCGATGTCTGTAGCGGCTGCATTCTGGCGATCATTGTCCCGTGCAAATGCAAGTGCTTTGGACTGATCGGTAGCCGCGAGGATTTTGTCATTCCATGGAGGTGTATCAAACGGATCGGGGATGATATCATCCTTGTGGAAGGGGATTTGAACAGCTTTTGTCTTCCAAGGCCGAAAAGGGACTTTTTCTGAAGAAAAAAAGTCAAAAAAATACAAAAAAACACTTGCAAAATCAATATTCGCACGCTATAATAGTACGGCGCAGAGAATCTGCGACATTATCTAAACCACACGATTTGGGATTCTCCGTCCCAGTGCCGTCAAAACGGTGGACGGGGAGATGAGGAAATCGGCGGTACAAACGAAAAGGAGAAACAAAAATGGCAGTCGTATCCATGAAAGCCCTGCTCGAGGCAGGCGTCCACTTCGGTCACCAGACCCGTCGTTGGAACCCCAAAATGGCTCCCTACATCTACACGGAGCGCAACGGTATCTACATCATTGACCTGCAGAAGACCGTTAAGAAGATCGAGGAAGCTTACAGCTTCATCCGTGAGCTGGCTGCAAACGGCGAGAATGTTCTCTTCGTCGGCACTAAGAAGCAGGCTCAGGACGCTATCAAGGAAGAGGCAGAGCGTGTTGACCAGTACTTCGTCAATGCTCGCTGGCTCGGCGGCATGATGACCAACTTCAAGACCATGCGTACCCGTATCGATCGTCTGGCTCAGCTGCGCAAGATGCAGGAAGACGGCACCTTCGCTATGCTTCCCAAGAAGGAAGTCATCAAGCACGAAGGTGAGATCGAGAAGCTCGAGAAGTATCTCGGCGGCGTTAAGAGCATGAAGAAGCTCCCCGGCGCACTGTTCATCGTTGACCCCCGCAAGGAGCGCAACGCAATCGCTGAGGCCCGCAAGCTGCACATCCCTGTTGTTGCGATCGTTGACACCAACTGCGATCCCGATGAGATCGACTATGTCATCCCCGGCAATGACGACGCTATCCGCGCTATCCGCTTGATCGTTGCTACCATGGCAAACGCCATCCAGGAAGGCCGTCAGGGCGAGGCTAACACCGAGGCTCCCGTTGAGGCTGCTGAGGCTGCTACCGAGGAATAATTAAAATCTCAAAATGCCCGCCGCATGACGGGCATTTTTCAAAAGAAAAATTAGGAGGATAAATACTATGGCATTTACTGCTGCTGATGTTAAGACCCTGCGCGAAATGACCAATGTCGGCATGATGGACTGCAAGAAGGCTTTGCAGGAAACCGACGGCGATATGGACAAGGCTGTTGAATGGCTCCGTGAGAAGGGCCTGGCTAAGGCTGCAAAGAAGTCCGGCAGAATCGCTGCTGAGGGCATGGCTTATGCTACCGTCGTTGACGGTGTTGGTGTTGTTGTAGAAGTCAACATCGAGACCGACTTCGCTTCCAAGACCCCTGTTTTCGTTGACTTCGTTCACCAGATCGCAGCTGTCGTTGCTGCAGACGCTCCCGCTGATCTCGAAGCTCTGAAGGCTTGCAAGTATCCCGGCTCCGATCTGACCGTCGGCGAGATGATCCCCGAGAAGGTCATGGTCATCGGTGAGAACCTGCAGATCCGCCGCTTCGAGCGCTATGCTGAGAACGTCAGCGTTCCTTACGTCCACGCAGGCGGCAAGATCGGCGTTTTGGTCAACCTCGCAGTTGAGGGCGATATCGACGTTACCACCATCGGTAAGGACGTTGCTATGCAGATCGCTGCTCTGAATCCCCGTTTCTGGGACAAGAGCGATGTTTCCGAGGAAGTCCTCGAAGCTGAGAAGAAGATCCTTGTTGCTCAGATGGATGCTGACGAGAAGATGGCAGGCAAGCCCCAGGCTGTCAAAGAAAAGATCGCAGCCGGCAAGATCAACAAGTTCTACGAAGAGAACTGCTTGCTGCAGCAGGCATTCGTTAAGGACGGCTCTGTGAGCGTAGAGCAGTATATTGCTGCTTCCGCAAAGGCTCTGGGCGGCTGTGTCAAGTTCGTCACCGCTGTTCGCTTCGAAAAGGGCGAGGGCATTGAGAAGAAGCAGGAAAACTTCGCTGAGGAAGTTGCTGCTCAGATGAACCAGGGCAAGTAATTTGATAAACCGAGGACTCCCCGGACGGGGAGTCCCCAGAGTGTCAAAAAAGTCGCCAATCGTCAAAATGCAAATTTTTGACGATTGGCACTCTGTGTTCAAATAAGCGATTGCGACATATCTCCGATACAACAAAATAGCACTTCAAATGCTTGCTGCGCAAGGCATTTTGACTTACATCGCAAACCGAGCTCTACCGTACCATCGTACGCCGACGAGCTCGGTTTGCTCGTCTTGCCGACTTTTTGAGCTCTGCCAGTCTGTCGAAAAACAAGTTTTTCGACAGACTGAGGACTCCCCGAACGGGGAGTCCTTTTTTATTTAAAATTTGTGAAAAAAACGGTATAATTCTCTTGTAATTCATCGTCTGTATTTATGAGTGCGCACATCATACAGAAAGGAGAATTTGATTGACTGATTTACAATCGGAACAACTCGTGCAGGCTTATCAAGGGCAGATGCTTGCGATTGCGGAGAGAATTCTGCACAACCGCCACGATGCGGAGGATGCGGTACAAACTGCGTTTTTGCGCATCTTTCGGGTGAAACTTCCCTCAAATGAAGCATCGCTTCGCGCTTACTGCCTGGTTGCTGCAAAGCACGCTGCGTTAGACCTTCTGCCAAAGCAATGTAAGGATGTGGAAATTGAGACGATCGCAGCATCTTCCTCAGATGATCTCTTTGAAACCGTCGCCAATTCTATGGATTATGAGCGGCTTCTGGCGGCGATCAGCAGCCTGCCGAGCGAATATGCCGAGATTTTGATGCTTCATTATGTTCAGCAGCTGGAGGTCAAGGATTTGGCGAGGCTCCTAAAACGCAAGAGGGTGACGATCTACAAACAGCTATCGCGAGCCAAAACCCGATTGCTTCAAATTTATCAAAAGGAGGATTTTTATAATGAATAACCTGAGCCCGTTTCAAAAGGCATTATTGCAATCTGTGAATGATTCATTCTGCGACGTCCCCTGCGATGCGCACGCATCGCTTGCTGCGCATCCTGCTTGCACGATAAAACGCGACCGCCTTGTGCGTCGTCTTGCTTTGATCGCAGCCGCTGTGCTCCTGATGGGAAGCATAGTGTTTGCTGCGGTTCGCTTCTCTCTTGATGCACAGGTGGAATCAGAAATATATACGATTCCTGAGTACAGTGTGACCAATCAGCGCCACGATATCACATTCAAGGGTGCGGTTGCCGATGCCGATGCGCCCGATGAGATTGAAGTCTTTATGCTGCCTACGGCAATCGTAAGTGCGACCACGATTGATGCGGGTGCTTGCTATCTGGAAAACGGAGAATACTGCTGGTATCCTGCCCGTCAGGAGGGTACGCCCATCATCGAAAATATTCGTGATTTTCACATGGAATGGACCGTGGACGATTCGCAGGTTAGCTTTTTTCAGCAAACTGCGAAAAGTGTGAAGCCCGATCAGCCCTTGATTTCGGTCCACTACGATGCGGACGCCAAGGTGAAATACAGCGAAGAGACTATTACAATAGGCGATACCGAAATTTTCTGTTTTATCGAAGATTTTTCGGAATGTGATTGGGAAGGGTCTGTGAATCGTTTTTGGTTCTGGACGGACGGAGATTATCTGTATATGTTACAAAGTGCTCTGAGCACTGAGCAGATGCAGCAGATGTTTGAAAGTCTTGCCCCGGCCGAGGACATTCTCGGATATATCGGTGCACCTGAATAATGCGAAAGGACTCTCCGAAAACGGAGAGTCCTTATGTAACGCTCAGTATGACGATATTATTTCGTGGGCTGATATGTACGATACTGCAAGTATCAAAGCCAAGAAGATGATAGTCAACTGTCTTATCAAGCGAGTGGATGTCTACCGGGACTACAAACTGTATATCGACTTTGAGCAGTTCAGCATGGGCCTTGACATTGTTTGGTTTGCGGCATAAAAAATACTCATTTTCTGGTGAAAATGAGTAAAAAATAAAACATCGGATACCCTTTTGGTGGAGATAAGCGGGATCGAACCGCTGACCTCTTGAATGCCATTCAAGCGCTCTCCCAGCTGAGCTATACCCCCATATGAGGGTATCCGATGTTTATTATTAAGTTAATGGGGGGAGCGTAACTGCTTCAACCGGGCTCCCAGCTGAGCGATACCCCCATATTTTGTTCGCTCGTTTGTGAGCATAAATATTATAGCAGAGCTTTCGGAAAAATGCAAGAACTTTTTTGCTTTTTTATTTATTTTTTCTTCATAAGCCGCAAATACCTATCCGGCGATTGTGGCGATACGGAACTGTGGCAGGGAATTATGGTATGTGTTCCCTGCCACAGTTGGATTTTATGAAGTTATTGCGCGGTAAAGGAAGGTAACGATCTGGCCTCTGGTGCAATACAGGTGCGGGGAGAAACGGTCCTTTGCGGTACCTTCGGTGATGCGGTTTTGCACGGCCCATTTGACGGCGATGCAGAAATAATCCTCGGAAGAAACATCGACAAACGGAGAGGGGACATCCTCGACCTTCGGCGTTCCGGCAGAGCGATACAGGAAGGTCACGACTTGGCCACGGGTGCAAGGTGCGTCGGGGGAGAAGGTTGTCTGACTTGTGCCTGTGGTGATGCCTTGCTCGAGAGCCCAAAGGACGGCATTGTAGAAATAATCGTCTTCCTGCACATCCGTGAAGGGGTTTTTGCTGCTTTCAGGTTTCGGGGAGCCGACGGCCCGGTGCAGGAAGGTCACGATCTGAGCACGGCTGCAGGCTTGATCTGGGGAGAAGTTTGTATCAGAGGTGCCCTTGGTGATGCCTTGGTCAACGGCCCACAAGACGGGCTCAAAGTAATAATCCGTTGCGATGACATCGCCGAAGGGATTGTTGTATTCCAATCGCTCAATTGTCCCACAGATCACGCAGTTGCGCTGTTTTGCGCTTCCGTCCCAAGTCCAATCGTTCCAGAAATGGCCGTTGGGAGCGATCGTGCTTTCGATATAGCTGTCGCCGCAGGAGCATATCATTTGAATATGGCCCTCCTGTGTGCAGGTGGGAGCGATGGTGAACGCTTGGTAGCTATGGCCGGTCGCTGCGACCGTATTGCTGACTGAAATACCACAATCCTGACAGGTGACTGTGATTAGGCCGTCTTCGATGCAGGTCGGAGGGACGGTCACGGCTGTGGTGTTCAGATGGCCGGTCGGGGCGGTGATCTCATCGACGAAGGTGTGGGAGCAATTCTTGCAGGCGTAAGTGGTATATCCCTCCTGCGTGCAGGTGGGTGCCGTGATGATGGCAAGATAATCATGCGGAGTAACGGGAAGGATATTGCCGATGTAGCTGTCCGCACAGCGGTTGCATGTGTAGGTGGTGTAGCCCTCCTGTGTGCAGGTGGGAGGGGTGACGACCGCACGGTACTGATGTCCGCTCGGCGGTAGGAGAAGGTCTTCCTCGCTTGCAGGCTGCGTACAATCCTGATCCAGGAAAATTCCGTTACAATCCTTGCACAGCCAATGTGAAAGCTTGCCTGATTCGGTGCAGGTGGGCGCAACGGTTTCCTGTGCGGTGGCGCGTAAATGACCCGTGGCGGGAAGGGCGATCGATGCCACAAAACCGCAGAGCTTGCAGGTGTTTTGTTGCAGTCCGTCTGTGACACAGCTTGGTTGCGTTACGACTTTGGATTCGAACAGATGGCCTACCGTTTCGCAGTCCGCCACCTGACCGCAGTTGCAGTATCCGTCAACAAATCTGTGGGCGGCAGCGGACACAACCGAGGACTTGCACACGGTGCAGTAGAAATCGTGTGTGCCGTTTTTGTTGTTCTGATAGACACACGAGTGGAAGGTACGCCCCACTTTTCCAGCAAATTCGGCGACTGTACCGCCACCGACAGAATGGATGACAGCGCTTTTGCTGCCGAGCCCAAGCCCTTCAATCTTGCAATTCGGGTTCATGATGACGATCTGCGTGAGATTGGGGCACTGCAGGGCACCCATACAGATCTTCTTGACCGTGAAGGGGAGAACGACACGCGTCACGCTCGGACAGTTGGCAAAGGTGTTCATGGAAAGCGTCGAAGTGCTCTCAGGGATGGTCAGGTCTGTGGCCAATTCGCCGGCAATATACAGATCGGCACCGCAGTACAAGGGGTTTGTGGAGTAGACCGTTTCGGTATCCGCGATACCGTAGGTGTACCAGAATGCGGCATCGCACCACTGCTGAAGGCTCTGTGCATATACCTTCTCGATACCGCCGGTGGCTTCAAACGCGCCGGTCCAGGCGAAGATCTTGCCGTAAAAGTAAACATCTCTGAGGTTGGCGCAGCGGTAAAAGGCATTCTCGCTGATATAGGCATTGTGGAGCTTGACAACGCGCAAGGCGATATAGTCGCGGAATGCATGGGTGAGAATGCCGCAGGTGTCAAGATTCTCAAAGGACGTAATGGAGCTTTTGTACACCTCCCATGGGGCGGTGCTGCATTCAATGTTGCCGTCGCCCGAGACGACCAGAGTGCCGGTGGAAAGATCCAGCGTCCAGGTCATTTCGCCGAAGGTGCCGCCAACGACATGAGAGGCCTTGACGGTCGGGTAACACGATAGACACAGAACAAGGATCAAAAGCAAGCTGATCAAGCGCTTCATAAAGACTCCTCCGTTTGTATGGATATATTCATTATAAAAATATGCTGTGAGCTTGTCAAGTTTTTCGGGAAAGATTTGTCCTAAGCCAAGCACCTGACGCATAGAGTGCAATGGGAGGGACAACGATGGACGAGGTAAGACAAGCGGTGCAGATCTGTCCGCAGCGAATTGCGCAGGCGATCATGAGACAGCCACATTCTCAGTTGGAGGAGGTGCGTATGCGGCTTGGGCGACCACCGACGTATCTGCAAAACGGGCAGGAGCGGCAGCTTGTGCCGCAGGAGGTGTGCACAAGCGATTTGCAGGAGGTGCTGGATCGGGCGAGCGCAAGTTCTGCATATGCGGCGCAGCAAATGCTCAAAAACGGTTTTTTAACGATTCCGGGAGGGCACAGACTCGGCCTGTGCGGACGGGGCGTGTATAAAAATGGTGAATTTTACACTCTGACGGAGCTGAGTTCCGTTTCCTTGCGAATTGCTCGTAGCATATTCGGAGTTGCTGATTCGATCCGTTCCTATTTGTGGACACATCCGCAGTCGACTTTGATCATCGCCCCACCGGGGCGGGGAAAAACAACGCTCCTGCGGGATCTGATCAGACAGCTCTCTGACCGTTTTTCCTGGCGCATCGGCTTGGTCGATGAGCGCTCGGAGGTCGCTGCGTGCCTGGATGGGAAGGCACAGCTGGATGTCGGGAAAAGTACGGACATTTTGACGGCGATCTGCAAGGCTGAGGGCATTGAAATGCTTCTGCGAACCATGAATCCACAATGGATCGCCGTTGACGAGATCACCGCAGAGGCAGATGTCGAGGCGATTTGCAGAGCTTCCTACTGCGGTGTGCGTTTTTTGGCGACGGCGCACGCAGCGACAGTAAAGGAGCTGTCTGAGCGACCAATCTATCGCGGCTTGATGCAAAGCAGGATTTTTGGCAATGTGGTACGGATCGATGCACAGCGGAATTTACATATGGAGGTTGCAAATGATTAAGATCATAGGTGCGCTGCTGATTGTTGGGGCGGCAGGCGGCTTCGGTGTGTCGAAGGCCGTGAGTTTTTACAGACAGCTGCGACAGCTTGACCAGATGCTTGGCGCGGTGGAGATCATCAAATGCGAGCTGAATTATACGCTCAGACCCTTACCACAGCTCTGCTTGCATGCGGCAGAACGGACAAGCGGGGCAGTATCTGCCTTTCTTACGGACTATGCGGAACGACTCGAGCAGGGGATGCCGCGTTCCAAGGCGGCGCAGACAGCGCTCGACGAAACCAAGGGGCTGCTTCTGCCAAACGATGCGATGATGGCGGTGCTTGAGATGTACAGCGGTTTGGGGCGATATGATCTTGACGGGGAAAATCGTGTACTGCAGCTCACGGGGCAGCGACTGCGAGCGGCGCAGGAGCGCTTTGAGAAGGAAAAACGACCAATGGCGAAAAGCTATGCTGTCTTGGGAATGACGACCGGCATTGCGCTGGTGATCTTGTTTTTGTGAGTATGCAGATCGATCTGGTTTTCAAAATCGCAGCTGTGGGCATCATCGTGTCCATCTTGAATCAGGTGCTCGTGCGCTCGGGACGGGAGGAACAGGCGACAATGACGACCCTGGCGGGATTGGTGGTAGTGCTGTTCATTGTGGTGCAAAAAATTGCACAGCTCTTCGACCTCGTCAAGAGCTTGTTTGATTTTTGATGGAGACGCTGTGGAAGGCCGCGATCGTCGGGATCTTGACGGTCATTTTTTCGGGCACGCTGCAAAAGAAGGAGCTTATGGTTGTGCTCAGCCTGGGCGCCTGTGCTGTCATTGCGCTGATGCTGTTGGATGTGCTGCGGCCGATCTTGGACTTTCTGAAAACGCTGCGAAATATGTCAGGTGTGGACAAGGCGCTGATGGAGCCGATGCTCAAGGCCATCGGCATCGGTCTGCTCACGAACATCAGCGCCAATGTCTGTGCCGATGCGGGGCACAGCTCGATTGCAAAACTTATTGAGCTGTGTGGAGCGATGCTGGCGATCTATGTTTCGCTTCCACTGCTGGAGATGGTCTTGCAAACGGTACAAAGGTTGGGAGGTGGCTCGTGAGGTATTTGGTGCTGACACTTTGCGTGCTGATGCTTTTGACGGCTCCCGTTTTTGCTCAGGAGGACATTGGCATCGAAACACAGGCTTTGACGGAAGAACTGGACGCTGAGGCTTCGGAGCTTCTGCCCTCTTATGAGCAGGTGCAGTCGAGGAGCTTCTGGGATGTGCTGCAGTCGATGCTTTTTGGTTCGGTTTCAAAGGCGAACGGAGAATTCAAAAGTGCATTGCGCTTGTGCGCGACGCTGCTTTCGATCGTTACGCTGTTTGCCGTGACAAGCTTTTCGGCCGAAAAATACAACACGGTGGCCATGATCGCAGGTGCATTGGCCATCGCTGCAGCTATGCTCGGGAGCGTACAGTCCATGGTACATTTGGCCCGTGACACGATGGATCGAATGCAAAGCTACAGCGCCTGCTTTTTGCCGATTCTGGCCTCAACGACCGTGATGTCGGGCGGCATCCAGTCGGGGTCTGTGCTCTACGGTGGAACAGTTCTGTTTTCACAGCTGCTGATGCGGCTGATCGGATCGCTTCTGATCCCGATGGTATATGTTTACCTTGCTGTGGCGACGGCAGAAAGCGCCACAGACAACAAGATGCTCAAGGAAATTCGAGAGTTCATCGGCTGGCTGATCTCCAAGAGCCTCAGGATCATCGTCTATGTGTACATCGGCTATATATCCGTTACAGGGGTGATCAGCGGCAGTGCCGATGCACTCACGGTCAAGACGACAAAGGCAGCTCTTTCGGGCATGGTGCCGGTGGTCGGGGGCATTGTCTCGGATGCCTCGGAGAGCCTTCTGGCGAGTGCGGCGCTGTTAAAAAGCTCGGTGGGGACCTTCGGAATGCTTGCAGTGCTGGCTATCTGCATTGTGCCGTTTTTGAAGGTGGGGGTGCATTATTTGCTGCTGAAGCTGACAGCGGCTGTCAGCGGCGCGGTGGGATGTACTTCCCATGTGACACTGTTGAAGCGCTTTTCTGAGGCGATGGGGTATTTGCTTGGGATGTGCGGAGCATATGCGCTGATGCTGCTGATTTCGTCGGTATGCTTTTTGAGGGTGGTGCTGTGATGGAATACTTGCTTTCGGTCGTCAGCGTTTGTGTGTTGGCGATGCTGGTGACCCATCTGTTCAAAAGCTCGACAACAGCCAATGTGATCCGCCTGATTTCGGGTCTGCTTATTTTGCTGGTGGTGGTTGCGCCACTGTCGGGTGTGGATTTGAGTGAGCTTGCCGAGCTGATAAAACCGAACGATACACAGACCCTTGACGATGCAAAGGAAAATGCGCACGAGAGGTTTGCCGCACAGGTGGCCAAATCGACCGAGCTGCACATAGAGCAGATTGCGCTCGGCTTTGGTTTTGAGGTCAAGGCGAGCGTTGAGGTGAGCCAAGAGGAGCTGCCGAAGCCGATTCGGGTTCAGATCATCGGCACACCGACGCCCGAGGAGATGAAAAAGCTGTCGGAATATATCGAAAACAATCTGGCTGTCCCACGGGACAGACAAACATGGAGGTCTTATGAAGCCGTTCCTTGAAAAAGTGACACAGGGGATGAAAAAGTACAAGTATGTTGCGCTGGTGCTGCTGCTCGGCATTGCCCTTTTGATGCTTCCGGAGTCAAAGGAGAAGAAGCCTGAAACAAAGCAGGTACAAAGTGACGATGCAAGCTATGCACAGTCGATGCAGGAGCGTCTTGCGCAGATGCTGACACAGATCGAGGGGGCCGGTCGGGTCGAGGTGATGCTAAGCCTTGAATACGGCACACGGACGGAATATCAGAGTGATATTCACAGGGATGTCGACGGTGAGCGCACCAACGAGGAGCACAAAACGGTGATTTTGTCCGAGGGCAGCGCATATGATAAAGCAGCGGTGAGTGCGGTGCGGTATCCGCAATTTCAGGGCGCTGTGGTCGTGTGCCAAGGGGCGGATCGACCTTCGGTGCGGCTGGATATCATCAACGCGGTGAGCGCGCTGACGGGCTTAGGCAGCGATCGGATCACGGTCGTGAAAATGAATTGATGGAGGAATTACGATGAAAACTTGGAAACGAAATGCAGTCATTGCGGGGGTGCTGGTTCTGATTTGCACGGGCATTTATCTCAACTGGCTTTACGGCGCGCAGGTGCCGGAGCTGACCAAAACACTCGATGCCGACAAAATTTTGGGAGAAACCACGCTTGTCATGGCGCAGCCGATACAGGAACCATCGCAGATGGCGGATGTACCGAGCGGCACGGAATATTTTGCCCAGATGCGCTTGTCCAGACAGACGGCCAGGGATGATGCGGTACAGCTTCTGCAGGAAACCATTGCCTATGCCGAGGGTGAGGATACGAGCGAAACCCGCTCGGAACTGGAGGATATCATCTCCGATGCGCTGCGTGAATCGCAGATTGAGAGCATGATCGTGGCCAAGGGCTATGCCGATTGTGTGGCCTATATCAACGACGATATGATCTCTGTGGCGGTCGCTTCGCCTGAAAATGGACTCAGCGAAACCGACGTTGCCCTGCTTGCGGACATCGTTATGGCACAAACGGACTATAATCTTTCGCAGATTCGTATTTTCGGTGTAGAATAGGGTATTGTTTTTTTCGTAAAATGTGGTAGAATATAAGAAAAAAACGAAGGGAAGGTTCATACCATGGCCGATAGAAAGGATTATCTTGCACAGTCTCTCGAAAACGGAAACATTTACATCTCTGAGGAAGTCATTGCTTCCATTGCTGCCCTGGCGGTTCGTGAGATCGAAGGTGTTTACGGGTTGAGTGCCTCTGCAACGCTGGACTTGAGCAACATCATCGGAAAGAAGAGCCTGCGAAGAGGCATCCGTGTTACCATCGATGGTGCGCAGATCGAGATTGCCTGCAATCTGGTCGTCAAGTACGGCGAGGCTGTGATGGAGGTCGCCAAGCAGGTGCAGGAGGCCATCAGCGCTGAGGTCACCAACATGACGGGCACGACCCCCAAGCGTGTCAACATCAATGTCTGCGGCGTCGCTACTGCCAAGAATAAGTGATCTGTGGGGTGCAACTGCACCCCGAAACCTGTACAGATAAGGAGAAAACTATGACACGTTCTGATGCCAGAGAGCTTGCCGCTCATCTGATTTACGAACTCGATTATACTGATGAGACTCCGTCGCAGGCCATTGCCTCCCGACTGGAGCGTGGCTATTATGACGAGCTTGCTGCTGAAAATGAGCTCTATACCCAGCGTCCGAATGCAAAGCAGATGACCTACATCACTGCCTGCGTAGAAGGTGTGGCAGAAACCCGCCAGGAACTCGATGCGACCATCAGCGAGTTTTCCGTTGGCTGGAAACTCAGCCGCATTTCTCGCTTTGCCAAGGCCGCTTTGCGCCTTGCCATCTATGAGATCCTGCACGTTGACGATGTCCCGACGGGTGTTGCCATCAACGAGTGCCTGGAGCTCATCCGCAAGTATGAGGACGAGGAGATCGTTGGCTTTGTCAACGGCATTCTGGGCTCCTTTGCGCGCAGCCTGAAGGAAGGCAAGTCATGAGAGTTCTCGGCTTTGACACAAGCAACTATACGACCTCCGTTGCAAGCTTCGACGGTGTGAACGGCAACAATGTTTCGCGCCTTTTGGATGTGGAACAGGGGAGTCTCGGCCTTCGTCAAAGCGATGCCCTCTTTGCTCATGTAAAACGCCTGCCGGAATTGACCGACAGGCTGTTTTCGGATATAGGTGCAGGACAAATCGTCGCCATCGGTGCGAGCACCCGTCCGAGAGCTGTCGACGGCTCGTATATGCCGTGCTTTTTAGCGGGACATTCGCAGGCGAGTGTTCTGGCTTCTGCTCTGGGTGTGCCGCTGTTTGCGTTTTCCCATCAGCAGGGGCATATCGCCGCTTCCCTGTTTTCCTCGGAGCATATGGAACTGATGGACGAGCCGCATCTGGCCTGGCATCTGTCGGGCGGTACGACGGAGCTTTTATATGTCACGCCCGAAGGGGTGAGCGTCCATGCAGAGCGCATCGGCGGTACGACCGACATCTCTGCAGGTCAGCTCATTGACCGCACGGGGAAACTCCTTGGCCTTTCCTTCCCTTCGGGAAAGGAAATCGACCGCCTGAGCCGTGAGGCAACGGATAAGTCCGTTTTCCGTGTCAAGGTACATGATACGGAATTTTCCCTCTCGGGTGTGCAAAACAAGGTCGAGCAGTATCACAAGGGTGTGCCTGCCGAGACGGCGGGGTATGCTCTGCGATGCCTGATCGGTGCAATTGTTGAGGCAACCCAAAATGCACTTGAGAAATATCGGTGCAAGGTGGTCTTTGCCGGAGGTGTGGCGTCCAATTCGCTCCTGCGTGAAAAGTGCGGGAAGCTTCCGTGCATCTTCTGTCCGCCGCAGTTTGCTACGGACAATGCGCTTGGTACAGCGGTTTTGACATGGAGGGCATACCATGCAGCAGGTTTATGAGGTCTCTCAGATCAATGAATATTTGAAATGTCGCTTCGATGAGGATCCCTTTCTGGGCGATCTTCTGATTCGGGGCGAGATCAGCAACTATAAGCTCTATCCTTCGGGACACCATTATTTTTCTCTGAAGGATGCCAATGGCGCAATGCGTTGCGTGCTGTTCAAGGGCAACGCTTTTGGACTGAAATTCCGTCCGGAGAACGGCATGAAGGTCATTGCCTCGGGCAGGATCACTGTTTTTCCGCGCGACGGCGCATATCAGCTCTATTGCAGCGGACTGACGCCTGACGGTGTCGGTGACTTGCACGTGGCATTTGAGCAGCTCAAGGCAAAGTTGCAGGCCGAGGGACTTTTCTCTCCTGCAAGGAAGAAACCCTTGCCCCGATTTGCTCATACGATCGCCATCGTCACATCCTCTGCCGGTGCTGCGCTTCGGGATATGCTGCGCATTTTGAGAAAGCGCTATCCTTTGAGCAAGATCAAGCTTCTGGCCGTGCGTGTGCAGGGTGCGGAGGCTCCGGCGGAGATCGCGGCGGCGATCCGCTATGCAAATTTGTTTGAAGTCGCTGACCTGATCATCACAGGTAGAGGCGGCGGCTCAATTGAAGATCTGTGGGCCTTCAATGACGAAAAGGTCGCCTATGCCATCGCCAATTCCAAAATTCCGGTGATCTCTGCGGTCGGGCACGAGCCTGATGTGACGATCTCGGACTTTGTGGCGGATCTGCGTGCGGCAACGCCGTCGAATGCGGCAGAGCTGGCTGTGCCCGATCAGCTTGAGCTGCGCCAGCATCTGACGGCGCAGCAGGCGATGCTTTTCACTTTGATGCAAAAAAGAATCAAACAGGAACGGCAGCGGCTGCACGCGCTGTCCTCCTCGCGCTCCTTGCGCAGTCCGATGAATTATTTCGCTGACCGCAGAATGCAGCTGGACTATATCCATCGCCGCCTCGGTGCGGCCTCGGATCGCTATCTTGCTGTGCGACGCGAGGGCTTCGTCCGCATGGCGGCCAAGCTCGATGCGATGAGTCCACTGAAGGTGTTGCGCAGAGGATATTCCATGGCCTTTGATGAACGGGACCATGTTGTGAAATCGGCACACGATGTCAGCAAGGGACAGGCCCTGACGGTGCGACTTGCCGACGGCAAGGTGCTGACAACGGTGCAGGAGGTAGAATTATGAGTGAACAATCGAAGAATTTTGAACAATCCTTAAGCCGACTTGATGAGATCGTCAAGCGCATGGAACGTGGCGATGTTCCTCTGCAGGAGGCTCTGCAGCTTTTTGAGGAGGGGACGGGCCTTGTCGCCTCGTGCAATCAGCTTTTGGATGAGGCTGAGCTGAAGGTCGTACAATTGACGAAGGGTGCCGACGGAAACCCGCAGGAGACGGTGTTTACAGATGAATGAGAAAATGAAGCAGTATGCAGCTCGCATGGAAGACTATCTGGCACAGTGCTTTTTGTATGAGGAGCCGCAGAAAAAGCTCTTTGAGGCGATGCGCTACAGCCTGCTTGCAGGCGGCAAACGCATTCGGCCCGTGCTGGCGCAGGCCTTTTGTGAGCTGTGCGGCGGAAAGGCAGATGATGCGCTGTGCTTCGCCGCAGGTGTGGAGATGGTACATACCTACAGCCTGATCCATGATGACCTGCCGTGTATGGACAATGACGATTTCCGACGCGGCAAACCGACGAGCCACCGTGTTTACGGTGAGGCTACGGCGATTCTGGCAGGTGACGGTCTGCTAACGGCGGCTTTTGGCCAGCTTGCAAAGGCCGAACTGCCTGCCGAGCGCATCGTGGAGGCGGTCAAGACCCTTTCACATTGCGCAGGAGAACTCGGCATGGTCGGTGGACAAATTTTGGACATGGCAGCAGAGGAGCGACTGTGTACCGAGCAGGAGGTTCTAAACATCCAGTCCAGAAAGACCGGTGCCTTGATCGAGGCGGCCTGCAAGCTCGGTGTGATCGCCGCCGGTGGCACCTGTGCGCAGATGCTTGCGGCGCAGACCTATGCCCGTTGCCTCGGACTTGCCTTCCAGATCCGTGATGATGTACTCGATGTCATCGGCGATGCCGAAAAGCTTGGTAAGGCCACGGGCATGGATGAAAACAAGAACACCTTTGTCCGTCTTTATGGCATCGAGGCTTGCCAAAGCCTGATTGCCCAAAAGACCGAAGAGGCGGTCGCTGCACTTAAGACCTTTGAGGATGCCTCGTTTCTGTGCGAGCTTGCGGAGTCTCTTTCCATGCGTTTCCATTAAAAAAATAATCACATGAGGACTTGCCGCCTCCGAATAGATTGTTTCGGAGGTGGTCTCATGTTTGGTGCAGCTGTTTGGCTGATGCTCAGCAGCATCTTGTATTCTTTGCGGCTTTCCAACGGCAGCGGCTCTTTTCCGAAACCGCTGTCGGCCAAGGAAGAGGCGCATTATCTGCATTTGGCCTCGCAGGGGGATATCGATGCACGCAATGTCCTCATCGAGAGAAATCTGAGGCTGGTTGCGCATATCATGAAGAAGTATTATACGCAGACCTCGGACCAGGAGGATCTAATCTCCATCGGCACGATTGGCCTGATCAAGGGGATCAGTACATACAATGCGGACAAAGGAGTTCGGCTTGCGACCTATGCGGCTCGCTGTGTGGAAAATGAGATCCTGATGCATTTTCGGGCGCAACGCAAGACCGCTTCGGATGTGTCGCTGTCGGAGCTGATCGATACGGCTAAGGATGGTACGGCGCTGTCTCTGATGGATGTTGTTTGTTCGGATGAGGATTTATTCGAGCGAATGTCAGATAAGGAGACCTACGCAAAGCTGTATCAGAAAATTCAGACCTGCCTGGAACCGAGAGAACGCAGGATTATTCTCTTGCGTTACGGCTTGGGCAATCAGCGGCCACTGACGCAGCGTGAGATCGCAAAGCAATGCGGTATCTCTCGCAGCTATGTCAGCCGTATTGAACGAAAAGCGCTGAACAAGCTCGAAGTAGCCTTGAAGGAATAGGAGAAACAAATGAAAATTTTTAAGCACTTTTGGACGATTACAAAACATCGCTGGAAGGTCAGAAAGCATTGCTTCCAAGTGGGTCTGTATTGGCAAGGATTGACGCATGACCTGTCAAAATATTCTTGGACGGAGTTTTCTGCCGGTGCCAAGTATTATCAGGGCACCAGAAGTCCCAATGCCAAAGAGCGTGAACTCTATGGATATTCCTTGGCATGGATGCACCACAAGGGCAGGAACAAGCACCATTTTGAGTATTGGTCGGATATCAATCTGCAGACCAAGAGCTATGAGCCGGTGCCGATGCCGAAAAGATATTTTGTCGAGATGGTGATGGACCGCATTGCGGCTTGCAAGATCTATCATGGCAAGAGCTATCAAGATGGCGATGCGCTGGAATATCTGCTGCGGTCGCTCGAGGCCAAGGAGTCAAGCTCTATGCACTCGAAAACAAAGGAAGAGCTGATCTATGTTCTGACGATGCTTCGCGATCGGGGCGAGAAGGAGACCTTCGCTTTTATCCGAAAAAAAGTGCTGAAAACAGAAAATTGGATGTAACACGATATTTCAATGGAAAACATTCATTTGTGAAAGAATTTTCATATAACAAACGGCCCTGCGGATTCATACCGCAGGGCCGTTGATAAATTTTAGAACAGGTAGCTGTACTTTTCCTTAACGGTAACGATCATCAGTTCGATTTCCTTGGGCAGATCATTGGAAACATCCAGATCATAATCCTTGGTGTCGAACAGACGGACGCGTACCTTGCCGTCAGGCAGGAAACAGAAGCCGCAGTTCTTAGAGTCTTCCATATCCTCAGCGGTCTGGAAGAGCGTGATCTTATCCTTGCAGGGCTGTGCGTTGTACGGACAGAACGGCGTGCAGTTGCCGCACTCGTTACACATCTTGTCAACGTGCAGGATCTGGGTACGGCCGTCGGCGAAGCGGATGACGACATTTGCACGGTTCGGACAGACGTCAACGCAGTTCTGGCAGACAGTGTTGCAATCCAGGCAGCGGTCGCCTTCGCAAGCAGCATCCTTAGCCATGGCGAGGATGCCCTTCTTGGCAATGGCCTCAGCCTCGGTCGGATATGCTGCATCGGGAATTTCATAAGTGTACTTCTCGCCGATGACGATCTCAGCAAACTTTGCTGCGTCGGCAATGCCTTCCACAACAGTTGCCGGGCCGCGCATTGCGTCACCTGCGGTGTAGACGTTTTCGATATTGGTCTGGAAAGCGGGACGCTTCTTAGCGTTCAGCTCGATGCCGTTTGCCTCGAACAGCTTGTCATCAACCTGCTCGCCGACAGCGGAAATGACCAGATCGCAATCGATCTCGACAGTCTCGCCGGTAGCAACGGGGCTTCTTCTGCCGGAAGCATCGGGCTCGCCGAGCTTCATCTTGTTGCAGATCAGCTTGCCGTCCTTCTGAGCAACGGGAGCGACGAGCTCGAGGAACTCGACACCGTCTTCGATTGCCAGCTCGAGCTCTTCCGCATCAGCCGGCATGTACTTCTTGGTACGGCGATAGACGAGAGTGGAGGACTTTGCGCCTGCGCGCTTAGCAACTCTTGCTGCGTCCATAGCGGTGTTGCCGCCGCCGATGACTGCGACATGGCCGAGCTCGCCGCCCTTACCTGCCTTCATCTCTTCCATCCAGCCGATGACACCGCGGACATTGCCTTCGATGTCGAGCTTGCCGGGCTTCCATGCTCCGACAGCGTAGAGGATGTGGGTATAGCCTTGAGCCTTGAGTTCTTCCACAGAAGGAGCTTCGGTGTTGAGCTTGACTTCTGCGCCGTAAGCGAGCATCAGCTCAATGTCCTTATTGATGGCTTCGTGAGCAATACGGAACTCGGGGATGACATGGCGAACGATGCCGCCGAGCTTATCAGTTCTTTCAAAAATGGTGCATTCGACACCTGCGCGACCGAGGAAGTATGCAGCAGCAATACCGGTCGGGCCGCCGCCGATGATAGCAGCCTTCTTGCCTTCGACCTTAGCCGGCTTCTTGATATTAGCCATCAGAGCGTCGATGCCCTTTTCGGCTGCCAAGAGCTTGGTTGCACGGATCTGGACGGCTTCGTCGTAGAAGTTGCGGCTGCACTTGCCCATGCAGCGATGTGCACAGATGGTGCCGGTGATGAACGGCAGAGCGTTCTTCTGAACTATCAGCTCCAGAGCCTCGTTGTACATGCCCTTCTTGCACAGCTCGATATACTCGGGGATATCCTGATCGATCGGGCAGCCACCCTTACACGGAGCAATGTAGCAATCGATCCAGGGCACACCGTCCTCGTTCTTACGGGAGGGCAGCGGCTTAATGGGCTTGACATGGTGATAGTCGGTGCGGCAGTCGAGAGCCATCTTTGCAATGGCGTCGGTATCGGTGCCTGCAAAGGGCTTGAACTCAATGTTTTCAACTTTCTTGCACATCTGAACCAAGCGGTTGTATCCGCCGGGCTTCAAGATGGTGGTAGCAACGGTGATGGGCCAAATGCCTGCTTCCAACAGCTTGTCGCAGTTGAAGTATTCAGCACCGCCTGCGAAGGAGATCTTCATCTTACCGCCGAACTGTGCGCTGATACGACGGCACATCTCGATGGTCAGGGGGAAGAGGCTGCGGCCGGACATATACATCTCGTTGTTCGGCAGCTCGCCACGGGTGGTGTCAACGGGGAAGGTGTTCGACAGCTTCAGACCGAACTCGAGAGAGTTGGCATCTGCCAGTGCCTGCAGGCGCTCGAACATGGGAACAGCGTCCTTCCACTGCAGGTCTTCGTTGAAATGATGGTCGTCAAAGACGATGTAGTCATAGCCCATGCCGTCAAGGATGCTTCTTGCGTCCTTGTAGCCCAAGATGGTCGGGTTGCACTTGACGAAGGTGTTGACCTTCTTCTCAGAGATCAAGTAGGAGGCGATGCGCTCGATCTCATCGGGCGGGCAGCCGTGCAGGGTCGACAGGGTGACAGAACGGGAAACACGGGGAGAAATGGCAGCGATAAACTCTGCTTCCTCGGGGAACATCTCCGTCAGGACAGCCTTGCACTCAGCAAAGATGGGAGCGCGGGTAGCGTCCTTCATGGACTCGATATAGTTGTCGATCTTCTCGCCCTTGATGCCGGCAAGATCGTAACCAACGGACATGTTAAATACGAAGCCGTCGGGATCGCCGTAGCCCCAAACCTTCGCCATGACCTTCAGAGCGCACCAAGCCTTGATGTACTCATCCAATGCCTGACGGACTTCCAGCTCGGTAGACCATTCCTGGTTGTAGCCTTCGTCATCTGCCAGAATGCAGGGACGGGGAACGCAACGAGCCAGATCCTCACCGTCCATCTGCTGAACGGTCTTGACCTCGAAGAAACGAGCACCCGCGACATAAGAAGCGATGATGTTCTGCGCCAACTGGCTGTTCGGGCCTGCGGCAGGGCCGAACGGGGTTTCGATCTTTTCGCCAAAGATGGGTAGGGTCTTGGCAGGATCAGCCTTGTATTCTTTGTGAATACCAAAGATCTCACCGCTGTTCTTGCGCTCGGTGATGACCCAGTTCATCAGATCCTTAAAAGGAATCGGGTACATTTTTTCAGACATGATAGATCCTCCTTATTTTTTATCAGAGATTAATACTCGCAGTTGTTCAGTGCGCCCCAGAGCTTCTTGGACTCTTCCAGAATGTGGGCATTGCAAGCCTCTTCGTCGATGCCGATGAGCTCACGGTCCTTCATCAGGAGCTTGCCGTTTGCGATGGTGGTCTGGCACTGGCGACCGGTCATACCGAAGATCATGTGGCCATCGATGTTGGCATCGGAGAACGGGGTGAAGGGCTTGTAGTCCATGACGATGACGTCTGCCGCTGCGCCGACTTCCAATACGCCGAGCTTGTCGGGGAAGTACTTTGCGCCGATGAGGGCGTTGTTCTTAAAGAGCATATCAGTGACTTCGCACCAGCCGACATTGGGCAGGCAAGCGTTCTGACGCTGTGCGCACAGAGCGACCTTGATAGACTCCAACATATCGTTGGTGTAAGCATCGGTGCCCATGCCGAGCAGGATGCCTGCTTTGTAAAGCTGCAATACCGGACAGGTGCCTACAGCGTTGCCCATGTTGGACTCGGGGTTGTTGACGACCATCGTATTTGTGTTCTTGATGATCTCGATTTCAGCGGAGTTCACATGGATGCAGTGACCCAAAATAGTCTTTTCGCCCAAGATGCCGTGATCCTGCAATCTCTGGATCGGACGGCGGCCGTAGTTCTGCAAGGAGTCATAAACGTCGTTCATGCCCTCGGAAACGTGGATGTGGAAGCCGGTTCTGCCGTTGTTCGCCTCGACCATGCGCTCGAAGGTCTTGTCAGAAATGGTGAACAGAGCGTGTCCGCCGAACATGGCGGCAAGCATCGGATCCTTCTGCTGCTCGCAGTAGGTGATGAAATCAGCATTTTCCTTGACAGCCTGCAGGGACTTTTCCTCACCGTCACGGTCGGAAACCTCGTAGCACAGGCACGAACGGATGCCGAACTGCTTTGCAGACTCTGCGATCTGGAACAAAGAGCCGGGGATCTCACCGAAGGAAGCATGGTGGTCAAAAATGGTGGTAACACCCTGCTTGATGCAGTCGATGTACAGAGCATCGGCAGAGGCCTTGGTGCCCGAGAGCATCAGCTTGCGGTCGATCGCCCACCACTGTCCGTCGAGAACTTCATAGAAGTTGGTGGCGTTATAGCCCTTGATGGACAAGCCGCGAGCCAGTGCGGAATAGATGTGCGTGTGAGCATTGATCAGAGCCGGCATAATGACGCCGCCCTTGGCATCGATAAATTCAGCCTCGGGATATTTTGCCTTCAATTCAGCGGTGGTGCCGATGTCCTTGATCTTGGTGCCGTCGATCACAACACCGCCGTCGGGCAGATACGGTGTGACAGCGCTTCTCGTGATGAGTTTACCGTTGGCGAGAATGTACATAAATTTACCTCCTGAAAGTATTTTTGGTAACAAAAAATGGGGATGAAGAACCCATGGTTCCACATCTCCACTCAATGACTGAGTGATAGTGCATAGCCCGTGCGCGAAGCACTTCGTTACAGCTATCAATCTTCAATTACAATATAATTATACCGAAATCCTTTGAAAAATGCAACGATTTTCCCGTTGCTAATTTCTACAAATTCTTACACTGTATTTTGAGCATATTGCACTGAAAAAATCAACCTGCCGCTTTATACCATGTCAAATTCTGATTTATCGCTCTGTTTATATATTGCGAATCGTAGAGTCGTGCGCCCCTACGCACAGGATGTCGGTGAACACCATATTTAACGCACCGATAAATCGGATTTATGGCACGATGTTCAAAGCCAAAAAAGTATGCTTTACAAGTTCGCGCGGTTGCGGTAAAATGGTGGAGAATGGGGGTGCAGGGATGCCGAAACAAAAAAATGAACAGATATGTGCGGTTTTAATGCAGATGAATCTCTCACTCGGGGAAGACCTTACGATTGAGGCATATTTGCACGAAGAGGATCAACAGCCTTATGAGGTTTATGAGATCACGGACGGCGAAAGAAAATTTGTTCTGAAAAAAGCAAAGGAATATGAAGCGGAGGTCTATTGTACATTTTTTCAAGATGCGCCGTCCTATGTGCCGAAAATCTACGGCAAAACGCAATACGGTGATGCAATCTATATTTTAATGGAACACATTGCAGGAGAAAATCTGCAAAAATGTACCCGAGAAAAACTGAAACTTACCTTGGATGCCCTCATTGCCATGCAAGAGGAATACTGGGGTTCGGATTTGACGCAGAAAGGATATCCCTTTGAAGCAAGCCGAAAAAAGCGGAAAAATCGTGGGGAGTATCTCAACGATTCGGTTTTGCAGGAGGCTTACATACGGTTTTTGGAAGTTTATGACAAGACACCGAAAACACTGTGTAACGATGATTTTTTGCCGTTTCAGGTGATCGTTTCGGAGGATCGTGCGGTGATGATCGATTGGGAAGTTGGCGGAATTTTGCCGTATCCGACTTCCTTGGCCCGCTTGATCGCACATGGGCAGGAAAACCCCGAGAGCCTGTTTTATCTGAGCCAAACGGACAGGGAATTTGCGATACAATATTATTATGATCATCTGATTTCTGAAAAGGGAATTGCTTACGAAGAATTTCGGCAAACGCTGGATTATTTTCTGTTTTACGAATACTGCGAATGGGTCTATGTCGGCAATCGATACGAAGCGACGGACGGCGACTATTTTCAGCACTATTTTCCATTGGCAAAGCAGGCGGCGGAAAAACTGATACGGAGGGGATCAAATGAGCAAAGTGTCCATTGTGCGCTGCGAGGATTATTCGCAGGACAATTGCATCAAAGCGATTGATGCGGTGCTTGCCCCGTTGGGCGGCCTGGACTGGGTCAAGGCGGGTATGAGAATTGTGATCAAGGCGAATCTGGTTGCGGCGGCGAAGCCTGAGAAGGCCGTGACTACGCATCCGACGCTGCTTGCGGCCCTGACGAAGCGCTTGGTGGAACGAGGCGCAAGTGTTGTGATCGGAGACAGCCCCGGAAATCTGTATAATGCGGTGATTTTGAACCGCGTTTACAGCGTGTGCGGTCTTCGTGAGGCAGAAGAGGCAGGTGCGACACTCAATCATGATTTCAGCCAGAAAACAGCTGATTTTCCAGAGGCGAAGGTGGCAAAGCACTTTGCATATACCGCCTATTTGGATGAGGCTGATGCGATCATCAGCTTTTGTAAACTCAAGAGTCACGGCATGATGTCGCTGTCGGCGGCAACAAAGAATCTTTTTGGCGCGGTGCCTGGAACAACGAAGCCGGAATATCATTTCCGCTACCCCGAACCCTTGGATTTTGCAGGAATGATCATTGATCTCAACCGCTATTTCAAACCAAAGCTGTTTTTGGTGGATGCTGTCGAGGCGATGGAGGGCAACGGCCCGACGGCAGGAACACCTGTGCATATGGGGGCGATTCTGGCAGGTACGGATTGTCACAAGCTGGACATGGTCTGCTGCAAGCTGATCGGCCTTGATCCGATGAGCGTGCCGACCCTGCAGGCGGCGAAGAATTACGGATACATCGGTGAATATTCTGAGATCAAAATATTGGGCGATGTGGAGAGCTTGGTCAAGCCTGATTTTGAGCGCATCGAACGGGGCAGGGGCTTGCAGTTTGAAAACGCAATGCCCGGTGGGCTCGGAAAGACATTCAGCTCTGTGGCAAGGCTTGCATTGCGGTCTTCTCCGAAGCTGAAAAAGAAGGAATGCATCGGATGCGGACTTTGTGCCAATGTTTGTCCGGCCAAGGCCATTGTAATGAAAAAGAAGAAAGCACGCATCTGCAAAAAACAGTGCATCCGCTGTTTCTGCTGTCAGGAATTTTGCCCAAAAGGAGCCATGAAGGTACACCGTCCGTTGGTCGCAAGAATTTTGAACAGAGGGTGAAAAAACAGTTGCTTTTTTGCGATAACACATATATAATATTCGGGATTATCGGAAAGGAATCCCTGAAATATGTTCGAGCTGATCAACGACATCGACGGCCGCAGAGTTGTCGGTACATATAAATATGCAAACCGCACCGTGAAGCTTTCCACCCTCACATCCTGTGTGCACCTTTGGAGCTATCAGTATGACTGCTCTGAGGTCGAAAAACCCGACTTTTTCATCCGCACCACAGCGGAGGATGTGGAGTTTGAGGCACAAAAAGCCCTCGAGGAGGGACAGCTCAAGAGCTTACCCGCACCTGAGGGATTTAAAAAGTTTCTGGAGATGACGGCAGTCTATCGAAAGCTGACCGAGTTGCTGGTTGATGAGAATATTTTTCTGATGCACGGCTCAGCCATAGCTGTTGACGGCGAGGCCTATCTCTTCACGGCCAAGAGCGGCACGGGCAAGTCTACCCACACCCGTCTGTGGCGCGAACGCTTTGGGGAGCGTGCAGTGATGGTCAATGATGACAAGCCGCTGTTTGAACTGAAGGACGGACATGTTACCGTTTACGGCACACCGTGGGACGGCAAGCACCGTCTGAGCACCAATACCAGTGTGCCTTTGAAGGCGATCTGCGTACTTGAGCGCGGAGTGAAGAACGAGATCGAGCGTCTGTCTGCGATGGAAGCGCTTCCGATGCTCCTGCAGCAGACCCATCGTACTGACGATGTGGAGAAGATGCTCAAGGTACTGACTCTGGTTGAGAAGACCCTCGAATTCATTCCGGTCTATCGTCTGAGATGCAATATGGATCCCGAGGCGGCGAAGGTCGCTTATGAGGGAATGCAAAACCGCTGAGAAATTCTCAGCGGTTCAGAGTGTCAAAAAAGTCGCCAATCGTCAAAATGCAAATTTTTGGCGGTTGGCGATCTGTATTCAAATAAGCGATTGCGAACATATCTCCGATACAGCAAAAAAACACTTCAAATGCTTGCTGCGCAAGGCATTTTGACTTACATCGCAAACCGAGCTCTACCGTACCATCGTACGCCGACGCGCTCGGTTTGCTCGTCTTGCCGACTTTTTGAACTCTGCCAGTCTGTCGAAAAACAAGTTTTTCGACAGACTGACCGCTGAGAAATTCTCAGCGGTTTTTTCATAAATTTTGAAGTGGATTTTCGCGGATGGAGGCACGGCGTGCATCCTCCCGAAGCTTGCAGATCACGGCGGCGATCTGCTCGTTGACGGCCTCGATTTCATGAAGAAGCTCGTTGGCAGAAACGCGTAGCACACCGCTTCTGAGCGCTGACAGCTGGATCAGCGCATCAGAGGTCGCCACACGGATGTTATAATTCTTGCCGATCTCGCTTACCAGTGCCTCGATATAGGCATCGGCCGTCTCATGCTCCTGCGTATAGACGACCTTCAAATTTTCGTGTCGATTTTTGGAGCCGATGCCGCCCTTGACACGGTAGCTGTCGAAAACGACCACCAGCTCGCATGGCCGATAACCGCAGAAATTGCTCAGAATCTCCAAAAGATGCTGTCTTGCGCCGCTCAGGTCGTCCGTGGCCTGCTGCTTCAGGCCGTCCCAAGCGAAGATCATGTTATAGCCGTCGACGATCAGGTATTCCTTTTTTCGCAGCGGCACGGAGACGCTCGGAGCGCTTTCTATTTTTGCAGGACGATGCAGGACATATTTTTCAGGGCCGAATTCCCGTTCCATGATAGCCTGCAGTTCTTTTTCGTCTAGGTCAAAATTTTGCACACGTACGGAGCGGGATGCTTTTTGAGGGCGCAGTACACTCTCTAAGTGCATATGCTCTTGCACCTCATTCCACTTGATGTTGATGCCTGCACCGTGTGAGCAGAACACGGAATCGGGCGTATTTTCTAGGTCGGCCTGCGGATCGTAGGAGATCTCCTCGAGCACGGTCTTTTCATTGTGGCATGGCTCGTAGCCGTCGACCTCGCAGAGAAGTTTTCCGGTGCCCTTGGTGTAGGAGACGACCTCGGACATATAGGCCTGCATTTCGGATACGGGGGCCCGACCCTCCAGCACCATAAAATCTCCGTCATTCTCGGGTGAGCCAAAACTGCCGCCCATGGCGCGGATGTCGTTGATGGCTCTTCCGAGCTGCGCTGCGGGAATGCTCAGGCGGAAACGGTAGAACGGCTCAAGAAGGATGCTTTTTGCCTGCATCAGACCTTGACGGACGGCACGGTAGGTCGCCTGACGGAAGTCGCCGCCCTCGGTGTGCTTCAGATGAGCACGGCCTGCGGCCAGCGTGATGCGCAGATCGGTGATGGGTGCGCCGATCAGGACGCCCAGGTGCGTTTTTTCTTCCAGATGGGTCAAAATCAGCCTCTGCCAATTGCGGTCAAGCACATCCTCGCTGCAATCGGTGTCAAATACAAGCCCGCTTCCTCTGGGAAGTGGCTGCAACAGCAGATGTACCTCGGCGTAGTGCCGCAGGGGTTCGAAATGCCCGATCCCCTCGACGGTATTGCATATGGTCTCTCGATAAGAAACACGACCGTGATCGATGGTTACACGCAGGTCAAAGCGCTCCTCCAGAATGCTCTGCAGCACCTCAATCTGCACCTGACCCATAATCTGTGCATGGATCTCGCGCAGCCGCTCGTCCCATGTAATATGAAGCTGCGGTTCTTCCTCCTCTAAAACGGAGAGCTTTTGCAGGGCGGCTTTGACATCGGAGCCCTCCGGGAGGCCGATGCGGTAGGTCATGACGGGGTTTAGCTGTGGCCGAATGCCTTTTTGCGCCTCTCCGAGGGTATCCCCGATCTGAAGGCTGTTCAGACCTAAGACCGCACAGACTTCGCCGGCAGAGGCTTGCTCGACCTGTGTAAAACTTTCGCCACTGTAGATGCGCAGCTGTGTGACCTTTTGATCACCGAAGGCTGCGCGTACGCGCAGAGTGCCGCCGAGAATTTTCAGAAAGGTCAGACGATTTCCCTGCGGATCCCTCTCAATCTTGAAAACCCTTGCGGAAAACGCTTCGGGATAGCATGCCGTTACAGTCAGATCATGAAGCGCCGCCAAAAGCGACGCAACTCCCTCACCGTGCAGGGCTGCACCGAAGAGACAGGGGAAACACTTTTCCTCCGCAATCAGCTTGGCAATGTCCGCCTTTGAAAGCGCACCGTTTGACAAATACTGCTCCAAAAGAGCCTCATCACAAAGGGCGATGGATTCCTCGTCGCTCAGCTCGGCGCAATGCTCGCTCAGATTTGCCTTGACATCGTTCAGAAGTTTTTGACGGTTTGCACCGGGCAGATCCATCTTGTTGAAGAAGACAAAGGTTGGGATGCGGTATCTGCGCAGCAGCTTCCACAGTGTGATGGTATGCGCCTGCACGCCGTCTGTGCCGCTGATCAGCAAAACGGCATAGTCCAGCACCTGCATGGTGCGCTCGGCCTCGGGAGAGAAGTCGATGTGCCCCGGAGTGTCGAGCAGGGTGATCGTCAGATCTTTGGCGCAGATGCGCGCCTGCTTGGAAAAGATCGTGATGCCACGGCTGCGCTCAAGACGGTGATGATCCAAAAAAGCGTTGCCGTGATCCACGCGGCCTCGGGTCTTGAGCTGTCCTGTTTCAAAAAGCAATGCCTCGGAGAGGGTTGTCTTTCCTGCATCGACCTGCGCGAAGATACCCAAAACGATATGCTTCATTCCATTTGCCTCCTGTGCGTGAAAATCCTCTTGCAAGTGTGGAAAAAATAGGGTATAATGTAAAAAAACATACAAGGAGAATGATTATGTTTGAACTGAAAAAGTATACGGCTCCCGACTTTACCGCAGATCGCTTTGTCAAGGCACCCAATGCGGTTGTCGTACCTGCACCGTTTGACGGAGTTGCTCCTGAGCATTACCATGCGCTGAGCATTTTCCCCGAGTATTTCAAGATCGACGGCAACTGGCTTCTGGCGGAGGAGAGCCGCATGGATTGTGTCCCCGTTTATGAAAACGGCAAGATCCATGTCCGCGAGTTCCGTGTGCTCAAAAAAGGCGACCTGATCGTTACCGGCAGAACCGAAAACTGTGAAGACGGTATCTATGTCCATGCCAACGGCTTCAACGAGCAGAAGGCACAGGGGGATGTTTTTGCTTTCCGTCAGAACCGCTCCCGCGAGACCGCGTTCTCTAAGGATTATGACGAATTGTACGAGCTTTTGAAGCACGAGCGTGAGCACGGCAAGATCGTCTGGGTGCTCGGGCCGGCCTTCTCCTTCGATGCAGATGCAAGAAGGGCTATGAGCAAACTGATCGAAAATGGCTATGCCCATGCAATTCTGGCAGGCAATGCACTGGCAACCCACGATCTCGAGGGTGCATATCTCAGAACCGCTCTGGGTCAGGACATTTACACGCAGGAGTCTATGCCCAACGGCCACTACAACCACCTGGATCTTATCAACCGTGTGCGCTACCACGGTAGCGTGTCTGAGTTCATCAAGAACGAGAACATTGACAACGGAATCATTTACAGCTGCGAAAAGTGCGGTGTTCCGTATGTTTTGGGCGGTTCGATTCGTGATGATGGCCCTCTGCCTCCTGTTTTTGGTGATGTCTATGAGGCGCAGAACGCAATGCGCGACCAGATCCGCAATGCGACGACCGTCATTTGCATGGCAACAATGCTGCACACCATTGCCACGGGCAACATGACCCCGTCTTACCGTGTGATGCCTGATGGTACGATCCGCCAGATTTATTTCTATTGTGTGGATGTTTCGGAGTTTGTTGTCAACAAGCTTGCTGATCGCGGCAGCCTCTCTGCCCGTGGTATCGTCACGAATGTGCAGGACTTTGTCGTAAACCTGCAAAAGGGCCTCGGCCTTTGATATGAATTTGCCTCTGCTGAAAAGCAGAGGCAAATTTTTATAATGCGGCATCCTTTTCGGCTTTCTTTGCCGCTTTCTTTTCTTTTATTGTTTCGATCATTGGCTTCAATTTTGCAACGATGTTGGTGTTTTTCCCATCGTCCTCCACGCGCAGGATGTGCAGCTGCCCGTCGACGACGGTGATGAAGCTAAGGGGGGTCTTGGTCACCTTGGCACCGGCGCCTGCGGTAGTTTTTCCCTCAGCCTTACGGCTGGTGGCATTGGAACCTCCGAAGGAAAAACCGCACGAGACCTTCGAAACGGGGATTACGGTGACATCACCGATCTGAATGGGAGCATCCGCGACGGACTGCTCGGTGGCCATGGCATGGGCACGGTCGGCTGTCATTTGAAGAATATGGATAAGGTTATTCATACAGATTCTCCTTTTTCGTTTTCAGGTAGTTTATAAACAGTCGCCAGAAGAAGCACAGAAAATGCCACGGGCGGTAATCAAGCCGGCCACGAAAGAAGGCGCTTGTTTCCTCCAGCTCATAATCGCATCGAATGTCGACCTTCTGCTCCTTGAAGCGCATAGCTTTCTCCAGAAATGAAAAGAGTGGAAAGGCAATGGCGCAAACCTGACCGTAAAGCAAAGCGGCATCGCCGCTGTCGGTGTCACCAACAACGATTTTCAGGTCAAATTTTTTGAATCGTCCTTTGCGGATCAGACCGGAGGTGGCCGAATACAGCCGCCCGACGGCAGCGCCAACGGCCTGCAGCGTGCCGACGATGCCGCATTTTTTGACCGAATATTTGAAATTGGCAATGCTGCTGATCTCGGTTAAGCCGAGGAAATCCAGCAGTATTTTGGTGGTGGAAGACTTCTTTTTAGAAGCTGATTTTCCTTTTGAGGCGGGTGCGTTCTTCTTTTTCTTCGGTTTGGACGGCTTTGCGCTGTCGTAGAGAGAAAACGGGCCATATTTAAGCTTGTAATGCAGATCTTTGTCATATGTCAGGAAGATGCGCACGGGCGTTGTCAACAGCAGCCAAAACAAGGCTACGATACCAAGCAGGATCCAAACAACGACCATTTTTGCACTTCCTTTCCCAGACTCGGTTCTATTATAATACAAAATAACACGTTTTACAAGAGTTCTACGCTTTACTTTCAGAAAAAAATGTGCTATTATAGGATGCATTAAAGATTAGGAGACAGACCTATGCGAATGATCAAAATGTTAATGTACATTTTTACGCCGAAACAGCGATGGCAGTTTTTCGGCATTTTTTTGCTGCAGCTGATCGGAACATTTCTCGATTTTTTCGGAATTTCGCTGATTCTTCCTTTTGTCAATGTCCTTATCAATCCGGACGCAATGCTCAACGCATGGTGGGGTCGTGCGATTGCTGACCTTATTGGCTCAACGGAAGGGGAGGACATTTTGCTCTTCCTGACGATCCTGATGATTGTGATTTATTTTATCAAGAACGCCTACCAGCTGTTCATGACAAGATTGCAGACAAAATTCAATTACAACAACCATATCCGCATGGGAACGAGGATGATCAGCTGCTATATGCACAAGCCCTATACCTACCATTTGCAGCGCAACACCGCAGAGATCATTCGTAACATCAACCATGATGTCAACAGTGCTTTCAGTGCGATCGGAACGCTCTTTGGCCTCGTCTCGGATATTTTGATTATATCTTCGCTGGTTGTTTATCTGTTTGTGGTTGATCCGATCATGACGGTTGCCATCTCCTTAGCGCTGGCTCTGTGCTCTGTGATTTACTTCCTACTTGTGCGTAAAAAACTCCGGACTTTTGGTCTTGACAGCCGTGAGATCAGTGCAAAGATGATCAAGGCTATCTACCAGTCGATGGGTGGCATCAAGGAAGTCAAGATCATGGGAAGAGAGCAGTACTTCTCCGATGTTTACAAGAATGCCGGAGAGGAACTGCTGGTCAGGAAGTGCCAGGTTGCGATTATCTCGTCGATTCCCTCCCGTCTGATGGAAACACTGTGCATGGGTGGTATCATGGCTGTTGTGGCGGTAAAGATTGTCGCAGGGCATGATCTGACCACACTGGTTGCGGATTTGTCAGCATTTGCGGTGGCTGCCATCCGTCTGATGCCCCGTGCAAACGGTATCAACAATATCATCGGCGGCCTGACCGTGGTGATGCCGTCCTTGGAGGCTCTGTACGATGAACTGAAGGATTCCGAACGGCTCGAGCGTGAACGCGCCGAAGAAATTGCGCGCAAGAGAGCGGAGAGAAAATTTGTCGATCCGGGCAGAGAAAATGATATTTTTGTCAAAAACATCACCTTTACCTACCCTGAAAAGGAAAATCCGGTCTTGAAGGACGTCTCCCTGAGCATCCACCGCGGAACCTCTGTGGGCATCATAGGAACAACGGGTGCAGGTAAAACTACGCTGATCGACCTGATCCTCGGCATCCTCAAGCCGGAGAAGGGGACGATCTGCTACGGCACGATGGACATTCACGAGGACTATTCCGAGTGGCAGAAGCACATCGGCTACATCCCACAGTCGATCTATCTGACGGACGATACGATTCGCAGAAATGTTGCCCTCGGCATTGAGGAGGACAAGATCGATGACGAGGCTGTTTGGAGAGCGTTGCAAAATGCACAGATCGCAGATTTTGTCCGTACGCTGGAAGACGGTCTGGATACCGTGGTCGGTGAGAGAGGTGTGCGTATTTCAGGCGGTCAGCGTCAGCGTATCGGCATCGCAAGAGCGCTCTATCACGACCCTGAAATTCTGTTCTTCGACGAGGCAACGAGCTCGCTCGACAATGAAACTGAGGCTGCTGTTATGGAATCCATTAGGGGCTTGAGCGGCGACAAGACGATGATCATTGTCGCGCACCGCCTTTCTACCATTGAGCATTGCGACACGATCTTCAGAGTGGAGGACAGCGGTGTTACCGAAACGACTCTGCACTAAAGTATTTATGACATTTTAAGGGTTCGGGATCCGCCGGAAAGCATATTTTTCGGCGGATCTTTTGTGCGTGAAATCGAATGACAAAGAATTTGGAAAAACAGAAAAATTTTTTTGTAAAATTCATCAAAAATCATTGACAATTTTCGTTGATTCTGCTATAATCCTCAATTGCGTGAGCAGAATTTTTCCGGAGTACCGGAGGTGTGAAAATTGCTTGATGAGCTGAAAACCGACCGTAAGGTGGTCGGCATCAAGCAGCTTCGAAAGGCTCTGAGCGCAGGCACTGCGAAGAAGGTTTTTGTTGCCCTCGATGCCGACCCTGCGTTGACAGAACCGCTTGTGGAGCAGTGCCATGCGGACGATGTGACCGTCGTCCATGTGCCGTCCATGAGGCAGCTTGGTGATGCTTGCGAAATTTCCGTTGCTGCAGCTGTTGCAGCCATTATTTAGTATCCATCGGAATATTTTAGGATATTTCGGGATAATATAATCGCGCTAAGCGCAATACAAAAGAAAGGAGAAACACATGCCTACTTTTAATCAGTTGGTCAGAAAGGGCAGAGAGCAGGTTACTTACAAGTCCACCGCTCCGGCTCTGCAGAAGGGTTTGAACACCATCAAGAATCGTGCTACCGATCTGTCTTCCCCGCAGAAGAGAGGCGTTTGCACTGCTGTTCGTACCACCACCCCGAAGAAGCCGAACTCCGCACTTCGTAAGATCGCCCGTGTCCGCCTGACGAATGGCTACGAGGTTTCCGCCTACATCCCCGGTGTCGGCCACAACCTGCAGGAGCATAGCGTCGTTCTGATCCGCGGCGGCCGTGTCAAGGACCTTCCCGGTGTCCGTTACCACATCATCCGTGGTACCCTCGATACCCAGGGTGTTCAGGGTCGTATGCAGAGCCGTTCCAAGTACGGACAGAAGCGCCCGAAGGCCAAGAAGAAGTAATTTCCCCGGCGCCTTGCCAAGCGTTTTTTGTATATGTGTTTAATATATGGGAAACATCCGGTGAGGCACAAAAACGATAGGATAAGCCTATCGAAGTACCTATGAAATCATTATTATATGAAGGAGGGAAGCAAAGTGCCCAGAAGAGGTAATGTTCCCAAGAGAGAGGTCCTTCCGGATCCTGTCTATAATTCCACTCTGGTAACTAAGCTCGTTAACAGCATCATGCTCGACGGCAAGAAGGGTGTTGCCCAGCGCGTCGTTTACGGTGCATTTGAGATTGTTGAGCAAAAGACCGGCAAGAACGGTCTGGAAGCTTTCCAGCAGGCGATGGAAAACATCATGCCCAGCTTGGAAATCAAATCCCGCCGTGTTGGCGGCGCAACCTACCAGGTTCCCCTGGAAGTCCGTCCCGATCGTCGTCAGACCTTGGGTCTGCGTTGGATCACCGCTTACTCCCGTAAGCGCAGCGAGAAGACCATGAAGGAACGCCTTGCAGGCGAGATCATGGATGCTTGCAACAATACCGGCGCTTCTGTCAAGAAGCGTGAGGATACCCACAAGATGGCAGAGGCCAACAAGGCATTCTCCCATTTCCGTTGGTAATTGTAAAGGAGTACCGCAATGCCGAGACAATATTCTCTTGAGAACACAAGAAATATCGGTATTATGGCACACATTGATGCAGGCAAGACCACGACGACGGAGCGTATTTTGTTCTACACGGGTCGCACCTACAAGCTGGGTGAGACGCATGAGGGCACCGCTACGATGGACTGGATGGAGCAGGAGCAGGAGCGTGGTATCACCATCACCTCCGCTGCTACCACCTGTTTCTGGAAGGAACGCCGCATCAATATTATTGACACTCCGGGGCATGTCGACTTCACCGTTGAGGTCGAACGCAGCCTGAGAGTTCTCGACGGTGCTGTCACCGTTCTTTGTGCCAAGGGCGGCGTTGAGCCGCAGACCGAGACTGTTTGGCGTCAAGCCGACAAATACAACGTACCGCGTATGGTCTATGTAAATAAGATGGACATCACGGGTGCCGATTTCTTCAATGTTCTCAACATG
Source organism: Oscillospiraceae bacterium (assembly GCA_015067565.1). Lineage (GTDB taxonomy): Bacteria > Bacillota > Clostridia > Oscillospirales > Oscillospiraceae > JAZOXB01. The sequence continues at coordinate 53,267 of SVMF01000004.1, read as the reverse complement.
ATTCATGATCGGCTCAAGTGCAACGCGGTACCGATTCAGCTCCCCATCGGTGCTGAAGCCGACTTCGTCGGGGTCATTGACCTCATCAATATGAAGGCCAAGGTCTTCTATGACGATCTCGGAAAGGACGTGCGTGAAGAGGAAATTCCTGAAAATCTCAGAGATTTGGCCGAGGAATACCGCGAAAAGCTGCTCGAAGCCGTGTCCGATCAGGATGACGAGATCATGGAGCTCTTCCTCATGGGGGAAGAAGTCCCGAGAGAAAAGCTGTGTGCCGCCATCCGCAAGGCCACCATCGGCGTTCAGATGATCCCCGTTGTGTGTGGCACATCTTACAAAAATAAGGGTGTTCAGGAGCTCCTGGATGCCATTGTGGAGTTTATGCCCTCTCCTCTCGATAAGAAGGGAATCGCCGGCATTAACCCCAAGACCGATGAGGAAGACTTCCGTCCAGCGGACGATGAGGCTCCCTTCTCGGCTTTGGCGTTCAAGATCGCTACCGACCCCTTTGTCGGAAAGCTCTGCTTTTTCCGCGTCTACTCCGGCCGTGCGGATAAGGGAACGACCGTTCTCAACTCCACCAAGGGTGCCAGAGAGCGTCTGGGAAGAATCATGCAGATGCACGCGAACCATCGTGAAGATATTGAGACCGTCTATTCCGGCGATATCGCCGCGGTTGTCGGTGTCAAGAACACCACTACGGGTGATACCTTCTGCGATGAGAAGCATCCGATCATTCTTGAATCCATGGAATTCCCCGAGCCTGTTATCCGCGTTGCCATCGAACCCAAGACCAAGGCCGGTCAGGAGAAGATGGGCATTGCGTTAATGAAGCTTTCGGAGGAAGACCCGACATTCAAGACATACACCGATACCGAGACTGGTCAGACGATCATTGCCGGTATGGGTGAGCTTCATTTGGAAATCATTGTCGACCGTCTCTTACGGGAGTTTAAGGTGGAGGCCAATGTCGGCGCTCCGCAGGTTGCTTACAAAGAGACGATCCACGGCAAGGCAGATGTTGATCACAAGTATGCTCGCCAGTCCGGTGGTAAGGGTCAGTACGGTCATGTTAAGATCCGCATTGAACCGAACGAATCCGGCAAGGGCTATGAGTTCATCAACGCAGTCGTTGGCGGCAGTGTTCCGAAGGAGTATATTCCTGCAGTTGACCAAGGTATCCAGGGCGCAATGCAGTCCGGCGTTTTGGCGGGCTTCCCCGTTGTGGATGTCAAGGTCACGCTGTATGACGGCTCTTATCATGAGGTCGACTCCTCTGAAATGGCCTTTAAGATCGCTGGCTCTATGGCTTTCAAGGAAGCCTGCCGCAAGGCGCAGCCCGTGATCCTTGAGCCCATTATGAAGGTCAGTGTCGTTGTTCCGGAAGAGTACACCGGTGATGTCATTGGTGACATCTCCTCCAGACGCGGCAATATCCTCGGTATGGAACCGAGAAACGGCATCACGCAGATCGATGCAAATGTACCGCTGTCCGAGATGTTTGGCTACGCAACCGATTTGCGCAGCAAAACGCAGGGTCGCGGACAATATGCGATGGAACCGAGTCACTATATCGAGCTTCCAAAGTCCATTCAGCAAGAAATTGTGGAAAAACACGGTTCTTATTAAAAAATTGCTTGCTATTCTTAAAATTTTGTTGTATACTCAAAATTAGCGAATAGCTGAACACTAAATTTACCATTTATAAATCAAACAGGAGGATTTTTTCAATGGCAAAGCAGAAATTCGAAAGAACTAAGCCCCATGTAAACATCGGCACCATTGGTCATATCGACCACGGCAAGACTACCCTGACTGCTGCTATCACCAGATATCTGGCAATGTGCGGCGGTGCAGAGTTCACCGACTACGCTAACATCGACAAGGCTCCCGAAGAGAAGGCACGTGGCATCACAATCAACACCGCTCACGTTGAGTACGAGACTGCTGCTCGTCACTATGCACACGTTGACTGCCCGGGTCACGCCGACTATATCAAGAACATGATCACCGGCGCTGCACAGATGGACGGCGCTATCCTGGTTATCGCTGCTACCGACGGCCCCATGGCTCAGACCAAGGAGCACCTGCTGCTGGCTCGCCAGGTTAACGTTCCCTCTATCCTTGTTTTCCTGAACAAGTGCGATCAGGTTGACGACGAAGAGCTCCTCGAGCTGGTTGAGATGGAAGTTCGTGAGACTCTGGACTTCTACGGCTTCCCCGGAGATGACACCCCCATCGTTCGCGGCTCCGCTCTGAACGCCCTGATCAGCGAGTCTAACGATGTTAACGCTCCTGAGTATGCTTGCATCAAGGAACTCATGGACGCTGTTGACTCCTGGATTCCGACTCCCGATCGTAAGGCTGACCTGCCCTTCCTGATGCCCGTTGAGGACGTCTTCACCATCTCCGGCCGTGGCACCGTTGCTACCGGTCGTGTTGAGCGTGGCTCTATCAAGAAGAACGATCCCGTTGAGATCGTTGGTCTGCAGGAAGAGAAGAAGGCTACCGTTTGCACCGACATCGAAATGTTCCACAAGCTGCTGGACTACGCAGAAGCAGGCGACAACATCGGTGCTCTGCTCCGTGGCGTTGACAAGAAGTCCATCGAGCGCGGCCAGGTTCTCTGCAAGCCCGGTTCCATTCAGCCTCTGACCAAGTTCAAGGGCCAGGTTTACGTCCTGTCCAAGGAAGAAGGCGGCCGTCATACCCCGTTCTTCAACAACTATCGTCCGCAGTTCTACTTCCGTACCACTGACGTTACCGGCATCATCAGCCTGCCCGAAGGCGTTGAGATGTGCATGCCCGGCGATAACGTCGATATGGATGTTGAGCTCATCACCCCGATCGCTATCGAGAAGGGTCTCCGCTTCGCTATCCGTGAAGGCGGTCGTACCGTCGGTTCCGGTGTTGTCATCGAGATCAACGAGTAATTTGTAATTGAAAAGCAGGAGCTTAGGCTCCTGCTTTTTGATTATGTTCTTGGGAGGGCTCTTATGAAACGCTTTTATCATATTCTGAGTTTATTACTGGCATTCGTTCTTGTGCTGCAGATCTTCCCATTTTCACTTGCAGAAGAAGGCTCTCTGCCATTGTGGGACGAGGAATGGCAGATGCTCCTTCTTGCAAACAGGGAGCGCTTGAAGGTGGGCCAAGCCCCATTGACAACAACCGATTTTTTGCAGGAGGGTGCTGGTATTCGTGCCGTGGAGCTCCAAGAGCTTTTTAGCCACGACAGACCTGATGGCAGCGCTTGCTTCTCTGTCCTGGATGAGGTTGGTGCTCCGATGTGCGCTGCGGCCGGTGAGAATATTGCCTTCGGTTTCTTTGATGCTACGGATGTAACGCAGGGCTGGGTCAATAGTCCCGGCCATTATTCCAATATGATTGATCCGGATTTTGTTCATGTTGGAGTCGGTGCCGTCGTAGAAACGCGGAACTGGGCACAGCTTTTCTTCTCTGGCGAGGCTTGCTCATATGAGAATGTGAAGCTGTCATTCCTGTCAGGGAATCACTTTAAGGTCGGGACGACCATCGATGAGATGATGATCTTGGCTGAAATGGAATGTAAGAATTGCGGCACTTCTTACCTTCCGCTAATGAACGAATTTTGTAGTGATTATCAACCGGATCAAGCTGGCCATCAAGATGTAACGGTGCGTTTCTTTGACTTTGAATTCTCGTTTTCTGTTGCGCTTGAGGAAGAGCCAACCCCACCGACTTCTCCATTTGCAGACGTCATATCCTCGGAGTGGTATTTTGACGCTGTCTGCTTTGCGGTGCATCACGGGCTGATGAATGGAATGGGAGAAAACCGCCTTATCCCGAACGGAAACATGACCCGAGCGATGCTCGTGACCGTGCTCTGGCGTTATGTCGGAAGCCCGGATGAGGGAGAGCTGACATTTACGGACGTTCCGTCAAACGAGTGGTATGCCGAGGCGGTTGCATGGGCAGCGCATAACGGCATTGTCGGCGGTGTCGGAAACAATAAATTCGATCCGAACGGGAATATCACCCGTGAGCAGATTGCTGCGATCTTGTACCGATATGCAGGCAGCAACGGAATCGACACGACAAAGAGAGCGGATTTGAGTGCATTCCCGGATGCAAACCGAGTCAGCGCATATGCCAATGACGCCATTGGTTGGGCGGTGGCTGAGGGCTTGATCAATGGCTCTGACGGAAAGCTTCAGCCGTTAGGCAATGCAACCAGAGCACAGGTTGCAGCGATCCTGATGCGGTTCATTCAAAATGTGATCAACTGAAGAACATCCCCTATGCCAAGTGCATAGGGGATGTTTTTGAAACAATTGCGTTTTTTGTCATCTTGTGGTAAAATAATAAGGAGGTGATTGCTATGGTATTTTTGGGACATTCGGTTAGCGGTTCGCTGGTGCTTGCGCCGATGGCAGGCGTGACGGATTTTGCATATCGCAGTGTTTGTGCAAAGCTTGGTGCAGCGGTGACGGTGACGGAGATGGTATCCTCTCGTGCACTGGTGTATCAAGACAAGAAGAGCAAGGGCCTCCTTCGGAAAAATAAAGGCAGTCTTTGCGGTGCACAGATTTTTGGCAACGAGCCGGAAATCATGGCACAGGCGGCGCAGCTTGCGCTTGCGCACAGCGGGTGTGATTTTATTGATATCAATATGGGTTGCCCGATGCCGAAGATCGCCAACAATGGCGATGGCAGTGCGCTCATGAAGGATGTGCCCCTGGCTTGCAGGATCGTTTCGGCGGTCAAGGCGGCCGTTTCGGTGCCGGTTACAGTCAAGACCCGTCTCGGCTGGGACAAGGGGAGCATCCACATTGTGGATATGGCCAAGGCGCTTGAGGATGCCGGTGCAGATGCGATTGCGGTGCACGGCCGCACGAAGACGATGCTCTATTCCGGTGTGGCCGATTATGACGAGATCGGCAAGGTGGTCAAAGCGGTTTCCCTCCCCGTAATTGCAAACGGTGACATCGTTTCGCCGGAGGCGGCGATCCGCTGCCGTAATCATACGGGGGCGCAGCTTTTCATGATTGGCCGAGGCTGCTTTGGCGATCCGTGGTTGTTTGCACAGGTACAGGCGGCGCTCAACGGAGAACAAATTCCGGAGCGGCCGGCATTGAGTAAGCGGATCGACGTGGCGATGGAGCAGTTTGAACTGGCGATAGAGGACAAGGGAGAGCATATCGCCTGCCTGGAGGCCAGAAAACACTTTGCATGGTATTTAAGAGGTGTTTCGCACAGTGGATATTACAAGGAAAAAATTTCACATCTGTCGCAGCCTGATGAGGTTCGTGCGGTTGCGAAGGCGATCAAACGGGATTTGAGGTGATTGTCATAGACGAAAGAAAGTGCATACGCGCAGCGGCCAAGGGAGATACTGAGGCGTTTGAGAAGTTGGTTTTGCAGTATCAGGATCAGATTTTCCGCCTCTGCCTGCGCATGACGGGTAACGAGGAGGATGCGGCAGATATGACGCAGGAGGCTTTTTTGAAGGTGTGGAAGCATCTCGAGAGTTTCCAGTTTGATGCCTCGTTTTCGACATGGCTTTACCGCCTGGCTTCAAATTGTTGTTTGGATCTGTTGCGTGCAAGAAAAAGAAAGCCCACCATTTCCTTGACCGTCGAGGATGACGAACAGTCGCAGGTTTTGGATGTCACTGACAGTGCTCCGACACCCGAGGAGGCGGCCATCTGTCAAGAAGAGCGAGAGCACCTGCAGCAGGCTATGAAGCAGCTTGACGATGAACAGCGACAGATTCTGACGCTGCGTGTAGTCAACGACCTGAGCTATACTGAGATTGCAAAAATCCTGCAAATCAAAGAGGGAACTGTAAAGTCCCGCTTATCTCGCGCAAGAGATCAGTTACGAAAAATACTCACGGAAATCGGGAACAAATCGGCAATCATGCCGTCTAAAAAACAGAAAGGGGGGACGCGGGATTGAACTGTGATTTTGATATTCTGCTTTTGAGTGGACACCTGGATGCAATGAATACACCCGAAGAGGAACAACAGCTAAACGAACACTTGAGCAGCTGTGAACAATGCCGTGCACTCCTTGCACAAATGCAGAAAAATGATGAAAACATTCGCATTTTGGAGGCAAATGTACCGCAGGATCTGACGCAGAGGATTATGCAGCAGGTAAAAAACCAACCCAAAAAGCCGAAGCGTTACCGCACACTGATTACTTGTGGACTTGCGGCCGCGGCGGTGCTTGCAATTGCGTTTGTTGGCAAGCTGGCACTGCCTGAACAACCGGATAAGAGTGCTCAGATGCCGATGACAGAACAGAAGTCTGTGGTATACGGTGGGAAAACGGATGCTCCGACGGTGTGTGTGGAGACGGAGCCGGCAGAATTTGCCGAGGATCCGATCCCGATGGCAGCTGCGGACGGAGAAGTACACGCAAGCAAACGAGCTCCATCCAATACACCGGGGATCCTCGTGCTAAAAATCGACGACAAGACACCGATGATCGACGGCGAGCTGATAAATGCAGACGAGATGGCTCCACTGCTGAGAAAGAGCGAATATGCTATCAGCGGCAATGAAACGGCCTTCTACAGCGTGAGCTGTGACGAATTTATGCGCATCATTGAAAAATACGGTGACAGGGCAGAACACTACTACACGGAAGATGTCATGCATGCCACCTATGTGATCATCCTTGTGAAGTAAAAAATACTCCCTGATGTGATTTTCTTACATCAGGGAGTATTTCTATCGTTCGATTTTAATCGGTAATGATGCGGCAGGCACTCCAGTAATGGGTACTGTAATAGCCGCTCATCAGTGTGTCAATCACAACACCGCGGGTCGGATTGGAGGCGTGGATGAAATTGCCGTCTCCGATGTACAGGCCAACGTGGGTAATGGCATAACCATTGCCGCTGAAAAAGACCAGATCGCCCAGGCGCAGGTCGCTCTTAGCAATGTGGACACCGTCAAGGTACTGCTCTTGTGCACCGCGCGAGAAGCTGTAGCCGAAGTGCTTATAGACATACAGAACGAAGCCGGAGCAATCGAAGCAGTTCGGGCCGTTGCCACCATAGACATAGGGATAGCCAACAAAGCTCTTTGCGAAGGCCACAAGGTCTTCAAGCAGCGTGGTTTCGACATAATCCTCGCCATCGGGATGCTCGGCAAGCCAGTTGGTCGTAAAGTTGAAGCAACGCAGGAAGATCGCAACGGCCTCCTGAATGGAGGTTGCATCATTGGGCTTCAGGTTTTTACCGTCGCCGCGAACTGCGCCGATGTAGATCATCAGACGGGTCGCAGCACGCGCCCAATCGTCAACCTTTGCGCCGTCAGAGTAGGTGCCAAGAGAGATGGCATTGCTGTCGGTACGGGGATAGTTGAGTGCTGCCATGAAGTTTGCCATGATCTTGAAAAACTGCTCACGGGTGAGTGTATCGTTCGGACCGAACTTGCCGTCACCATAGCCCCCGACGATGTTCAGCTCGTAAGCCAGGTTGACATCCGGATCGGAGCAGTCGGTGAAATAATTCTTACCGCTCGGCTGGACGTTCTCGTTCATTGCCTTGCGGTAGGCCACAACGGCAATGGAACACATCTGTGCACGGGTGATCGCGTTGGACATATTGCAGTTGCTCAGGCAAGGAGGAATCATACCCTTGGTTTCCATTTCCATGACCTCACGGATGGCCCAATCGCTGATGCCGGAATAGCCTTGTGCATAGATCTGTACGATCTTGTCCTCCTCAGATTGTGCATTGAACCACTGACACATATATTCATAGGCGCGGAAGAACATCAAAATAGCTTCTTGGCAGGAAGTAGGAGAGAGCGGATTGAGCTTGTCTCCGGCACCCTGCACGACACCGATGGAGACCATGATCTGCGTGGGCTTGACTGCGTAATCATGCAGCTTGCCGGCATCGGAAAAGCCTGCGAGGGAGGCTGGAGGAATGGTGTTGACGTCGCAATAGGCGGAGCCCATCAGATTGTAGGTGATCTTGAAAAACTCCTGACGGGTCAGCTGCTGGTTCGGGCGGAACATACCGTCGTCGTAGCCGGAAATGATGCCCTGTTCGTATGCAAAGCAGATATCAGGATCCTTTGTGTCCTTGAAATAGTTGGTCGAGGCGGGATAGGCATAGCCGCCGATCAGATGCTCAAAGACCAGAACGGCCATCTTGCACATTTCGCCACGGGTGATGTTGCGTGTCATATCCGCCTTCATCAGCGCTTCGGGCAGGAAACCGAGGGAATCCATGGCCTCGACAGCCTCTTGCGCCCACGGGGCGAGGTTGGAATAGGCCGAGACGGCGGGAACGAGCGAGAAGAGCAAGCACACGCTCAACAGCAGACAGATGATTCTCTTTTTCATATTCAGTCCTCCATAGACAGCTCCAGGCCGACGGGACAATGATCGGAGCCGAAGATTTCGTTATAGATTGGGGTTGCAGTGATCTTGTCACGCAGACGGTCGGAGACAAGGAAATAGTCGATGCGCCATCCGGCGTTGTTAGCGCGTGCGTTGAAGCGGTAGCTCCACCAAGTATAGGCGTGTGCCAGATCGGGATTGCGATAGCGGAAGGTGTCCGTCAGGCCGCAGGACAACAGCTCGTTGAATTTTCCGCGTTCTTCGTCGGAGAAGCCGGCGTTTCCTCGGTTGGCTCTCGGATTTTTAAGGTCGATCTCGTTGTGCGCGACGTTCAGGTCACCACAGATAATGACGGGCTTGTTCTTGTCGAGGTTGCAGACATAGGTACGGAAAGCATCCTCCCAGGCCATGCGGTGGTCGATGCGCCTCAGGCCGTCCTGCGCATTGGGGGTATAGCAGGTCAGAAGATAGAACTGCGGATACTCCAGGGTGATCAGCCGACCTTCGTGGTCGAGATCTTCAACACCGACACCATAGTGAACGGACAGCGGAGGCAGCTTGGCAAAGATCGCTGTACCGGAGTAACCCTTCTTTTCTGCCGAATTCCAGAACTGCTCATAGCCGTCCAACGAAAGCTGTATCTGCTCAGGCTGTGCCTTGGTTTCTTGCAGGCAAAAAAAATCGGCATTCAGCGTTTGAAATATGTCAAGAAAGCCTTTTTCCATGCAGGCGCGGATTCCGTTGACATTCCAGGAAACAAATCGCATAAAAACACTCCTTCTGCCTATATAGTAACAAATAATTACAAAAATTACAAGTCTTTTTTGCTCAAAAAAAGAAAAAATTATGTAAACAAACGGGCGGAAGAGTAAAACAGGCTGTAAAAACTGCGCGCGCTGTCAATGACAGTGCGCGCAGCTTTTTTGCAGTTGGTTATTTTGCGATTTTCAAGCGGTTGACAGCTCTGGCCAGACGCGCCTTGGCAAGCTTGATATCCTCGTGATCTTTTGATTCGGCGAGGATCTGCTCGGCGGCGAGCTTAGCCTGCTCGGCGCGCTCGACATCGATCTCGTCGGCATATTCAAAACTGGTTGCGACCAATCGAACCGCGCCCTTTTCCACTGTCACGAAGCCACCGCCGCAGGCGGCATCTTTCGATGTGCCTTCGGTGGTAAGAGTTACGATACCGATGCCCAGCGTTGCGATGTAGTCTGCGTGCTGTGCGCGAATGCTGACATAGCCCTCAGAGGTGCAAAGGCGTAGCGCTTCAGCCTGCGCATCAAAGGGACAGCCTTCTGGAGTCACGATCTGCAAACGGAAGGTAGCCATGTTTACGCACCCTTCCTTGCCTTGGCGACAGCCTCGTCGATCGAGCCGACGAACAGGAAGGCAGATTCGGGCAGGTCATCATGCTTGCCCTGCAGGATCTCCTTGAAGCCGCGGACGGTCTCCTTGATGGGGACATACTTGCCCTCGTAGCCGGTGAACTGCTCAGCCACAGAGAACGGCTGCGACAGGAAGCGCTGGATTTTTCTGGCTCGGCTAACGATCAGCTTGTCCTCCTCGCTCAGTTCATCCATGCCCATGATGGCGATGATATCCTGCAGCTCTTTATAGCGTTGCAAAACACGCTGTGTTTCCCGAGCCACCTCGTAATGCTCTCTGCCGACGATGTCGGGCGCGAGGATACGGGAGGTGGACTCGAGGGGATCGACTGCAGGATAAATGCCCATGGAGGCAATACCGCGATCCAGAACGGTGGTCGCATCGAGGTGGGCGAAGGTTGTGGCTGGTGCAGGGTCAGTTAGGTCATCGGCGGGGACATAGACAGCCTGCACGGAGGTGATAGAACCCTTCTTCGTGGAGGTGATACGCTCCTGCAATGCGCCCATTTCCGTTGCCAGTGTCGGCTGATAGCCGACGGCCGAAGGCATTCTGCCCAGAAGAGCAGAGACCTCGGAGCCTGCCTGTGTAAAACGGAAAATGTTATCGATAAACAGAAGAACATCCTGACCTTCACGGTCACGGAAATACTCGGCCATGGTCAGACCGGACAGAGCGACTCTCATTCTTGCTCCGGGTGGCTCGTTCATCTGGCCGTAGACGAGGGCGGTCTTGTTGATAACACCGGATTCCTGCATCTCGTTGTACAGGTCGTTTCCCTCGCGGGTACGCTCGCCGACACCTGCAAAGACGGAGATACCACCGTGTTGCTTGGCGACATTGTTGATCAGCTCCATGATCAGAACGGTTTTGCCGACGCCGGCGCCGCCGAACAGACCGATCTTACCGCCCTTGGCATACGGGGCAATCAGATCAACGACCTTGATGCCCGTCTCCAGGATCTCGGTCGTACTTTCTTGTTCATCGTAGGAGGGGGGATCGCGATGAATACTCCACTTTTCGCAGGTGACCGGCTGAGGCTTGTTGTCGATGGCTCTGCCGAGCAGATTAAAGACGCGACCGAGCGTCTCTTTGCCGACGGGAACCTTGATCGCTGTGCCCGTGTCCAAGGCACGCATACCACGGGTCATGCCGTCGGTGGAACTCATGGCGATGCAGCGCACCACATCGTCGCCAAGCTGCTGGGCTACCTCACAGACCAGCTTGTCGTTTTCCAGCTCGATCTCGATGGCATTGAGCAGATTGGGCAGATGCCCGTTTTCGAAACGGATGTCGAGAACAGGTCCGATGATCTGCACGACCACTCCGTAGTTTTTTTCTTGCATAGCGAATTTCTCCTTTTTTGTGAAATTCATGGGTTACATTTACAGTGCTTCTGCGCCGGAGACGATCTCTGTGATCTCCTGCGTGATGACTGCCTGACGAGCACGATTGAACTTGAGAACCAGATTGTCGATGATCTCCGTTGCGTTTTTGTTTGCGGCACTCATAGCGGTGCGACGTGCTCCGTGCTCAGAGGCAGCCGCTTCGCACACTGTGGCATACAATATGCCGGAAACATATTGCGGTACAATGGCAGAGATTAGCTCTTCGGCGCTGCCTTCGATCAGGGAATTTGTGTATTTTCCTTGCGTGCCGTCGCTGACTGCGATGGGCAACACAGGGTCAATTTTGGGGATCTGCGAGAGCATATTCTGGAAATAGGTGTATGCCACAACGACGCGATCAAACTTGCCCTCGGCATAGCCGTCGCAGAGGAGCTGTGCAAGCTGCTTGCAATCTCCGATGCCGATGGATGCGGTCTTGGAAAAGTAGCTGCTGACGATTTCGCAATGGCTGCGGCGATAGTGCTCCAGGGCTTTTTTGCCAATGGGGAGCACGCAATCGTCTGCACCGAGCTTGCCTTTGACCATTCGGAACAGGTTGGCATTGTAGCCGCCGGCCAATCCACGGTCACCTGCAATGACGATGTAGCAGGTTCTCTTGACTTCTCGCGCCGTCGTGAAAACGGAGGGGGCATCGGCTGCGGTTGCCTGTAGGCAGGAAATGACTTCCGATAACACCTGATGGAAGGGGCGGGAGTTTTCAGCACGCTCCTTGGCTTTGCGGAGCTTGCTCGTAGCGACAAGCTCCATGGCTTTGGTGATCTGGCGTGTGGATTCGACGCTCTTGATGCGCGTCTTGATCTGTTTCATAGACGCTCCGGACATAGGCTCTCTCCTTTACGCGGTGAAGCGCGGTAGGCAAGCACGAATGGCCTGCTTCAGGGCTTCCTCATTTTCCGGGGTTAGAATGCGTGAATCGCGGATGCTTTCCAGGATCTGTGGACGCTGAACGGTCAGATAGGAGAACAGCTCCTTCTCGTACTCACGCACACACTCGACGGGAACCTCGGAGAGCATATCATTGACAACGGCATAGATGATGCAGATCTGCAACTCGACATCGACGGGGGAGTTGCGATCCTGCTTCAAAATCTCCACAATGCGCGCACCTTGTGCCAGACGGGCCTTGGTGTCGGCATCGAGATCTGAGCCGAACTGCGCAAACGACTGCAGCTCGCGGTACTGCGAGTACATGAGCTTCAGGGAGCCTGCGACCTTCTTCATGGCCTTAATCTGTGCACTGCCGCCGACTCTCGAAACGGAGATGCCGGGGTTGATGGCCGGACGGACGCCTGAATGGAAGAGCTCGGTCTCCAGGAAGATCTGTCCGTCGGTGATGGAGATAACATTCGTCGGGATATAGGCAGAAACATCGCCTGCCTGCGTCTCAATGATGGGAAGCGCGGTCAGAGAACCGCCGCCGTATTCCGGGGCCAGTCTTGCCGCACGCTCCAGCAAGCGGGAGTGCAGATAGAAAACGTCACCGGGATAGGCCTCGCGTCCGGGCGGACGACGGATGAGCAGGGACAGGGCGCGGTAAGCAACAGCGTGCTTGGAAAGATCATCGTAGATGATCAGGACATCTCTGCCCTTGTCCATGAAATATTCGCCCATCGTACAGCCGGAGTAGGGGGCAATATACTGCAGCGGAGCAAGCTCCGAGGCAGTTGCCGAGACGACGATGGTGTAGTCCATTGCACCATTGCGGTCGAGGGTGTCGACGAGCTGTGCGACAGTGGAACGCTTCTGGCCGATGGCAACATAGATACACAGGACATTCTTGCCCTTCTGATTGATGATGGTATCGGTTGCGATGACGGTCTTGCCCGTCTGGCGGTCGCCGATGATCAGCTCGCGCTGACCTCTGCCGATGGGGATCATGGAATCGATGGCCTTGATGCCCGTCTGGAGAGGTACAGAGACGGATTTTCTTTCAATGACACCGGGTGCCTTGCGCTCAATGGGCCGCAGCTCGGCTGCGGCGATTGGACCCTTGCCGTCGATGGGGTGACCCAGAGCATCGACAACTCGGCCGATTAGGGCTTCACCGACGGGAACGGAGACGACGCGGCCGGTGCGCTTGACAAGGCTGCCCTCGCTGATGCCGACATCACTGCCGAGCATGACGACGCTGACAAAGTTTTCTTCTAAGTTCAGAGCCATGCCGTAGGAATCGTTTTCGAAGCTCAGAAGCTCGTTGGACTTGCATTTTTCCAGACCGTGCACCTTGGCAATGCCGTCACCGACCTGAATGACATAACCGATCTCGTCCTGCCTGGTTTTGGCGGCATAGGTTTTGATCTGGTCTTTGATGATAGCGCTGATGTCCTCAATTTTCAAATTCACGGTTTCACCAACTTTTCTATACAATGGTTTCCGTCAGACTGCGCCGAAGCGCCTGCAGACGGCTTTGAATGCTGTCATCGATCTGCACACCCGCATAACGCAGGGTCACACCGCCGAGGACAGCCGGATCGACTTGATTGGTTAGCTCAATATGTTTGCCGGTGAGCTGTGCCAGCTTGGTTTTTAGGGCCTCAAGCTGCGCTGCATTCATGGCAACGGCAGTGACGGCGGTGGCGCGCAGAATGTCATTTGCCTCGTCATAAGCCGAGTAAAATGCCTGTGCACAGGCATGGAAACAGAAGAACGACCGTTTCTCACACAAAATGGACAGAAAATTGTGCAGCATCCCATCAACAACACTGAAAGCCTCGTGCAAAAGGGTGCATTTCTCCCCTGTGGGAACGGCGGGGGTGTCCATCAAGGTGATGTATTCGGGATTTTTTTTCAGCAGCTCCTGCACGAGCTGAAGCTCCTGGCGAACCTGCGGGGCATTCTGATTCTCCTGTGCAAGCTCGAACAGAGCCTTTCCGTAGCTCCGTGCATCAATCATAGTTTTCACCCAGATTCTCGATGAAGGAGTCGATCAGCACGCTGTGCTCATCTGCCTTGACATCACGGGCGAGAACCGCAGAGGCGATATCTACGGCCATCACGGTCACATCGTCTTTGATTTCGTTCATGGCACGCTTTTTCTCCATGGCGATCTGCGCGTCGGCTCTGCGGATCGTCTGCGCAGCCTGCTCCTGCGCGTTGCGGACGATTTCTTCCTCACGCTCGGTTGCTTTGCGATATGCTTCTTTCAAGATTTCGTCGCTTTCGGCATTGGCCTCGGCCAGACGGGTTTCATACTGTGCCTTTAATTCTGCTGCTTCGGTCTTGGACCGTTCGGCATCTGCATACTGGTCGTCGATCTCCTTCTGGCGCTCGACGATCATAATTCGGATGGGCCCAAACAGGAATTTTTTCATCACGAGGAACAATAACAGCAGATTCAGCAGTGTGAAGATTGAGGTCCACACATTGATATCCACGAAGCTCTCGGTGGCTTTTGCGAAAAGGACCAAGCCTCATCACTCCTTTCTTACATGCTTTGATTCGGATCAGAACATGAAGATCAGAAGCAGAGCAACGACCAGAGCGTAGATGCCGGTGGTCTCGGTGATGGCGCAGCCGAGGATCATGTTGGTGCGCAGGGTACCAGCAGCCTCGGGTTGACGGGCCATGCCCTCAAGAGCCTTGCCGACAGCGTTGCCTTCACCAATGGCCGGGCCGATAGCGCCGATGCCCATGCAGAGACCGGCTGCAATTGCGATCAAACCTTTTGCGAGATGTTCCATAATAATATCCTCCTAAAATTAGTTTTCTTTTTTGATTGCGGGGGGTGGACTTGCTTCGCCGACATAGACCATCGTGAGCATACAGAACACGAGCGCCTGAATAAAGCCGGAGAAAAGGTCGAAGTATACAGACAAAACGGCAGGGATGCCGAGCTGCAAGAAGGGGATGGAGCCAATGATCTCGTTGGGGATCCAGCCGAAGACCACAGAGCTCAATGCGGCAAGAGCGCCGTAGATCATGCTCGTCAGGACACCGCCGCCGGCGACATTGCCAAAGTGACGGAAGGCCAGCGCGATCGGCTGTGCGACCTCGCTGACGAGGTTCATCGGGGTCATTACGACGATTGGCTCGGTAAAGCCCTTGAGCCAGCCGAAGAAACCGTTATTTTTAATGTTGTGATACCATACCATACCCGTTGTGACCAGTGCCCAAGCAATGGTGGTGCTGAAATCCGCAGTGGCCGAGCGAACAAAGCCCGTCATGCCGATCAGCGTGCCGAACAGAGAGGCACAAAAAAGCGTGCCGATGTACGGCGCAAAGCGCAGGTTGTGCTCGCCCATGGTGTCGCGCACGAGATTGTAGAGCATGGTGACAAGCTTTTCGGTCAGAACCTGCCTTCCGCCGGGGCGCTTTTTGAGGTTCCGTCCGAGGTAAACGCTGGCCGCCATTAGAAGCAGCATCACGATGAAAGACGAGAGCACAGTCTCGGTGATCGAGATGTTCAGGCCGAGGAGGTCGAAATCAAACAATATCTTCGGGCCGTCGGTATTGATGTTCATACAGCTGCTCCTTTCTTGATGAGTAAGCCGCCGAGGAAGAGTGCAATCCTCATCAAAATCAGCGGCAGAAGGGTCGCAAGGGGATCAAAGGGGCCGAACTTCAGCGCCACGACAAGGCCAACCATCAAAAGGAGCATTCGCAGGATGTAATTTCCGCGGGCCTTGAGCTGCGCCCGTTCGGGTGAATCGCTTTTGGCAGCCTTGAGAAGAGAGAAGATCATCACCGAGTAGTTCAGCAAAGAGGTGGCAGCACCCAAAACGGCACCGAATATGACTCTTTGCGACAGCTTCCCGAGAACGGCATACACACCGACCATGACGGCGCACAAGGCAAGCTGCGCCAGATAGACGGGGAGCTGAGAACGGAAGGTGATTTTATCGATTTCGGTCATTCTCTTTTGCTCCTTTCTGATCGGTTGGATCGATGTGATTCATGGTGGAAACGAGGAAGGAAAACAGACTGTAGATCCCTGCCAGAACGCCCAGCACGATGGAGACGACCATCGCCCATTTGCCGACTCCGCAGCGATATGTCAGAAGCCAGCCACCGGCGATGATGAGTCCGGCGGGAATGACCATCATGATCGCAGCCTGCGTGATGTAATTCAAGGCATAAACAAAGCTGAAAATCTTCGTCGGCATTCTGAAAATCTCCTTAGGTGACAATTTTCTTCCTTCTTCCAAACATCGCAATTATACCGCATAAACGTAGAAATTGCAATAGATTTTTGAGTTGACATTTTGCAAGTGGATGATTATAATTCATTTGATATTATTTTTACCGTTTGAGGTGTGATTATGAAGAGAAATTTGGAAACCCTGTGTGTTCAGGCAGGCTATCATCCGGGCAATGGCGAACCGCGCCAGATCCCGATCATCCAGAGCACGACCTTCCGCTATGAAAATGCCGATGAGATGGCCAAGCTCTTTGACCTGGAGGCCAACGGCTATTTTTACAGCCGTCTGCAAAATCCGACCTGCGATGCCGTTGCGGCCAAGATCGCTGCGCTCGAGGGCGGCACGGCTGCCATGCTAACCTCGTCCGGCCAGGCTGCAAGCTTCTTTGCCGTGTTCAATATTGCCGGCATGGGCGACCATGTCGTCAGCACGACGGCCATTTACGGTGGCACGTTCAACCTGTTTTCGGTGACCATGAAGCGAATGGGCATCGAGTTTACCTTTGTCGATCCCGATTGCTCCGACGAGGAGCTGGAGGCGGCATTCCGCCCGAATACCAAGGCGGTGTTCGGTGAGACGATCGCAAACCCGGCACTTTCTGTGCTGGATATCGAGCGCTTTGCCAAGGCTGCACACGCACATGGTGTGCCCCTGATCGTGGACAACACCTTTGCGACTCCTGTCAACTGCCGCCCGATCGAGTGGGGCGCAGACATCGTGACACATTCGACCACGAAGTATATTGACGGCCACGGCGCGGCCCTCGGTGGCTGCATTGTCGATAGCGGCAAGTTCGATTGGTCGAAATATCCCGAAAAATTCCCCGGCCTTTGCACACCCGACGAGAGCTACCACGGTGTGACTTATGTCGAGCGCTTCGGCATGGAAGGCGCATTTATCACGAAGGCGACGGCCCAGCTCATGCGCGACTTCGGTGCAATGCAGTCCCCGAACAACGCATTTTTGACCAATCTCGGCCTGGAGAGCCTGCATGTGCGCATGAAGAAGCACTGCGAAAATGCACAGGCTGTTGCGGAATATCTGCAACAGCACGAGAAAATCTCCTGGGTGCGCTACTGCGGTTTGCCGACCGATCTATACTATGCCCGCGCACAAAAATATCTGCCGAACGGCTCTTGCGGTGTCATCTCCTTCGGAGTGAGGGGTGGCCGTAAGGCAGCGGCCGATTTCATGGGCGCATTGCAGCTTGCAGCAATTGAGACCCATGTTGCCGATGCCCGTACCTGCTGCCTGCATCCGGCAGGCACGACCCACCGACAGATGAGTGATGCCGAGTTGGAAGCAGCCGGTGTCTCCGCCGACCTTGTTCGTCTGTCCTGCGGCCTGGAGAATGTCGACGACCTGATCACCGACATCGAACAGGCACTGGCAAGAATTTAAGGACTTACCGTCAAAGGGAGAATGCGACCGAAGAATCTTGTTGCCATTAAGAAATGCAGACAGGGGGATGACTCTCGCTAAGATTCTTCACTTGCGCTCAGAATGACAAGTCGGAATTCTTAATAGTCTGATTGAGGAGTTAATATGCCGATTAAAATACCCAATGATTTGCCCGCAACTGCCACATTGCAGAGCGAGAATATCTTTGTCATGACGGAAAACCGCGCAACCACGCAGGATATCCGTCCCCTGGAAATTTTGATTCTGAACCTGATGCCGACCAAGATCGAGACGGAAACGCAGTTTTCTCGTCTGTTGGGCAACACACCACTTCAGGTGCATCTGGAGTTTTTACAGACCAAGACACATCAGGCGACCCATGTCTCTGCCGAGCACTTGTTTACCTTCTACAAGACCTTCGACGAGGTCAAGAAGCATTATTACGACGGCATGATCATCACGGGTGCACCCGTGGAGCACATGGAGTTTGAGGAAGTCAGCTATTGGGATGAGCTTTGCACCATCATGGAGTGGAGCAAGACCCATATCCACAGCACGCTGCATATCTGCTGGGGTGCGCAGGCGGGATTGTACTATCACTACGGTGTCAAGAAATATCCGCTGCCCGAGAAGCTCTTCGGTGTATTTCCACACAAGGTGGAATGGAAGAATCCGATCCTGCTGCGTGGCTTTGACGATGTGTTTATGGCACCGCACTCGAGACACACGACCATTCTGCGCGAGGATGTGGAAAAGATTCCCGGCGTGAAGATCGCTGCCTCGTCTGAGGAGGCAGGCCTATATGCGATGTTTACGGCCGGAGGCAAGCAGGTCTTTATCACGGGCCATTCCGAGTATGATCCCGACACGCTCAAACGGGAATATGAGCGCGACAAGAATCTGGGTAAGCCGATCAGCGTGCCGAAGAATTATTTCCCGAACGATGACGACACACAGCAGCCGTATGTGACCTGGAGAGGCCATGCAAATTTGCTGTTCTCCAACTGGCTGAACTATTTTGTCTACCAGACCACACCGTACGATTTCACAAAATAAGCCAAACCCCGATGCGTTCATTCCGCATCGGGGTTGATCATTTCGATTCCACGCGCCAGCGTTTCGGCATCCAGTGCGCCGACGGCATAGGTGACAAGTACACCGCGCTCGTCAATGAACATCGTCATCGGAAGCGAGCTTGCCTGATAGACATAACCGGCCTCGCCTGTCGTGTCAAACAGCACAGGGAAGGTGTAGCCACTTTCTGCAAGGAAGGATTTTGCGTTGTCCATGTTGTCGCCTGAGGTCATATTGACCATCAAAAACTGAACATCGGGATTGGCAAGATAGGCTGCTTCGAAATGCGGCATCTCGGCCTTGCACGGAGGACACCAGCTTGCCCAAAAATTCAGAACGATTGGCTTTCCGAAATAATCCGACAGCCGAACCGCATTGCCGCTGCGGTCAAAAACTGTGAAATCCGCAGTGGTCTGTATCGGCTCAGGGGATTCTGCCTCGGCCTGCGTCGTGTTGACGGAAACCATCTGTTCAGGCGCGTAGTCATCTTTCAGATTGTTGTAAAGAAAATAGATTCCGATAAAGGCGGTGACCGCCAATATTGTGCCCAGAATCCAAAGGATATTTTTCTTCATGGTTCACCTCACGCAAAGGATCGTAGCAGCGTATTGACCCAACCGATCATCATCAAAATGCCAATCAGGATCAGGAAAATGCCGCAGATGATGTTGATAATCTTGTAATTCTTCTTGATAAAAAGGAAGGTTCCTTTGAGCTTGTCGATCAGCACGGCACTGAGAATGAAGGGGATGCCAAGACCGAGCGAGTAGACCAGAAGCATCAAGGTTCCCTGCAGCACATGGCCCTGCTGCGAGGCCAAAGCGAGCGCGGAGCCGAGGAAGGCACCAACGCACGGTGTCCAGCCAATGGAAAAGACGATGCCAAAGAGCATGGAAGAGAAAAAATTCAGATCACCGCTCACACGGCGACCGCTGCCACGGAAGAGGTTAAGCCGGAACACACCCAGAAAATTCAGACCGAAGAAGATGACGATCAGGCCGGTGACGATGTTTACTGTGGTCTGATATTTCATCAAAAAGCTGCCGAGCGTGCCGGCCAGCGCGCCCATGCCGATGAACACAAGCGTGAAGCCGAGGACAAAACCAGAGGCATTTTTCAAGGTTTTTTTCATGGACCGCTCACCACCGCCGGCAAAATAGGAGACATAAATCGGCAGCATCGGCAAAAGACACGGGGAAATGAAGGTAATGATTCCCTCTAAAAAGGTGAAAAGATATTGCATGGACAGGATCCTTTCAAAAAAAGAAGTTGAAGTTTGCAGAAAACGGAATATAATAATGATAATAGAAGAAAAAAGGAGACGCATCATCCGATGCGGCAAAAAAAGATGGCAAGAGCAATGTTTGAGCCGATCTATCGGCAAATATTTCCCTTTTGGGAGGAGATCTCGCAGGAGGATCGAGACTATATCTGTCAGAACTCCGTGGCGCTGACCTACAAAAAGGGCACCATGATCCACGACGGCAACGAGTGCGTCGGGGTTATCTTTGTGCGGTCAGGATGCCTGCGTGTGTACATAATGTCCTCGGAGGGCAAGGATATTACGCTCTACCGTCTGCATGCGGGGGATCTGTGTATGCTCTCGGCCTCGTGTGTGCTGCAACCGATCACCTTTGATGTGATGGTCGATGCCGAGGAGGACAGCGAGTGCTATGTGCTTAGCGGTGGCGCTTTTTCCACGGTCGCCCGACACAACACCAATATCCGCATATTCAGCCTGGAGACGGCACTCAGTCGTTTCTCTGATGTGATGTGGGTTATGCAGCAGATTCTGTTCATGAGCCTGGATAAACGCTTGGCCATTTTCCTCATCGACGAGTCGGCACGCATCGGCAGCGACACAATCAGTCTGACACACGAGCAGATCGCCAAATACATGGGATCTGCTCGTGAGGTGGTTTCAAGAATGCTAAAATACTTCTCGAATGAGGGCATTGTGGAGTCCTCACGTAAGGGAGTACATATCCTCGACAAGGCTCGCTTGCGCTTACTTGCAAGCGACCGATAACGAATCGCTCACTTGAGCATGGCAAGGATCTGTGCCTTCGGACGGGCACCGACAGCCTGCTCTGCGACCTCGCCGTTTTTCAACACAACCAGCGTCGGAATGCTGAAAACGGAGAACTGCTGAGCCAGTTCGGGCTCGTTGTCGATATTGATCTTGCCGACAAGATATTCAGGGTGCTCCTCGGCGATCTCGTCAACAAGCGGAGAGACCATGCGGCACGGGCCGCACCAGTCTGCGTAAAAGTCCAGAAGAACGGGTTTCTCGCTGCCCTGAACGGCTGCGAAATTTTCCTTGGTTACATTCATGATTGCCATAGTGTATACATCCTTTCTTTGTTTGTATCTTTAGTATAGACCGATTTTGCAAAATCTTCTGTGACAAAGTCACAAAAAGATCATCAGAAAGGCAAGCGATGGGCGCGTTGCAAAATGCGCCCTTTTATGTTTTTACCGTATGACTGAAAAAATTACCAAACCCACTTGACAAACAGCTGCCCCTATGCTAGTATATGAACAAATAGACATATGAACAAATATTCATATATAAAAGCAACGGTTTCAAACGGAGGAGGGGATGGTCGGAATTGATCCGTGAGGGCGGAATGATAGGTGCCCGAACACAGGATTATTTGCTCAGACCAAAGGAAATAACGCACAGACGGACCGACGGAACCATATCATGTTAAGGAGGAAACACATGAAACACGATCATCAAAATATGCTTGCATCGGCCAAAATGGCGCCGACAGATCAGGCTTTGGTCGATATTGCGGAATTGTATAGCCTTTTGGCTGATGGGACGAGGCTCAAGATTCTGTTTGCACTGCTGGAGACGGAGCTGTGCGTCTGCGCACTTTGTGAGCTTCTCAGTATGGAGCAATCTGCGGTTTCGCATCAGCTACGGAAGTTAAAAAATGCAAACTTAGTCAAAAGCCGTCATGAAGGTCGTTATGTGGTATATTCTCTTGCCGATGAACATGTTCGTTCGCTTTTGATGATGAGTTATAAACATCTGACGGAGGGATGAGATGAAAAAATCAACACGGAATATGCTGATTGCATTTGTGCTGAACCTGATGTTTTCGGCAATTGAGATCGTTGGTGGTCTGCTGACGAACAGCATTTCTATTGTTTCCGATGCGGTTCATGATCTCGGCGACAGCATTTCGATCGGCATTGCGCTGCTACTTGAGCGGAAGTCAGAGAAAAAGGCCGATGAGAAATATACCTACGGATACGGCCGCTACAGCGTCATTGGTGCCCTTCTGACATCGACGATCTTACTGGTCGGCTCGGTTCTGGTCATGTATCGAAGTGTGATGCGATTCGTTCAGCCGGTAGTCGTCGATCACGACGGGATGCTGCTTCTGGCGATCGTTGGAACGATCGTCAATGCACTCGCGGCCTGGAAAACCTCACATGGGAACAGCCTCAATGAGAAAACACTGAGCCTTCATATGCTCGAGGATGTGCTGGGGTGGGTCGCGGTTTTGGCTGGAAGCGTGCTCATGAAGTTGACCGGATGGCAGTGGATCGATCCCGTTCTGTGCATTGTGATCGCAGGTTATGTTCTGATCCATGCGGTCGGGCATATGCGTAAGGCACTGTATGTGCTTGCGCAGAAGGCACCGAACGAGCTCGATATGAGGCACATTAAGGAGGAACTTGAGCAGCTCGAAGGTGTGCAGGAGGTACATCACATCCATCTGTGGACAATGGATGGTGTAGCGCGTCATGCAAGTCTGCATGCCTTGATTTCGGAAGGAACGGCAGAGGAATTCGAACGGATCAAGTATCTTTTGCATCACGAGCTCGAACACTTCGGCATTGTACATTCAACGATTGAGTTGGAGTATGTACCCTGCGAGAACGCCGAATGCAAGCCGAAACCGACAGAACACCATCACCACCATCACTGAGAAAGGTGCTGCAAATCCAAGGTGGATTTGCAGCACCTTTTGCTTGCAAAAAAATATTTGAAAAAAATGAAAAAAAGTGTTGACAGAATGAGAAAGTCTTGCTATAATATCAAAGCTGTCTGAAATGCTGCTATAGCTCAGCAGGTAGAGCGCATCCTTGGTAAGGATGAGGTCTCCAGTTCGAATCTGGATAGCAGCTCCAAAAACTCCGAGGCTTTCGAGCTTCGGAGTTTTTCTGTTCCGAGGACGGTGATTGCTGTAAATAATGCGTACTGAACAACGCGAAAGCCCTTGCAAGCCAAAGCTTTCAGGGCTGTTTTGCGTTGTTCGAATGCAAGGTTTTGGCGGTAAAACCGCTAAAAACCTTGCACATTTCGCACGAGCGTTGCGATGCTCGTGCGAAAATACGCATTGTTTACATGTCTGAATCGTGCAAAAACGGTTAAAAAGAGCCGTTTTTGCACGATTGCACAGCAACGCTGTGCGAATAAGCCGCAGTAGCGACTTATTCAGCAGACATTAAATAAGACAAACTGCCATGCTTGTATGTGGGCAATATTTGTCAAAAATTGCTGTTGACATTTGGGCAAAAAATTGATATATATGTCTTTGGATTTTTTACAATTCGGAGGCATTGCAATGAAAAAATTTCGCAGTGTGCAGGACTATGCCGTGATTATTTTTTGCGCCGTCTTTCTTGCACTGAGCTATCATATTCTTGTCTATCCCAATGAGTTTGCACCGTCCGGTCTGCCCGGTGTGGCGACTATGATTCAGCACATGACGGGATTCTCTGTCGGCTATATGGTATTTTTTGTCAACATTCCTCTGCTTTTGATCGTCCACCGATTCGTCAATGCGGAATATGTCATACATACGACCGTGTTTGCCGTGTTTTTTTCCGGCGCGCTGATCCTTTTTGACTACATCGACCTTTCCGCGATCGCATACGATACGCAGCACAGCATGATCCTCGGGCCGGCAGCCGGTGGCGTGATCAGCGGCTTCTGCTACGGTATGGTCATGCGCAGAAACGGCTGCACCGGTGGCTCAGATCTGGTTGCGGCCTGGATCAACCACTACCGCCCCGAGATGAACCTGCTTTGGGTGCTCTTCGGCTTCAATGCGCTGGTGGCCTCGGTTTCGTTCTTTGTCTATGATTTCCAGTTTGAGCCGGTTATCCTCTGCCTGATGTATTGCTTCCTTTCTAGCAAGGTCAGCGATATGATGCTTAAGGGCTTCAAGGAGGCGGTCAAGTTCGAGATCATCACAGAGGAGCCTGTTGCAATGAAGAAGGCGATCATGGAGACGTTGCATCACGGTGTGACGGAGATCTCCGCTGTCGGCGGCTTCACGAACAAGAATAAGACCCTTCTGATTTGCCTGGTTAACAAGCGCCAGGTCGTTGAATTCCAAAAGCTTTTGGAAAAATTCCCGGGCTGCTTTGCCTACATGAGCACGGTAAAGGAAACCATGGGTAACTTCAATAAAGTGAAATAACGTTTCGCCAAGTGCCAGGATGAAGGCACTTGGCGATTTTTTACAGCTGCTTTTTTGAAGACAAAACGGAGCGGAGCCATTTGAGCTCGCGTTCTGTAAGCGCATCTGTCAGCAGATACAGTGCGCCTAACAGCGTCAGGAAGATGCCGCCCTTGCGAAACAGATCCTGCCACGGTAATGCAGCGCATATGCCTGCGGAGAGGACAAGACATAAAAGCGGCTGCAGAAGCGATGCAAGGTGCAGTCGATGTTGGCTGACGGTCAGAAGTCTGTGCAGACTCAGATACAGATTGATTAAATGGGTGATAAAAAAGCTGAACACATAACCTCCGATGCCCCACGTGGGGAGTAGGACGAGCAGAAAAACGACATCCAGCACCGAGGTGAAGGTGTTGTAGCGCACACAGGCGATCTGCTCGGCCAGACCCTTGAGCATTCCGTCGACGATGGCATCAACATAGAGCATCATGAGCATGGGGGCAAAGATTTTTAGATAGTGACCGACGGCACGGCTGTCATAGAGAGCCACCCCCAGGGCATCGGCATTGAGATAGAGGAAACCTGCGACGGCGCAGGCAAACAGAAAACAAAGCCGCAGACATTTGTCGGTCAGGTCGATGATACGCAGCCTTCGCCCCATGGCTCTGCACCGGGAGAGCTCGGGCACGAGCAGGTCGGACAGAGCATACAAAACGGCGGCGGGAAACATCGCGATGGGAAACACCATTGCGTGAATGATGCCATAATTCGACATGGCCTGCTCGGACGAGCCACCGTAACGGGTCAGTCCATAGGGGATGAGGAGCTGCTCAACAGTATTTAGCCCCGAACGGAGGTAGTCGTTGAGCGCAAGGGGAATACAGAGCTTTGCCAGTCGTTTTCGCATCTGTGGCAGCTCGTCTGAAACTTGGACATGGCGCATATCACGGCAATACATCCAATATAGAAGAATAAAATCGAAAACCGCACCCAAGGAGCTTCCGAGCGTGATGGCGCAGCAGGACTTTTCCAGATCGCCCTTTGACCAGACCAGCAGCAAAACCACTGTAATGGCAAGGCAGATGAGCCGCTCGCCGATCTCGATGCACACAAGCTGTCTGATACGGCCGCAGGCGGTAAAATAGCCGGTCATCACTCCGCACAGACACGAAAAGGGGAGCAGCAGAGACATCACACGCAGCGACATTGCTGCACGGCGGTCTGCAAGCCAGGAGACGGCGATTGCATCGGAGAGGAAGAATTGTATGCAGCCAACAAGGGTGCTGACGATCAGGCCGTAGCGGATGCAAACCGACATGGCCAGCTTCACACCGCCGAGCCTGCGGTGGCCGAATTCCTCGGCGGATAGATACATGGCAGACACACGAACACCTGAGGTGCCGACAAGCATGGAAAACAGCCCAACCGTGGTAATGAGCTGCAAGAGGCCGAGACCTGCCGCACCGATTTGATCAGATAGAAAGATATTGAAAAGGATGCTGACAAGCCGCAAAAAGAGGTTCATTCCTGTCAGCAGGAGCGCTCCGCCCAGGATGGAGCTTTTTTTACCCATACGATCACCCTGCTAAAGCATATAGAAATGCCCGACGAAACATGCAAGCTTTTCGTCGGGCATGAAATTTAAGTCAGGGGACGGCCGTTGAGGGCGGCATAGACCAGTCGATCTCCTTCATAGCACAGCTTGAGGGAGAAGAAGGGTACCTTTTCCTGCATTAGGCGCAGAAAAATTTTGTCGCCTTCCCATTGCGGCAGCGTGGCGAAGAATTCCTTGCTGACCCATTCAAGGCGGCCCTCGTCACATTCGATGAGCTCTCCTTCGAAATCTGTCGAATGGAACAGGTGCATATATTCACCCTCCCAGAGGTCGGATACGAAGGTAACGATGCCGCAATAGCGGAAGCTCTTCAGGGTCAGTCCGGTTTCTTCTTTCGCTTCACGCAAAAGACATTCCTCCGGACTTTCGTCCTCCTCAAACTTGCCACCGATGCCGATCCATTTGTCCTTATTGAGATCGTTTTCCTTCTTGATGCGATGCAAAAGAAGGTAGCAATCATCTTTTTCAATGTAACAAAGTGTCGTATTTTTCATGGCGTGACCTCTTGAAAAAGCAGCTCGTCATAGCCGGTTTCGCTGTCGAACTTCGCACCGATCTGCCAGCCGTCCAGAATGCCGATGACCAGCTCACAGGTCGTGTTGATGATGCAGCCTTCGACCAGGTGGCCGCCAACGGTAGACAGATCCTCTTTGGACAACGCAATATGCAGGTGGCAGCGGACTTCGCTGACAGTACCGTTGAGCGACACGATCTCGCAATGCTCGTCGATGGTTTTGAGATGGACGCCGCTTGCATCGCGCACCCTTCCGTGCAGGATGCAGCCGACGGCAGACAGAACGACACCTGCCTTGATGTGCTCCTGCTCGGCAAGGGCGCGAACGGAGAGCAAAAGGTCGTCGCCTCTGTGCAGGCGCTTGCAGATAGTACGCATGGATATCCTCCTAAAACAGGAGGGCTGCAACTGCAGCCCTCGGAACTATTTGACGTTTGTGATGATGTTGACTGCATTGTGCAGGTTGGTCGCGGTACAATTTGCGGCGCCCTCGGCATACTCACCGTCGAGCGTCCAACTCATATCAGCAGGCGCTTCGATGGAAACCGATTCCGTCGAGACCAGGGTGAGCATTGCAGTGGAGTATTCCTGCGTCATCAGTGCCAGCACACAGTCGCTCAGCTCAAGCAGTGTATGCGGCTTGCGGATCAGCAGCAGTTCAAACAGACCATCGCTCATGTCCACCAAATCCGGTGCAAGGGTCAAAATACCTGCCACGGACGTGGAGTTGCTGATGGCACCAAAGATATAATCATCCTCGTAGACCGTGCCGTCCTTCAAGGTAAAACGCAGATGGTGCGAACGAATGGAGGCCAGCTCCTTGACACTTGCAAGCACATAGGCCAGGTGCCCAAGTACATTTTTCAGACTCTGCGGTGTGGCATACGAGGTCTTGGTGAAGGCACCGAAGGAGGCGATGTAGGAAAAATAACGGTTATTGAAGCGGCCAATATCCAGCGGACGAATGCTTCCTTCCACGATGTCCTTGGCGGCGCCCAAAATGTTCTTTGATAGCTTCAGGCTGTTGGCAAAGTCATTGGTGCTGCCTGCGGGGATGTATCCGATGGGCGGTTTGGTCTGTAGATCATAAATGCCGGAGATGACTTCGTTGAAGGTTCCGTCTCCGCCGATACACACAATCAGGTCAAACTCGGCGGCACGCTCGTGGGCGACAACGGTTGCATCGCCTCGGGCTGCGGTCATATAGGTCGTGACATCGTAGCCACCCCGATTGAAGGTGGAGATGATCTCAGCCAGTTTGCCGTTTGCTTTTTTCTTACCCGAGCACGGGTTCATGATGATCAGTAATTTTTTCATATTGCAGTAAATCTCAGATAGACGATGAACAGAACGATTGCCATCAGAGCACCGAAGCCGAGGAACCACCAGAACTCACGGGACTGTGGCTTGCGGATGCGGAAAGGAAGAACGAAGGCAAAGCCGGTAATGCTCATAAGGATGCACAGCGCAATGCGCAGGGAATCTTTGTTGAACAGCTCTAAAAACAGTTCGATGCGGCCGTCATAGCACAGACAGAACACAGAGATGATGCAGAAGAAAAACGGGAAGATCAGCGACGAAGAGGTGATGGGAAGGCCGGTGTAGGTCTTGCGGCACTCGTCAGTCTCCTTCTGGCGCATCTCTTCGGTGACATTGAAATATGCCAGACGGATCATGCCGGTCAGGCTGAAGAGCGCAGCAACGATGTAGGAATACCATACATGGCCACAAAGCGTGATGGTCATTGTGGCGGGAAGAACGCCAAAGGCGACGATATCCGTCAGAGAATCGATCTGGATTCCGAAACTCTTTTCTTCAGCTGTGCGATTCTTCTTGGTGCGGGCGACCTTCCCGTCGAACATATCACAAAGGCCGCTGAAGAGCAGGCAGTAGGTGGCCAGTATCGGATGGCCGGAGGTGACAAGCGCAATGCCGCCGATGGCTGACAGCAGGCTCATATATGTCAAAACCACGGTATAATCATAAAAACCAATCATAATGAATCCCCCCATGAAAACATATTATATCTATTATCGTATATTTCTGCCGATTCGTCAAGTGGTCAAGCACATAAAAGGGAGAAAAAGTCGAAATTAAAATTCTCCGATGGCATACATAAGGGCTGACAGCGCACAAAGCGGTGCGGTCTCACAACGCAAAATGCGGGAACCGAGGGTGCAGATCTGCAGACCGGCGGCAGCGGCCTGCTCGATTTCGGCGGTGGAGAAGCCGCCCTCTGGGCCGGTCAGTAGCGCAGCGGTCCTGAAAGGCTGCGCCTCGATTGCCTCGCGGAAGGTGCGCCGATCTTCATTTTCATAAAAGCATACGGCAAGCTCGGCGGTGGCTGCGCGCTGCAGGGCCTGTGCGTAGGAGTCCACGGAGATGACCTTGGGAATGATGCCACGGCCGGATTGCTCGGCTGCGGAGGCTGCGATTTTCTGCCAACGCTCAAGCTTCTTGGCCAGAGATTTCACATCAGGCTTGGAAACGCAGCGCGACGACGGAAAACAGACGAGCTCCGTGGCACCGAGCTCCGTGGCCTTTTGGATCACATGCTCAAATTTGTCCGCCTTCGGGAAAGCCATATAGATGCTGCAGCTGACAGCGGCTTCGCTCTTGGAAGGCTCGGTTGTGTGGACAACGAGGCAGATCTGATCATTCGACACATCTGAGACGCTGCAGCGATAATCCATGCCGTTGGCATCACAGACGGTGACTTCGTCTCCGTTTTTCAGACGCAGAACCTTTGCGTGTGCCGCATTTTCACCGGTCAGCACCATAAAGCTGTCTGTGATTTCATGTTCAGGAACAAAGAATCTGGGCATTTTGCACCCCACCTTTCGACACCATTGTAGCAGAAAAATATTATTTTCGCAATAGTGAAAAAAGTAGTTGACAAATTGAAAAATGTGCTATATAATAGCAGAGCAAATTGGATATGCGAGTGTGCTGGAATCGGTAGACAGGCACGTTTGAGGGGCGTGTGACAACCGTCGTGTGCGTTCAAGTCGCATCACTCGCACCAAAGGGCGATTGCTTCGGCAATCGCCCTTTTGCATTCTACCAAAATGGGTGATATTATGAATTTTTTTGACCTGATCAGTGTAGCGATCGCGCTTTCTATGGATGCCTTCGCCGTTGCGATCAGCAAGGGCCTTTCTGTCGGCACGGTTCGACTGAAGCATGGCCTCATAACAGGCGGCTATTTTGGCTTTTTTCAGGGCTTTATGCCGTTGATCGGCTTTTTCCTTGCAAGTCGCTTCGAAAAATATATTTGTACCTACGACCATTGGATTGCATTTGCGTTGTTGGCGCTGATCGGCGCAAACATGCTCCGCGAGGCTGTTTTCGGCGAGGATGAGGAGCATAATGATCTGTTTACCCCGCGTGTCATGCTGCCTCTGGCGGTAGCCACCAGCATCGATGCGCTTGCGACGGGAGTGTCCTTCGCAGCAACGAAAACCAACGTCTGGGTTGCGGTTTCGATCGTTGCTGTGACGACTTTTGCATTTTCTGCCGTCGGTGTCAAGATCGGAAATCTGTTTGGCTCCAAATATCAGAAGAGAGCCGAGATCGTCGGCGGTGTGATCCTGATCATTCTGGGAGTCAAAATTCTGATTGAGCACCTGACGGGTGCGGCATAGGTGGCAGTATGGAGCTTTGGGATGTATATGACAGGAATCGCAAGCCGCTGGGCCGAACGCACAGACGGGGCAACCTGCTTGCAAAGGGCGAATATCATATTTCGGTTTTTGTGTGGGTGTTCAATTCGGCGGGGGAGGTTCTTCTGACGAAGCGTTCGCCCGAGAAGCCTTCTTTTCCGAATATGTGGGCGATGACGGGCGGCGCAGTACTGGCCGGAGAGGACAGCTTGCATGCGGTGCAGCGCGAGCTTTTTGAGGAGACGGGTATCCGTGCATCCTATGAGGAATTTACGCTCATGGATACCTATATGCGCAAGGACAGCATATGCGACATTTATTTTTTGCAAAAGGATGTTCCGTTGACAGAGCTTGTGATGCAGCCGGGGGAGACCTGCGACTGCAAATGGGTCAGCCGTGCGGAGCTGGAACGAATGATCCGTAACAAGGAAATTGCAAAGCCGGACGCGACCAGATACCGTCAGTTGGGAGAAAAACTGCTGCCGCACCTCAAATAATCGAAAAAACGGGCTGAATTTTGGGAAAATCCAAAATTCAGCCCTCTTTTTTTCTAAAAAAGCATTGACTATTATAAAAAAATATGGTATGATTGTAATCTATAGTGCGACAGTATCGCCAAGTGCACTCCCATACCACCAATGGCATTATAGCATAGGAATTTTGAAATTGCAAGAACTATTTTTCACAAATTCTCAACGCTGCCGGGTGTGTCGCTGCCGATACTCCGTATGTAGTGCAAAAACACACCATCAAACAAATGTGAAAGGCTGTGATGAAATAATGCAAATCAAAGACGTCATGTTCGGAAAGACCGAGCGAAAGAGCTACGCCAAGTATCCCGAGCTGCTCAAGATGCCGAATCTTCTGAAGATACAGAAGGACTCGTATGAGTGGTTCCTGAACGAAGGCCTTCGTGAGGTGTTCCGTGATGTCGATGCAATCACCGACTACACAGGTAATCTCGAGCTATCCTTCCTGGATTACTCCCTCGATGAGAAGCCAAAGTACACGGTCGAAGAATGCAAGGAGCGCGATGCTACCTATGCAAAGCCGATCAAGGTTCGCGTCCGCCTGCTCAACAAGCTGACCGGCGAGATCAAGGATCAGGAGATCTTTATGGGTGATTTCCCCCTGATGACCAACGGCGGCACCTTTGTCATCAACGGTGCGGAGCGTGTCATCGTTTCCCAGATCGTCCGTAGCCCCGGTATGTACTATGGCGACACCGTCGACAAGGCTGACCAGCATATGTACACTGCTACGGTCATTCCTTATCGCGGCGCATGGCTGGAGTACGAGACCGACCTGCAGAATGTCTTCTCCGTGCGTATCGATAAGAATCGCAAGCTGCCGATCACTTGTCTGATCCGTGCCCTGGGTGTTGACTCCGATGCACAGATTCTGGAGATGTTCGGTGAGGATGAGCGTATCAAGGCTACCATCGAGAAGGACACTTGCAAGAACCGCGAGGAAGCTCTTTTGGAGATCTACCGCCGTCTGCGCCCGGGCGAGCCCCCCACAGTCGATAATGCAGCTGCTTATCTGGATTCTCTGTTCTTCGATGCAAGAAGATATGATGTTTCTCGCGTCGGCCGCTATAAGTTCAACAAGAAGATGGACATCTGGACGCGCCTGAGCGGCCAGGAGCTGGCAGAGCCGATCGTCGATCCGCGTACCGGCGAGATCCTCGCAATGCCTGGTGATGTGCTCAACCGTGAGCGCGCCAAGGAGCTGTCTGCCCGAGGCGTGTGTGATGCTGTCATCAACGTTAACGGCAAGAACCACAAGGTCTTCTCTAACTATATGGTCGACATGAAGAACTTTGTCGATTTTGATCCGGCACAGTACGGCATCAAGGAGAAGGTTTGTCGCAAGGTTCTCTTTGAAATGCTCGATACCGTCGCAGCCGATGAGTGGGAAGATGCGATCGAGGATCGCATGGACGAGCTGCTTCCGAAGCACATTACCCCCGACGATATCCTTGCTTCCATCAATTACCTCAACTGCGTGGTCTGCGGCGCAGGCACGACTGACGACATCGATCACCTCGGCAACCGCCGTCTGCGTTGCGTCGGTGAGCTGCTGCAGAACCAGTTCCGTGTTGGCTTCACCCGTCTGGAGCGTGTTATCCGTGAGCGCATGACCGTTCAGGATCTTGATACGGTCACTCCGCAGAGCCTGATCAACATCCGTCCTGTGACTGCGGTCATCAAGGAATTCTTCGGTTCCTCTCCGCTGTCGCAGTTCATGGATCAGAACAATCCCCTGGCAGAGCTGACGCATAAGCGCCGTCTGTCCGCCCTTGGCCCCGGCGGTCTTTCCAGAGAGCGTGCATCGTTCGATGTCCGTGACGTTCACTACAGCCACTATGGCCGTATGTGCCCCATTGAGACCCCGGAAGGTCCGAACATCGGCCTGATCAACTATCTGTCGAGCTTTGCACAGATCAACGAGTACGGCTTCGTGGAAGCTCCGTACCGCAAAGTCGAGAAGATCTATGACGAGAACGGCAAGTACATCGCTTCCCGTGTGACCGATCAGATCGATTATATGTCTGCCGATGTGGAAGACGATTTCCATGTTGCACAGGCCAAGGAGCCCGTCGACGAGAACGGCTACCTGATCAACGACCGTGTGACCTGCCGTCACCGTGACGAGATCATTGCTGTCGATCGTGAAGTGATTGACTATCTCGATGTCTCTCCGAAGATGATGACATCCATCGCTACCGCATTTATTCCCTTCCTGCAGAACGATGACGCAAACCGCGCCCTGATGGGCGCCAACATGCAGCGTCAGGCTGTACCGCTCATGGTGACCGAGGCTCCGATCGTCGCTACCGGTATTGAGCAGAAGTGTGCAGTTGACTCCGAGGTTTGCCTGAAGGCAGCAGGTGAGGGTACTGTTACCCGTGTCAGTGCCAACCTGATCACTATTCACTATGACAACGGTGAAGTGATCGACCATACGCTGACAAAATTTGCTCGCTCCAACCAGGGCACCTGCGTCAACCAGAGACCCATCGTCTCGGTTGGCGAGCGTGTGGAATATGACCAGGTCATCGCTGACGGCCCGGCTTGCGCACAGGGCGAGATCGCACTGGGCAAGAATGTGCTCATCGGCTTCGTGACATGGGAAGGCTACAACTACGAGGACGCTATTTTGCTCAATGAGCGTCTGGTCCGTGAGGACGTTTTCACCTCGATCCATATCGAGGAGTACGAGACTGAGGCCCGTGATACCAAGCTCGGACCGGAAGAGATCACCCGTGACATCCCGAATGTCGGCGAGGATGCTCTGAAGGATCTGGACGAGGATGGCGTGATCCGTATCGGCGCCGAGGTCAAGTCCGGCGACTATCTGGTCGGTAAGGTCACCCCGAAGGGTGAGACCGAGCTGACTGCTGAGGAGCGTCTGCTCCGCGCGATCTTTGGCGAGAAGGCTCGCGAAGTCCGCGACACCTCTCTGAAGGTTCCGCACGGCGAGGCCGGCATCATTGTCGATGTTAAGGTCTTCACCCGTGCAAACGGTGACGAGCTGGCTCCCGGTGTCAGCAAGGTCGTCCGTGTTTATATCGCACAGAAGCGTAAGATTTCTGTCGGCGACAAGATGGCAGGCCGCCACGGTAACAAGGGTGTTGTTTCCCGTGTTCTGCCCGAGGAGGATATGCCCTTCCTGCCCGACGGCACTCCGCTTGATATCGTTCTGAACCCGTTGGGTGTTCCGTCCCGTATGAACATCGGTCAGGTTTTGGAGGTTCACCTCGGCTACGCAGCACACGCTCTTGGCTGGAAGGTTGCAACTCCGATCTTCGACGGCGCAAACGAGAAGGACATCCGCGAAACCCTCAAGCTTGCAGGACTGCGTGAAGACGGCAAGACCGTCCTGTATGACGGCCGTACCGGCGAACCGTTTGACAACCTTGTCACGGTCGGCTACCCGTACTTCCTCAAGCTGCACCACCTTGTCGATGACAAGATTCATGCCCGTTCCACCGGCCCGTACAGCCTTGTTACCCAGCAGCCGCTCGGCGGTAAGGCACAGTTCGGCGGCCAGCGTTTCGGTGAAATGGAAGTCTGGGCGCTGGAAGCATACGGCGCCGCATATACCTTGCAGGAGATTTTGACGGTCAAGTCCGACGATGTCAATGGCCGTGTCAAGACCTACGAGGCCATTGTCAAGGGCCACAACGTTCCCAAGCCCGGTGTCCCCGAATCGTTCAAGGTTCTGGTCAAGGAGCTGCAGTCTCTGTGCCTGGATGTCCGTGTTCTGGACAATATGGGCGAGGAGATCGAGCTGCGTGATGAGGACGAGGATGATATGGTCTACACCGCAGGTGAGACCTTCATCACTGACGAATCTGAGGTTCTCTCCAGTGGCTTTGCCATTGATCCTGACAGTGTTGACAGCGATGTTTCCGCTCTTTCGGAAATCATCGGCCTGAGCGGCGGAGATGACGAATTCGAAGAAGAATTTGTTTTTGAGCCGTCCGACGACTACGAAGAATAAGAAAGGAGAAGTAATACAATGAGTAATAAGATTTTCAGTGCAATCAAAATTGGTATTGCTTCGCCTGAGATGATTCGAAGCTGGTCCTTCGGCGAGGTCAAAAAGCCGGAGACCATCAACTACCGTACCCTGAAGCCCGAGCGTGATGGTCTGTTCTGCGAGAAGATCTTTGGACCGCAGAAGGACTGGGAATGCCATTGCGGCAAGTATAAGAAGATCCGCTTCAAGGGCAAGATTTGTGACCGCTGCGGTGTCGAAGTCACCAAGGCCAAGGTGCGCCGTGAGCGCATGGGTCACATCGAGCTGGCAGCTCCGTGCAGCCACATCTGGTATTTCAAGGGAATTCCCTCACGCATGGGTCTGCTGCTGGATATCAGCCCGCGTGTGCTGGAGAAGGTCCTGTATTTTGCCAGCTATATCGTCACCGATCCCGGCGATGCTCCCCTGAGCCTCGGTCAGATCCTGACGGAAAAAGAATACCGCGATATGCGCGAGAAGTATGAGGACGACTTCGATGCAGGCATGGGCGCAGAGGCTGTCAAGAAGCTGTTGGCCGGTGTCGAGCTGGAGAGTCTGGCTTCCTCATTGCGTGCTGAACTCAAGAGCGCAAGCGGCCAGAAGAAGCTGCGTATCATCAAGCGCCTGGAGGTTGTTGAGGCCTTCCGTATGTCCGGCAACAAGCCCGAGTGGATGATCATGGATGTTCTTCCCGTCATCCCGCCCGACATTCGTCCCATGGTTCAGCTCGACGGTGGTCGTTTTGCAACGAGCGACCTGAACGATCTGTATCGCCGCGTCATCAACCGTAACAACCGTTTGAAGAGACTCATCCAGCTCAACGCTCCGGATATCATTATCCGTAACGAGAAGCGAATGCTGCAGGAGGCTGTCGATGCTCTGATCGACAATGGCCGCCGTGGCCGTGCCGTCACCGGTGCGAACAACCGTGCCCTTAAGAGCCTTTCCGATATGCTCAAGGGTAAGCAGGGCCGTTTCCGCCAGAACCTGCTGGGTAAGCGTGTTGACTACTCCGGCCGTAGCGTTATTGTGGTTGGCCCGGAACTCAAGCTCTATCAGTGCGGTGTTCCCAAGGAAATGGCAATTGAGCTCTTCCGCCCCTTCGTTATGAAGAAGTTGGTCGAAGACGGTGTTGCCAACAATATCAAGTCCGCCAAGAAGAAGATCGATAAGGGTGAGCCCGAGGTTTGGGATGCTCTTGAGGTTATCATCAAGGATCGTCCGGTTATGCTCAACCGTGCTCCGACCCTGCACAGACTCGGTATCCAGGCCTTTGAGCCGGTGCTTGTCGAGGGTCGCGCGCTGAAGTTGCATCCGCTTTGCTGTACTGCATTTAACGCTGACTTCGACGGTGACCAGATGGCGATCCACGTTCCGCTGTCTGCAGAGGCTCAGGCTGAGGCCCGTATGCTGATGCTCTCGGCAAACAACCTGCTGCGCCCGCAGGATGGCAAGCCCGTTACTGTTCCGACGCAGGATATGATCCTCGGTACCTACTACCTGACCTACGTCCGCGTTGGCAAGGCTGAGAAGGGCGCAGAGGAGGTCTTCGTGACCGATGCAGGCGATTATGACCTGCCTGTTGGCCAGTTGGTGGATGGCGACCTGGTTGCTGCTGCCCTCGAAGATGCCGAGCGTTCCAAGAAGAATGCTCCCAAGTTCATCCCCAAGCATGCTTATTCCAGTGTGGAAGAGGCGATAAAGGCATATAGCTGCGGTGTCATCGGCCTGCACGCGCCCATCCGTGTCCGCTACGGCAAGGAGATCGATGGCCAAATGCAGTATAAGATCATAGATGCCACTGTTGGCCGCCTGATCTTCAACGAGCCGATCCCGCAGGATCTTGGCTTCGTGGATCGTACCGATTTGGACAATGCCTTTGAACTTGAGGTCAGCTTCCTGGTAGGAAAGAAGAAGCTCGGTGTCATCATCGATAAGTGCATCCGCAAGCATGGCTTTACCATTGCTACTGAGATGCTTGACCGCCTGAAGGCGCTTGGCTACAAGTACTCCACCAAGGGTGCTATCACCGTTTCCATTGCGGATATGGCGATCCCTGAAAAGAAGTATGCGCTGGTCGCAGCCGCTGAAGAAGAGGCTGTCAAGATCGACCGCAAGTTCAAGCGCGGCTTTATCACCAACGACGAGCGTTATCGCCTTGTCGTTCAACAGTGGGAGCAGACGATCAAGGATGTTACCGGCGCTCTGCAGGAAAACCTTGATCGCTACAACCCGATCTATATGATGGCGGACTCCGGCGCTCGTGGTTCCATGAACCAGATCCGTCAGCTGGCTGGTATGCGTGGTCTGATGGCAGACACCAACGGCCGTACCATCGAAATCCCGATCAAGGCAAACTTCCGTGAAGGTTTGTCTGTTCTGGAATACTTCATCTCCTCCAGAGGCGCTCGTAAGGGCTTGACGGATACCGCTCTTCGTACCGCGGACTCCGGTTATCTGACTCGTCGTCTGGTCGATGTTTCTCAGGAAGTCATCATTCGCGAGTACGACTGCGGCACCAAGCACGGCATCAACCTCGGAGAGGTTGTGGAAAAGGGTCAGGTCATCGAGACCTTCGCTGCCCGTATCCATGGCCGTTTTGCTGTCGAGGATGTCGTCGATCCGACGACGGGGGAGGTCCTCATCTCCAATGACCGCATGATGACCGAGGACGATGCAAAGATGCTCGTTGCTCATGGCATTGACCATGTTTACGCCCGCACGGTGCTCGGTTGCCGTGCCCGCAGCGGCGTTTGCGCCAAGTGCTACGGCATGAACCTTGCGACCAGTGAGCTTGTCAACCCTGGCGAGGCTGTCGGTATCATAGCCGCACAGTCCATCGGTGAACCTGGTACTCAGCTTACCATGCGTACCTTCCATACCGGCGGTGTCGCAGGTGACGATATTACCCAGGGTCTTCCCCGAGTTGAGGAGCTCTTCGAGGCTCGCAAGCCCAAGAAGATGGCGATCATCTCTGAAATTGATGGCGTGATCGACATTGACGAGAGCCATAAGAGCGCATTGCGCGACATCACCGTCACCGCAGACGACGGCGAGGTTTGTCTGTATCAGGTTCCGTACTCTGTCGGCCTGAAGCCTACGCAGGGTCAGCGTGTCCGCAAGGGCGATCCGATCACCGACGGTGCACTGAATCCGCACGATGTTCTGCGTATCTCCGGTGTCGAGGCAGTTCAGAACTACCTGACGCAGGGAGTTCTGGCGGTTTACCGCCAGCAGGGCGTTGACATCAACGACAAGCACATCGAGGTCATCATCCGTCAGATGATGCGCAAGGTGCGCGTTGAGGATCCCGGGGACACCACGCTTCTGAGTGGTACTGTCGTGGATGTTCTTGAGTTCGATGATGCCAATGAGGTCGTTCAGCGCCGCATCGATGCAGGCGAGGAGGATCTGCGTCTGGCAACCAATTCTCTCATACTCATGGGTATTACCAAGGCGTCCCTGGCTACCGAGTCGTTCCTGTCGGCAGCATCCTTCCAGGAGACCACCAAGGTTCTGACCGAGGCTGCCATCAAGGGCAAGGTCGATAACCTTGTCGGCCTAAAGGAAAATGTTATCATCGGTAAGCTCATCCCGGCCGGCTCCGGTCTGGATATGTACCGTGATTACACTGCAACTGAGTGGCCTGAGTCCGAAGTGACGCAGGATATGATCGACAACGAACTGAAATAAAATGAATCGGGGAAGGCATGGCCTTCCCCGATTTTTGTATCAAAAATTTGGATGCTCCAATAAAGATCCGGATTTGAGCGTATCGATAGACGACCGTTTTGTCATTTTGAGGCCACAGATCAGGCGGCCGTGCAATCTCAAAGGTTCATGTTTCCTCTGCGTATCAGTAGAACGGCAAACTTTCGGACTGAGATCGTCATTTCACTGCGCTTCTCGCGATGACATGATAAGAACACTTTCGACAGTCTGAAATCCGGATATCCCTATAGAATCAGAATTTTTTTGACACGTCGAAAATGGACTCGTTTGCATCCGCTCCTGGAGGAGCAGATAGAAATTCGCCTTCGTCGAGACGTCGGCGGCAACAGTTGACTGGACTGTTGCATTTCACCTTCGATGACTATTCCTTCGGCGAGCAAATTAAAAAAGGGGGCAAAAGCCCCCCTTTTTTATTCTTGGCACGCCGGAAGGGACTCGAACCCCCAACCGTCAGAACCGGAATCTGATGCTCTATCCATTGAGCCACCGGCGCCTGTAGCGTTATTATAACAGATATGTGTTTCAATGTAAAGTCGATTTCTGAGAAAAAATTAAATACATTTTAAGAAAAAATGCTGTTGTCTATTGTCTTTCGACAATTTGCGTGTTATAATGTGAAAAATGAAATCATAAGATTTCAAAGAATGTGAGGGTTTCTTATGGCAGCAGTTGATAATTTCCGTTCTTCGTTACATGGCTTTAACCGAACCGATGTTGTGCAATTCATTCAGCAGCAGACTGCGAATCACGATAAGGCAATGCGTATGCAGAAGGAAGAGAGTGCTCGTTTGCAGGATGCGTTGACCGAGGCTCGTGCAGAGATCGAGCGTCTGACTGCCGAAAATGAGGCGCTGTCTTTGGAACTTGAGGCAGCTCGTATGGCCTTGATTGCTGAACCCGAGGTTGCGGAAGAGGCGTTGGCCGCAGTGGAGCAGCCTGCCCCTGTGCTCGAGACCCCGATTGCTCCGATTCCTGCTGCGCCTGTTGCACCTACGGCCACCGACTTTAACGAGCTGGAGCTGGCTGCTTACCGCAGAGCCGAGATGACCGAGAGAATCGCAAGAGAGCGTGCAAACGCATCTGCCGAGCGTATGAGGGCGATCTTTACGCAGGCTGATGAGAGACTCAGTGCAAGCGCTCAGGATATTGCGACCGTTTATGATGCGTTCCGCAACGATTATGAGCAGCTTCAGAAGCTGCTTGCCGATGTTCGTGCGATCGTCGGCGATTCTTCTGCAGGCATGAAGGCTGCATCTGATATTTGCTCCGAATTGTAATAAGTATGGCAGGCTGCAGCTTTGGCTGCAGCCTGCCTGTTCTTATTGCTGGATTGCAGGGTTCATTGCATAAATGTTTTTCTCATTCAGTCGCTGCCGCAGCTTCTCCATTGCTTCGCCGAAACGCTGGAAATGCACGATTTCTCTGGCACGCAGGAACTTGATGACATCATTCACATCGGGATCATCTGAAAGACGCAGAATGTTGTCATAGGTCGTGCGTGCTTTTTGTTCTGCTGCGAACTCATAAGAAGAACACGGTGCGAAAAACCCTTGAAAACACTGGGTTTTTCGTTGGCGCAAGGTTTTTGTAGGTACGCCTTTGTAAAGACAACCTTCAAAAATTCCAGTGAATTTCAATGGGTACATCGGTGGTTCCTTTGATCCTTTTTCCTACGGAAATGTAGTCAATCAGGATCTCAACCATCTCACGATTCAGGTGCTCAAGATTAGTATAACGCTCAATGATTTCTTTTCGATTGTCACCGACTTCAAGCTTTACATCCAGTTCCTCAACCCGTCTGCGGCTGTCTGCGATTAGTCGTTCCAAACGGTCACGATCATCAACAAAGTCTTTCGACATTACAGAGTAGTCGGATGCGCTGATCAATCCCTTGACTTTATCCATGTACAGTTCCCGAATACCTTTAGACAGTTCCGCAACACGCTTTTCGTAGGTGGCGATGTTTTTAAGGATACTGTCTTTCTGCACTTGCAGATTGCTGCAGAACTCGATCTTCCGTTCCAAATCGTCCTTGTTCAGATACTCTTCAGAAAGTCGGTTCAACTCGTCAATGACCATCTGTTCCAATTTGTCAACCGAGATAAAAGAGCCGATACAGGCATCCTTCGCCACGTGACGGTTGGAGCACTGCAAATAATGCTTGCCCCGATTTTTAGAGGAGCGCATCACATATCCGCAGTTGGCACAGCGAGCCTTTCTTGCAAACAGACCGATGGTGCCCACGTCGAAAGGCTTTGCACGTTCCTTGATCATCTTCTGCACTCTGTCCCAAAGCTCGCGGTCAATGATGGGTTCGTGAGTACCCTCAACGATGTACCATTGACTTTTGGGGCGTGGCTTGTTCTGCTTGGTTTTGTAGGAAATACTGCCGTATTTGCCCTGCACCATATTGCCAATGTAGATCTCGTTGACCAGCATATCGGAAATCGCAAAGTATTTCCAAAGTGTGCTGTTTTTGGCGGTAGGTTGCTTATAACGCAGACCTTTCAGACGTTTGTACTCGGTTGGATTGGGGATGCCTCTGTCATTGAGCATACGGGCGATTGCGGTTTTGCCATAGCCCTGCGAAAAGAGGGTGAATACCTCACAGACAACAGCGGCGGCTTCCTCGTCGATGATCAGATGCCCCTTTTGATCGGGGTCTTTTTTGTACCCATAAAGGGCAAAAGCACCGATATGGAATCCGTTTTCCCGTCTGTTTTTCAGAACGCTGCGGATGTTGTCGGACATATCCTCCAAGTACCACTCGTTCACAAGGCCGTTGATCTGTCGGGATTTTTTGTTGCCCTTGTTGTCGGTGTCTGCGTTATCCACGATGCTGACAAAGCGAATGCCCCAAATGGGGAACAAACCGTGGATGTACTTTTCCACCAGCTCCAGCTCACGGGTGAAACGGGATTGTGTCTTGCAGAGGATAATATCAAATTTTCTCGCTTCGGCGTCCTGTAATAGACGGTTGAACTCTGGTCGGCGTCTGTCCGCACCGGCGTAATCGTCGTCGCTGTAAATACAGTAGATCTCCCACCCCTGTTCAAGAGAGTATTGCACCAGCATTGCTTTCTGATTCTGTATGCTGTTGCTATCGTCGGTTTCAACCTGCTTGTTTCTATCTTCTTCGGATAAGCGGCAATAAATAGCTACTTTCAATTTTCCATCTCCTTTTGAGATAGAACAAGCTGTTTCCACATCCATTATACCATAAATGGTTCCTTTAGTCACGCTTTTTCGCAAAAGTTTCCGCTTTTGCTTCTTTCTAAAGTATTGATAAGCTCGATCCACTTGTCAGTGAATTCTCGCTCAGTAGTAGTGCTTTCGCCGCTTTTGAAAACACTTTTTACGGTCGTAGATTTTTCGTTTTCTGCCATAATCTACTCCTTTCAAAATTGATACTACACTATATGAAAAGCGGCAAGTCCGCTATTCAGAGAGTGCGTACCCGAAGGATGAAAAGGGAGATTCTATTTGGCAAGAAAAAAGGATTTCTATTAAAAATATGTAAAAACCGATATCATAAATATAGATAAAAAATCTGGAGTTATAAATATGAGAACAACAGATGCAGGTTATATCAACAAAAACAATCAAAAGAATCTCGGGTACAGAGGAATATCCGAAACACATAGTAGTGCGAAAGCTTATGAGATGGGGTGCCTGGACTGTGGGCATAAATATTTAGCAAATGGGTGCGATGTGTGGCTTCGTAAATGTCCAAACTGCGGCATTAAAAGCAAGCCGAAATCTAATCACA
The DNA here is from genome assembly GCA_015067565.1 of Oscillospiraceae bacterium. Classification (GTDB taxonomy): domain Bacteria; phylum Bacillota; class Clostridia; order Oscillospirales; family Oscillospiraceae; genus JAZOXB01. Next base: position 11,271 of record SVMF01000004.1, on the reverse strand, counting down.
AAAAGAAACACACAAGAGTAATTTCTGATAAACTAAGATATCAAGTCTTAAAACGCGATAACTTCAAATGCTGTGCTTGTGGGGCATCTCCTGCAAAAGATCCGTCAATAGAGTTACATATTGACCACATCATTCCTTGGTCAAAAGGCGGTGAAACAACGCTTGAAAACCTGCAAACTTTGTGCTCAAGATGCAATCTAGGCAAAAGCGATACGGAGTGAAAGGTTTTAGACACAAAGGTAATTCCTTTATTTGGGAGCAATTATTATGGAAAGAAATTATCACGAAAGGTGCTATATTGCATTCTATCATACGCTCAACAACATATTCAAGCAATCGAAAAAGCCTATTGCCCCCATCCGTTTAGCTTGTGTGATCTTCTGAGCGATATGTGTCCGTTCACCTTTACAGCCGGCATGTCAGCCGACCCGGCAGCGTATTTTGATTATGAAACAATACTCAAAAGTTTGACCGCCAATCCGGAAAATGAAACTGTAGCCAACGGCTATACGGCAGGACAGAAGTTTCTTCAAATGTATATGACAGAATACGAATATGAATTGGAAGAAGCAATTGAGAATTTTTCACTCGACAATTACACTTTGGCATATGAGAAAGTAAGCGCAGAAAGCGCACAATAAATATGAGAAACCGAGCAGGCGTCGTCGCTTGCTCGGTTTTTGCTATAAAAGATAGCACACTTCAAACATCGAAGTGTGCTATCGCAATTTAGTCTAAAAGTTCCTTTGCTCTGCGCCAAATCTGCTTTTCGATCAGCTTCAAACGATCAGCAGGGAGATTATAACGGGAATGTTTTTTGAATTTGAAATTCAGCAGGTGTCTGAGTCCTTCCTTGTGTGCAGGAGTGAGAATCTTTTTGGCACGTGCGTTGTTTGCGAAGGATTAGCGCTCCGGTCAGCATAGTGGGTGGAACAAACGGAAATGTTATAGTATTAGCGGAATGGAGGCTGATAATATGACATACGGATATGTACGAGTGTCAACAAAAGAGCAAAATGAGGATCGGCAGATGATTGCGATGCAGGAGTTTGCGGTAGACAAGATTTTCATGGACAAGCAATCGGGGAAGGATTTTGAGCGGCCGCAATATCGCAGGCTCATCAGAAAATTAAAGCCCGACGATGTCCTTGTGATCAAGAGCATCGACAGGCTGGGCAGAAATTATGAAGAAATTTTGGAGCAGTGGCGCCTTATCACAAAAGAAAAACGAGCGGCGATTGTTGTACTTGATATGCCCTTGTTGGACACTCGGAAGAACAGGGATTTGACCGGCACGCTGATTGCGGATATTGTGCTTCAATTACTCTCTTATGTGGCGCAAACAGAGCGCGAATTTATTCGCCAACGGCAAAAAGAGGGCATTGCCGCCGCCAAAGCAAGAGGTGTCAGGTTCGGACGGGAGCCAATGGAGCGGCCGCTTGCGTTTCCAAGCTTCAAAAAAGCCTGGAAAGAGGGCAAAATTTCCGCAAGGGCGGCATCAAAACAGCTTGGAATCGCCCACAAAACCTTCCTCTGCTGGGCGAAAGAAGAGGAAATTGGATAAAAAAGTTCACTTAATTCACCAGTAAATTGCTACATAGTGTTTCCAAATCTGACAAGGCTTTCCTACTGTGTCATTGCGAGCATGAAGGGCGTGGAAATCTCAGACTAAAAGTTCGATTTTTCAGCCGAAATGCGGATAACATCGGGATTTTGAGATTGCCGCGTCGGCATAAATTCCTCCTCGCAATGACATGGGACGGAAGCCTTTTTTCGTTTATTTGAATTATACACAATTTTGTTTCGGATTGCAATACCTGTGGGGCGCAAAGTGAACTTTGCGCCCCGCTTAAATAACAATTCAAATTTTACCGAATATTATTATAAATGATAGGTTTTTGAATGTCAACACCCGCGGTACCGAAAGTTCACATTGAGAAACACTCAAGGAGGAATATTATGTTAAAACGATGCATCTCTCTATTGCTGCTTCTTGCTATGGTTGCAGGTATGTTGCCTGCACTATCCATAACAGAGGTAGCGGCTGCGGAAACGACATCATCTGTCAGTTCCGAAAGCGAAATTGCTGCATCCGTGCAGACAGTGACAGACTTGTTCAATAGTCGTTCCAAAGATGTTCACCCGAGAATCATGGCAAGTGAGGATGATTTTGCAAGAATCCGTAAGCTTGTGAATACAGACCCCTATATGAGGATGCTGTATGGAAGAATATATATGTTCTGTGAGGATCTGCTTTCTGAACCGCTTTTGGATGGCGACTTTTCAAGATCAAATCCCTCAATCGGCAGTGCAACGACACAGCGAGTGCTGTGGGGTGCTATGATTTGGCATATTAGCGGCGAACGCCGTTTTGCTGAGCGAGCGGTTCAGGAAATGATCAATGCGTGTGCTTATAGTGATTGGCATTCGTCGAGCTATCTGGACACTGCTTCGATGTGTTTCGCTATAGGTCTGGGCTATGACTGGCTGTATCACTTTATGACTGAAGATGAGCGAACCACCATCAGGAACGGACTGTATGATTTGGGTCTTTCTACGCTGGAAAATCCCACGGAAACGATCCGGCAGCGCTTGACGGAAAACCACAACTGGAATCCGTGGTGCAACGGCGGTCTATCCGTTGCGGCAGCAGCCGTTTTTGAAGATTATCCCGAGCTGAGTGCGCAAATTATCTCTAATGCGGTCAGTAACATTCCGCTTTCTATGCACTATTCGCCCAACGGTGCATATCCCGAAGGTCCTGACTACTCCATATGCGGGTTGAGCTTTACGGTTTATTTTATGGACACTCTGGATTCCGTTTTGGGGACAGATTTCGGTCTTTCCGATTTGACGGGATTTCAGGATACCGGAAAATATTTGATTGCGACAAACGGCTATACTACAAACTTTAATTTTGGGGATGGCAACGACGGCATCAAGGATTGCGGTATTCTGCATTGGTACGCAAAGCGGTTTAATATGCCGGAACTATCTGTCTACCAGCGTGACCGTCAGACGAGCAACCTTTATTTCGATGAATATTTGTCACTCTTGTGGTATGATCCCGATTTGGCTGAACGTGCGACAGACGAAGAGGAACAGTTGGACTATCTCCTTTACAATGACCATTTTGAATCTGTGGCAACCTTCCGCAGCTTCAGTGATGACGAGCGCCAAATCTATACGGCCATTAAATCGGGAGCAAATCTCACAGCGCACTCGAATATGGACATTGGCACATTCGTTATGGAAGCTATGGGCGAAATATGGTTTGCTGACTTAGGCAAGGATAACTATGATCTGACTGGTTATTTTGACCGTTTTGAGGATACGGGGACCCGTTGGACATATTATTGCGCTCGTGCTGAAGGTCAGAATACTATTGTGGTCAATCCTGACAGCTTGGGCGGTCAGTCCGTTGATGCGCAGTGTCAGATTACGGATTATATGAGCGGCTACGACGGCGGCTATGCTACGGTCGATATGACAGATGCTTATGATGATTATTCCAAGGTAACTTCGGCAACTCGTTCTTTGGCACTGTTTGATAACCGTATGAGAGTACGCCTGCGTGACGAGATCACCTGCTCGGAGGCATCGACCATTTATTGGTTTGCGCATACACAGGCGGATATCAGCATTTCCACCGATGGAAAGACCGCAACCTTGATCCAAAACGGCAAGACCCTTTTGGCACAGATCCCGTCTTCGTCCGATGCGGTATTTACATCGATGGAAGCTGTGCCTCTGTCGACTTCTCCGAATCCTTCGGGTCAGACAGCAAACGAAGGCTTTTCCAAGCTGGTTATCAAGCTGACGAATGTCACAAGCGCAACGATTGATATTGTCTTTACGCCTGTTTTGACAAGCAGTGACGAAAGCAAGCCTCTTCCCACGCAGACGATCGAAAATATGAGCGAGCTGATTGCGGCCTATGACCCCGCTGTCACCGCACTGAAGAAAAATGCGCAGAATGAATTTGTGATTTCTACGGTGGAAGAGCTTTGCTTCCTTGCACAGTGGGTCAAGGACGGTAAATATTTCAGCGGACAGACCGTACGCCTCATAAACGATATCGATATGAAGGGCAGAACCTTAATGCCCATCGGCGGCGCAGGCAGTGGTATCAATTATAACGGTATTTTTGAAGGTGACAACCATGTCATCAAGAATCTTGTGGTTTTCAAACCGCAGGGAGAAAAGGTCGGCTTCTTTGGTGCAACGAGTTCTAACGCTGCAATTCGAAATTTCGGCATCGAAAGCGGCACGATCATTGCAAAATCCATCGCAGGCGGCCTCATCGGTGAAGTGAGAGATAATACAAGCGTTTCAAACTGCTTTAACCGTGCGACGGTCGTGACATATCCCGGTTCGGCAAGTGCTGACGGAAAAAGCGGCGGCTTGATTGGCCAGATCAGCATGAATTCTGTGATCAATGTGCATAATTCTTATGCCAACTGTGATGTTCTCAGCAGCGGCACGACCGCAGGCGGCTTGGTCGGCTACATTGCGAAAAATGCACAACTCACATTGACCAACTGCTACTATGTCGGCAAGACGGCCGATGCAAGCGGCAACGGCGGCATGATCGGCAGCTATAGTGATACTGTCGCCAAAGTCACGGCAACAAACTGTTATTCTTCGATTCCGCTCAAGAGTGCCTCGATCTCTGTCAGCGAAGGCAAGGACGATTACACAACCAGCCGTGTTTTGAACAAGGTGCAGATGGTGACCGTTGCCATCGATCTTGGCGAGGAGTTTATCTATGACTGCGAGTGGAAAAACGGCGGCTACCCGATCCTCCAATGGCAGAATACCACAACCCTTCCGGATGACCTGTATCTGTCTACAGTCGCACAACTTCGCTTGGTGGCTTACAATGTCAATGCAGGCATTACGGACTATGACGGGAAAACCATCCGTTTAACGCGCGATATCGATTTGGAAAATCGTGAATGGACACCCATCGGTGGCAATAGCAACAAAGTTTCGGCAGGTAGTGAAGACGTTGATCTCGATGCAGGCAAGTCCTTCGAAGGCACGTTCGATGGACAGGGCTACTCTGTCTTAAATATGCGCATCACCTCGGGTAATCATTATGTCGGTTTCTTTGGCAATATGCGCCATCAGGTCAAGAATCTCGGCATTGTCAGAGCTTATGTCGAGGGCGGTCACAAAGTCGGTGCGCTCGCAGGCAGAATCTCTGCGGCTGCCATCATTAAAAACAGCTTTGCGCAGGCAACGGTCACAGGTGTCGAAACAGTCGGCGGCTTGGTTGGCACAAGCGGACAAGCGACGATTACCGATGTTTACGCTGTCGGCAATGTCACGGCAACGGACGGCAATGCGGGCGGCTTGATCGGCACCTTGTTCAGTTGGGCCTCCAATACCAAAATCACAAACGCTTATGCGGCTTGTACTGTTACAGCCAAGCGCACGGGCGGTTTGATCTGCGATGTGATAAGCGAAGTCGAGGGTGTAGTAATTACAAATGCGTACGCGCTAACCGGCCCGTTGGTTTATACCGAACTGCCGGAAGAGAACTACAAACTTGTTGACTGTGAGATACTCACGGAAACGACGCTGAAGGCAGTGCCTACAGCATTGGCAGACACATTCAAGCTCGATAACGCAAGACCTTTGAACTTTGGTTATCCCGTATTAAAATCTTCAATATATAAGTCTGCCTACGGAGTTGAGCTCAAACCGCTTTCCACGAACGAAAAGCAATATGAAATTCATACGGTCAAGGATTTACGAGCATTGGCGTATATGGTCAATGAGCTTGGCACGAGCTTTTCGGGCAAAACCGTCAAGCTTTGCGCTGACCTTGATCTTGGCAGCGAAGAATGGATCCCCATCGGCGGCAATGCTCCCGGCGCTAATATTACAATCAAATATTTTGTCGGCACTTTCGATGGTGGCGGACATACAATTTATAATTTAAGCATTTCATCAGCCAACCGCTATGTGGGCTTATTTGGCGAAGCACAAAGCGCAGTTATCAAAAACGTGGGCATTGAATCCGGCAGAGTTTGGGGCGGCAATATGAGCGCAGGACTTTGCGGTTCAATGCGTGGCGGCGATATTTTGAATTGCTACAATAAGGCCAATGTTTGCGGAAGCTCTTATGTTGCTGGTGTTGTAGGTTACTTGATCCGAAGTGGATGTGAGATTACGAATTGTTATAACTCCGGATTGATAGGCGGTAGTGACGGAAGTATTGGTGGTATCGCAGGTCAGCTTGCCAGTAGTGCAGGAGTGACGTTCACAAACTGCTACAATCGAGGTTCAGTCAGCTCCGGCATCGTGGGAGCGGCTAACAGCGCAGCGACGCTTGCTGCCACGAACTGCTATACGGTCACCGGCACAGTGCTGGGCAGCCGTTTGACTGAGGAAAATGGCAAGGTGATTGCTTTGACGGAACTTATGCAAGCTGCACCTGATGCAGATGGAAATGTTACGGATGGCAATAGCAATTTGGGCACCGGCTATGCAAAGGACTTCTTCACCAAAAACCGCCGCTATCCTGTCTTGGCTTGGGAGAATGCAGGTAAATCTACTGAGCTGACGTTGGTAGACGGTGTTTACCAAATCAATACGGCAGACGATTTGAGGCTTCTTTCTTACTATGTCCGCAATGGCGAGACATTTTCCGGTAAGAACTTCGTTTTGAATGCGGATCTGGATATGGAAAACAAACCATTTCTTCCCATCGGCGGCAAAGATGTTGATGGTACAACAAACCGAATCTTCAAGGGTAACTTCAATGGACAAAATCACAAAATTTATCGGTTGAATATCTTTGAGATGGATGCTCATTATACGGGCCTCTTTGGCTGGGTGCAAAACTCGACGATTACAGCATTGGGAATTGAAAGCGGTTCTGTCATCGGCAATGATGTTCTAAACTCATCTGGAAAAACCGAAGCATTTTGCGGTAGCATAGTAGCAAATATGGCAGGCAGCAGCAAGCTGATTGCTTGCTATAATAAAGCGGTGGTGTTTGCGCCGAAGGTTGTTGGCGGACTTGTCGGCTACATCAACGGCAACTGTCAGATACTCAGCTGCTTCAACCGCGGCAGTACGCAGGCTAAGAGCAGATCGAGTACGGTTGGCGGTCTGGTAGGACAAATTACTTCCAACGCAAAAACAGCATTAATCGAAGACTGCTACAGCGTTGGCAATTATGTCGGATTTGTCGCAACTGTATCGAGCACAAACACGGGCACACCAACGGTCAGAAATTCTTATACTGCAGGTCACTCAATCGTGGCAATCTCCGGTAACACGAAGCCGCTTGTAGTCGAAGGTGCAAAGCGGGTCAGCAAAGCCACACTTCGTGGCTACGCCGATGTGTTGAATGCAACCTATAACTACTTCCTGGATGATACGGAAGGCGTTAATAAGGGATACCCTATTTTGTGCTACCACGGCTACGAAGCAGTTGTAACAGAATCGACATGTACAACAGACGGCTATACAACACATACCTGCGTTTATTGCGGCGATAGCTATCAGGATGCTCCGACGAGCGCAACCGGACACAGTTATGATACAGGCGTAGTGACCACAAAACCGACCTGCACCGCAGAGGGCGTTATGACTTACACATGCGCCAATGATGCTTCTCACACCTACACAGAGCCGATTGACAAGCTGCTGCATACGGATGCCAACGGCGACGGCAAGTGTGATGGTTGCCAATGCGAAACCAACGCTGCAGTGCAAGATATTGTGCTCACATTTGCAAGGACGGTAGAAATCAATCTGCTGAATAGGCTGACGATTACCGATATTCCAGCAGAGCTGATAGACAATCTGGAGTTGACCGAGCTGATCTATGCAGATGCTTCTGATAAAAGTATGGCAACAGCAACGCTTTCGGATGCCGATGCAGACGGAAAAATGGAAACCTTGCGTTTCACTCCCACGGCTATAATTTCGGAAGTTGTTCAACTGAATTGCAAGGTCAAAATTACTACTGAGGATGGGCAGGAATATTACCGTATAGTTCCTGTCAATGTGGTACCTTCGACCATTATGTATTATGAAACCGATTTTGCAGAGGGCGTGTTTGACAGCACTGTGAAGCAGTCAAATACACAAACTGTGGATGACAATACATATCTGTACTTCGATTTCAAGGACTCTAATCTTGACCGCATCCGTTATACAAGCCCGGTTTATAACGGTAAAAACTATGACATCGGTTCTTGGACTCGCCGCACGAAAACCCTGGTGGAACTTGATTACAACAATGCGGAAGGCACGTTGGCTCTTACAACGAAAGAAGACCTCAGTAATGTCGCGGATGTAACGGATTATCACAGTCACTATATTCAGACGAGCTATCTAAACTATTCGGCTAAAAATGCAGAAACGGATGTTATTTATGTTCGACTGAAGGTGGAAAACTTCGACACATCCAAGCAAGCTTATGCCAAGGTTCACTTCTACCCATACGCAGATGGTACCACGACAGAGATGGCGATTGTCAGGCTGAACGATAATAATGATTATAAAAAGATCGAGATTGATCAGAAATATTTGGAAAATGAAAGCTACTTCACCCTGGAAATCCCTGCAAGCGAACTGCAAAACTATGAAAATATCAGCAGAATCCGCATCACTCTGGATGAATTATACCCACTAAGTGACCGGCAAGGTGTAATTACATATGACTACATCTACATCGGCAAGAAGGCAAACTTCGAGGCAGTTCGTGCGAAGTACAATCAGTCTTGGCAGAATGTCGATGACGGCACCAATGCCGCAAATGATGATGTGAAAACAGAGCAGACCGAGATCGTTTACGGCTACGACAGCACCTATGAAAATGACACCAAGCTCTCCAACGGCAGCAGCTTGTTTGTCGAGGGTACGGGCGTGCCGAATATGCAGGTAGCCGGCAAGGACGAAGCAGGCAAGACGATCTACACGATCAATTACGGCAGTGTGAGCGAATATACCGAGGCAAAATTCACCTTTACCGGAACGGGCTTCGATATCATTAGCCGCGTCGGCGCTGACCAAGGTGCACTGCGTGTCATCGTATGCGACGAAAACGGCATCATGAAAAAGTCAGCTTCCGTTATCAACAAGAGCTCGATCGAGCTGCATCAGATTCCTGTCGTTTCTGTCGAGGGCCTGGCGCATGGTACTTATACCGTCCATATCTTCGTCAATGCGCCCTATGACTTTGATGACTCGAGCAATAATAACGCTTTTAACGGCGCGCTCGACCGTGGCGGTGAGTTCTTCTTCGATGCCGTGCGTATCTATAATCCGATCAACACCGACGCTACCGATGCAGACAGCGCCGAGGCTTACAAGCTCTATCAGTCTCACGGCGAAGCAGACCCGACCTTCAAAGAACTCAGAGATATTTTAATTGATGCAAGCAAAGATGTCACAGACGCAACCATGGACGGTGTAGTCTATTTGGATACAAAGGGCGAAACAAACAAAATTGCTGAATATGCCGCACTCGGCCCGAACAATGAGGTCTACCTTGCTTCGGGCAATGCAATCGCCTTCAAACTTGAAGTGGAAGGCACGATTCCTGTAAGCATCGATATTGGAGCAAGGAGCGCAGATGGCACCGCTGTTTCTATGAACACGAAAGTCGCTGTCTCCGCTTCAGCCGCAGCATCGAGTGAAGCTACATCGAACATTGGGACTGCCACTGCGCTGTATTATCCTTTGGATATTTCTAACTCTATATGGCAAACTGACAAAACAGATTCGAACAAGCGGTGTGTTTACGTCACCATATCTAACAACAGCGAGAACGGGATTTTGTCCATTACGGATATCAAATACGCCTATGATTCCCCCAAACCAACAGCAAACTCGCAAGAACAGAGAAGATCGGTACGTTTTGTTGTGGATTCTGATATGATAGCGAACATTGCTGAGCCCTGCGCTCATGAATGGGACGAAGGTGTTGTAGTACTCGAAGCAACCTGCACCCAAAACGGTGAGAGGGTATATACCTGTGTAAGCTGTAATGATACTTATACTTCGGTGGTAGAGGCACTTGGACACCGTTACGATGCCGTTGTGGTACCACCTACTTGCACCGAGGTGGGCTATACCAACTATAAATGCTCCGTTTGCGAAGATGCATATACCGCTGACACAATTGAAGCACTCGGTCATATAGAGGTTGTAGACGAAGCGGTAATGCCGACTTGTACAGAAGCAGGTTCAACCGAGGGCAAGCATTGTGATGTTTGTGGCGAAATCCTTGTTGCGCAAGAGAGCATAGTTGCCTTTGGGCATAGCTATGAATCTGTTATTAGCGCACCTACCTGCACAGCGCAGGGTTATACAATTCACGCCTGTGCAAATTGCGGCGACAGCTTTGTAGATTCCCATACGGATGCACTCGGTCACAACTGGAACAGCGGTGTAATTACAGTACCGCCTACTGCAAGCGAAGTGGGTATTAAGACCTACACTTGCACACGTTGCGCCGCAACGACAACAGAGGTAATCCCGGCAACGGGAGAAAGCAAGCCTTGTGATGGTGGTGCAAGCTGTCCGAGTGCGAAGTTCAAGGATGTTCAGGCAAGCGATTGGTTCCACGAATACGTGGACTTCGCAGTAACGAATGGTTTGTTTGGCGGTATGAGCGCAAATACCTTTGAGCCGAATACAGCAATGACAAGAGCGATGCTTGTGACCGTCCTGTGGAGATACGCAGGTAAGCCATTGGAAGGCACAAACACCTTTTCTGATGTGCCCAATGGACAGTGGTACACAGATGCCGTTGCGTGGGCGGCCCACAATGGTATTGTCGGCGGTGTCGGCAACAATAAGTTTGACCCCAATGGCAATATCACCCGTGAACAGATGGCGGCGATCCTCTACCGCTATGCAAATAGTAATGGTATTGATACTTCCGCAAGAGCTGATTTAAGCAACTTCCCCGATGGAAACAGAGTCAGTGCCTACGCAAATGAAGCCATTTGTTGGGCAGTGGCAGAAGGCTTAATCAACGGTTCGGACGGGAAACTCCTGCCGCAGGGTAACGCAACCCGCGCCCAAGTCGCTGCAATTCTGATGCGTTTTATCGAAAATGTTGTAAATAATTAACTGCGCCAACTGACAAAATCACAGATATTCAAATTAAGAAGGGGCTGTCTCATTAAAAATGGGGCAGCCCCAGAAAAATACATCGACCGGCATTGTACAAAAAGCTGTACAAATGCCGGTCGATGGCGTATAATTATGGTGTGAAAAATAACAACACGCAGGTAG
>SVMF01000023.1 GCA_015067565.1 Oscillospiraceae bacterium | reverse complement strand
TACCTGCGTGTTGTTATTATTCACACCATAATTATACGCCATCGACCGGCATTTGTACAGCTCTTTGTACAATGCCGGTCGATGTATTTTTCTGGGGCTGCCCCATTTTTAATGAGACAGCCCCTTTATCACTTTTGCTCACTCAGACGAGCTTCCAAAGCCTTTAGCGTGGTTTCGTAGCTGCGTTTCATGGCTTCGTAGGTCGGTGCAGGCAGCTCCTCACCTATCACAAGGCCTGCAATCATAGCAAGGAAATTCGGGTTCTTTACCATAATCGGGCCGGTCAGATGGGTGCCGAAGCAATTGCGGATCCGCAGCCCCTCCGTCCCCTTCTCCTTGTCGTTTCCAAAACCCATACGCATCTCAAACAGAGAGTTTTTAATTCCGCTTGTCTTGCCGCACTTGTTGATAAAACCGACAAACCTCTGCTCACCCAACTGCGCAATCGCATCGCCGACGATGCGGCGCTTGCCCTCTATCGTCACGAAATCTTCAAGATTCAAGCCTTCATACTGCATACCGTCTGCAGCGGTGATCTTTGAACCGAGGAGTTCGAAGCTGTTGCCCGTAAAGAGCATCGTTTTTCCGCTCTCGCAAGCAGCCTTCACCGCAGGCTCATAGTGTTTCAGCTCGGGCAGTACACGCTTCTGATTCTTCTCCGTGCCCGATCCCATGTAGTAGAAATCATAGCCGGAAATGTCCTTGCGCTCATAAAGAGACAGCGTGTCCACGCAGACATCGTAGCCGAGATCTGTCAGATAGCGCTTCATCACTTCCATGTTGGCATACTCTCCGTACAGGTTCATCACGTCGCCGAACATATGCAAAATTTTAATTTCCATACGGCACCTCACTTTACTTCCACAGCAGACAGGAATTTCATGCGGTCAGAGAAGCAGGTCACAGCATACAGATGCTCGCTGCCGTTTTGCTTCATCTGCTCGCAAGCCTGCGCCACATCCTCGATGATGACAAGCTTGTCCTCAGGAACCGTTGTAAAGGACAGACGCATTGCAAGATCGTTGCAATATCTGCCGCAGAGATAGACCTTCTCCACACACGGATGCTCGAGCCATTCAAAATGAATGTCCCACAGCCAGGAAGTCTCGCTGGTGAAATACTTACGGCTGACGGCATCGACAATGATGGCCACACTGCACTTTTCACCCTGTGAAACGGCATAGCGCAGCGACATATCGTAAGCAACGGAATTTTCGTGCTTGGCGATCAGGAAGGTTCCGTCATGCTCTCCAAGCGTAAAGGTGATATAGCGCCCGTTCTTGAGAACATAATTGCTTGTATTCTTGGTGATCGTCTTGCTGTCGATGCCGACCAGACGGCACACGGTATAGGTGGCAAGAATGTTGTAGATATTGTAAATGCTCTTGAAGGCAAGGCTGATCTTTTCCTTGCCGTCGACGGTGATCTCCTGCTTGTCCATGTCGATCGCTGTGACGGCAAAATCGGTATCATGACGCTTGAAATCGCAGCTTGTGCAGTGATAATTGCCCACATGGTTGAAGTGATAATAATCATACTCCATCGGTTTGCCGCAAACGGGGCAATACTTGAAATCATGGTATGCGCCGATATATTCCTTCGTATCGGTTTCGCAGTGATCCAGGCCAAACCACACGACATCCTTTGACTTCTGCGCAAACAGGGAGACCATCGGATCGTCTGCATTGAGGATCAGCTTCGTATCATCAAAAATGCTCTCGCTGATGGCATCAAAAACCCAGTCGGGATGTGCATTCCTCGTCAGCTGATCACGAAACAGATTCGTGACCACATAGTGCGTCGGATGGAACCACTTGAAGGTGAACTTGGTATAACGCTCGTCGGATTCGATCAGCAGCACATCCTGCTTGAGCTTGCCGCTCCAGGTGCAGCTGTTGAGCATCATCGTCGTGACGCCCTCGATCTGGTTTGAGCCTTCGATGTTGTAAGCCACGGTCTTTCCGCTTGCCTTGAGAACCGCAGCGATCATTTCCACCGTCGAGGTCTTGCCGTTACTGCCGGTAACAGCAATGATCGTTTTGGGCTTCACGATCCTTCTTAGAATGTCCGGACAGACCTTCAGCGCGAATTTGCCGGGCATACTCGTTCCCTTGCCCACGAGCTTACCGATCACAGTTGCCAGACGGCAAATCAAAATCGCAAGAAATTTTCTCATTTCATAATTTCCTTTCGTAAAACTTGCATTTGCTTAGTCTATATTAACATATGTTTACGAATTATGCAAGCATTTTTAGAAAATCTTCTTCAGAAAGTACCGAAATTCCCAATTCGCCGGCCTTTTTCAGTTTGCTGCCGGCATTCTCACCCGCCACAACGAAGGTCGTCTTCTTGGAAACCGAGCCAGAGACCTTTCCACCCATGTTCTCGATCTGTTCGGTTGCGGCCTCGCGGGTAAAGAGGCTCAACGCACCAGTCAGCACAAAGGTCATGCCCGCAAAGCGGTCGTCGGTCTGCGTCTGTGCCGCCTCAAAATTCACACCGGCCTCACGCAGACGCTCGATCATCTGTCTTGCGTTCGGATCGGAAAACCATGAAATAATGTTGTTTGCGGTAATGGCACCAATGTCAGAAACCTCGATCAGCTCGTTCAGGCCCGCAGCCATGAGGTCGTCCATCGTGCGGAAGGTCTTTGCGAGCACTTTGGCGGCCTTCTCTCCAACCTGACGGATGCCGAGGGCATAGATCAGCTTGGAAAGGTCGTTTTGTTTGCTTGCCTCGATGGCATCCAGGAGCTTCTGAGCCGCCTTCGAGCCGCTCTTCCAAAGACTCTTCAGATCTTCAAGCGTCAAGTAATAAATATCTGCAGGTGATGCGATCTTTCCGCTTGCAATCAGCTGCTCGACGATGGAATCACCAAGTCCTTCGATATCCATTGCCCCCCGACAGACAAAATGTGCAATATTGCGGCTCAGCTGTGCTGGGCACTGCACGCCGCAGCAGCGAAGCGCCGCACCGTCCTCGTCACGCTCCACCTTTGCACCGCAAACCGGGCAGGTCGTAGGCAGAAGATACGGCTCGGACTGCTCGGGTCGCTTGCTCACAACGACCTCCAGAATTTCGGGGATGATCTCCCCTGCCTTACGGATGCGGACGGTATCTCCGATGCGGATGTCTTTTTGCGAGATAAAGTCCTGATTGTGCAAGGTCGCATTGGTCACGGTCGTACCTGCAAGACGCACGGGAGCAACGACGGCCTTCGGTGTCAGAACACCTGTACGACCGACCTGGATCACAATGTTTTCCAACACCGTTTCCTTGATCTCGGGCGGATATTTATAGGCACAGGCCCAACGGGGACACTTGGCCGTGCTGCCAAAAACCGTCCGCAGCGTAAGCTCATCCACCTTGACGACCGCTCCATCAATGTCAAACGGATACTCGTGTCGACTCTGTCCGATCCTGCGAATCGTTGCGATCGTGTCGCTTGCAGTATCGCAAAGCGTGCTTTCCACTACCTTGAATTTTTTGCTGCGCAGATAGTTCAGTGTTTCTCTGTGAGTCTTAAACTCCACTCCCTCAACATACTGCAGATTGAAGATCATGATATCGAGCTTCCGCTCGGCTGCGATTGATGCATCAAGCTGACGCAGAGAGCCTGCCGCTGCATTGCGGGGATTGGCAAAGAGACTCTGTCCCAGCATTTCACGCTTGGCATTGAGCTCTTCGAAGACCGTCTTGGGCATATACACCTCACCGCGCACGATCAGTCGGTGCGGAGCATCTTCAATCGTCATGGGAATAGAGCGAATGGTTCTTAAGTTGTGCGTCACATCCTCACCGATGCGACCATCACCTCGGGTTGCGCCGCGCACAAAAACACCGTCCACATACTCTAGCGCAACGGAAAGTCCATCGATCTTCGGTTCGACGGAATATCCCAGCTTTTGTGCGTTTGACCGCAGCCTTGCGTCAAAATCCTCGACCTCCTCTTCCGAAAACACGTCCTGAAGACTCTCAAGGGGTACGATGTGCTCCACCTTTTCAAATCGGCTGAGCGCCTCTCCACCCACGCGTTGCGTCGGCGAGGTCGGAAGCACAAACTCCGGGTGTGCTGCCTCAAGCTGCTCCAACTCATGCAAAAGCGCATCATACTCAAAATCCGCCATCGTCGGCGCATCCTGGACATAGTATTTATAATTCGCCTCTTCCAAAATTTTGGAAAGCTGCTCGATCCTCTCTTTTGGATTCATTGTGCATCCTCCATGCCAAAATAAGTTGTAGGGACGGTACCCACGATCACGGTTTGCGCTGCAAGCACAGCTGAATCCACAGCGATCTCAACCGTGCCGGACCAGGTCATCACCGTAATCACAACATGAATGTCAATATAAATTTGATGCAGAGTCTGATTGATCCCCGCATCTGTGAAGCTGTTACGGAACACGGCATCCGAGGTCCGCACCGCAAGCACACGCACCGGAATCTTCGGCCCCTGCCCCGAGAAAAGCTCAGGCAAAAGCACGTTTCCGATCGGCACGGACAGCTCCTCCTGCGACAGGTTGCGCAATCGGGCATCGACTCGCTTAAGGACATTCGTTTTCATCCGATTGATCTGCGCAACATTGGTCTGCAGAGAGCTGACGGTTCCGTCAGCAGCCTTTTCGATCAAAACCATCTGATCGTAAGAAATCGTTTCCGTTTCCAGCTGCTCGGCAATGGCCTCATTGATCGCGTCAGAGGCCTGATTGTCCACCTGCGTACAGATGAGCTCCTGCGCCAGGGGCGCAAGCTGATGCCGAAACAACAGCGTCAATGCACACAGCACCGAAAGTGCAATCGCAAGTACCATGCGCAAACGATTTCTTTGCTCAAGCGTCATAAGACCACCTCAATGATAGCTATGCGCCTGCACAAAAAAGTATCACAGCTTCTTCATTCTCGACGAAGCCGCCACGGCCATCAGTCGTTTTGTGCCCACCTGATCAAAGGCGATCTCAAGCATGGCATCGTTTCCCACGGGCAGAACCGACAGGATCATTCCACGGCCAAAGGCGTCGTGCAGCACCATTTCCCCCTTGGCAAAATCGATCTTTTTAGACTTCTGCGGTGCGTAGCTGACCGTAGGCTTCGGGTTTGGTCTGCTTGGCTGATAAGACATAGGGGCATAAACGGGAGTCTGTCTTGCCGCTTTTTCAATGAGAAGCTCCGGTGGGATCTCCTGCAAAAATCTCGACGGACGGTTTACCGATGTATGGCCGAAGAGCATACGCTGCTTTGCGCTTGTGATCGTCAGATGCTTCTTTGCTCTGGTGATGGCCACATAGCAAAGTCTGCGCTCCTCTTCCATCTCCTCAGCCTCACCGATCGATTGGCTCAAGGGGAAGACGCCCTCTTCCGCGCCGACCAGGAACACATTCGGAAACTCCAGTCCCTTGGCCGAGTGCATCGTCATCATCACGACGGCATCCGCCTGTTGATCATTCTTCTCGATATCAGTATACAGTGCAATTTCTTCCAAAAAACCGTTAAGGGTCGGTGTGTCGGTGTTTTGCACATAGTTAACGATGGAGGATTTCAGTTCTCGAACGTTTTCCAGGCGAGCTCTGCTCTCCAGATCGTTCTTCTCCTCAAGCATAGAAACATAGCCTGTGCGAATAAGCAGTTCTTCGTAGAAATCGGGCAGGCTCATCGTCTCGAGGAGTGCCGCACACTCCTCGATCAAGATGGAAAACTGCATCAGCTTCGAAGCCGCACGCTCGAGCGGCTGGTAGCTGTATGGATCGCTCAGCACCTGATACATCGGGATCGAAGCAGCCGTGCTGAGGCGTTCGATCGTCTCGACGCTCTTTGGGCCAATACCTCTGGGCGGCTGGTTGATGATGCGCTTTAGGCGCAGGTCATCGGTGCGATTGTTTATGACCCACAGATAGGCCAGCATATCCTTAATCTCGGCACGGTCAAAGAAGCGCGTGCCGCCGATGATGCGGTAGGGCACGCCGCTGCGCTTGAAGGCATATTCCAATGCATTCGACTGCGCATTCGTACGGTACAATATCGCAAAGTCATGAAACGAGCCATCCTTCGCCTCAGAAAGGATCTGATTTGCAACAAAGCTCGCCTCGTCGCTTTCATTCAGTGCGGTATAGTGCAGGATCTTCTCACCCTTGCCGTTGTTTGTCCAAAGATGCTTGCCCTTTCTGCCACGATTGTTGGCAATCACAGAATTGGCCGCATCCAGAATCGACTGTGTGGAACGGTAATTCTGCTCCAGTCGAATGACTTGCGCACCGTGGAAGTGCTTTTCAAAGTCCAGAATATTCTGGATCGTTGCACCGCGGAAGCGATAGATACTCTGATCATCATCACCGACAACGCAGATGTTTTCATAGCCACCGGCCAGGAGTGAAGCGAGCCGATACTGAAGCTGATTCGTATCCTGATACTCGTCAATGAGCACATAGCGGAACTTGCGCTGATAACGTGTGCGTACCTCTTCATGCTCCTGCAGGAGCTGTACCGTCAGCAGGATGAGATCATCAAAGTCCAATGCGTTGGAAGACTTCAGACGCTTTTGATATTCCTCATAGAGCTCTGCGATCCGCTTTAGACGGTAGTCATCTCCGGCATCCTTGGCAAAGTCCTTCGGGCTGCGCTGCTTATCCTTTGCCGTCGAGATCATCTTCATGATTTTCTTTGGCTCGAAGATCTTCTCATCCCAGTTGCGCTCTTTCAGGATCTCCTTGATTACACGCTCCGCGTCCGAAGCATCGTAAATCGTAAAGCTGCGGTCATAGCCCAGGAGCTCGATCTCACGACGCAAAATACGGCAGCAGGCCGAATGGAATGTCATCGCCCAAATGTCCTGTGCCGCAGGGCCAAGCAGATTCTCAAGTCGCGTCTTGAGTTCATTTGCAGCCTTGTTGGTAAAAGTGATTGCAATGATTGACCATGGCGCAGCACGATTCAACTCGCAAAGCATTTGCGCTCTCTGTGCGCCCTCAGGCGAGGGATTTTGCGCCTCTTTCTCCAAAAACAGCACATCGTCCTGCGTGATTTCATCGGGCACAAACTCGCTGTCTGATGCACAGCCAAAGCGCATAAGGTTCGCGATACGGTGGATCAGCACCGTTGTCTTGCCGCTGCCTGCGCCGGCCAGGAGCAAAAGCGGCCCCTGTGTGGTCAAAACTGCACTCAGCTGGCGATCATTCATCCTGCCGAACTGTTTGCCGATATACATCCGTCTTGCAGTCACAAAACGTTTCTCAAAATTCTCTGTCATAATCTGCTCCTATGTACGAAATCTTCCATTCTATTCTATTACATTTTTGCAAAGAAATAAAGAGGGTAAACAAAAAAATGACATTTGCAAAAAATTGACCATTTATTTTACGGGAGAAATTTGCTATAATGCACATATTCTGACAACGGAGGCCGAATATGAGTATTTCATCCACCGCGCCATGGCTTAAATTTTACGGAAAAATTCCGCATCACATTGACTATCCCAAGCTGACCATGTACCAGCTTCTTGCAAAGACCGCCAAGAAATTCCCCACCCTTCCCGCTTATGAATTCATGGGCAAGAAAACCGATTACCGCACCTTCCTGTCCCGTATTGACCGCACTGCGCGTGCGCTGTATCAGTTCGGCATCCGCAAGGGCGACCGTGTCACCATCTGTATGCCCAATGCACCGCAGGCTCTGGACTGTTTCTATGCTCTCAACCGCATTGGTGCGATCTCGAATATGATTCATCCGCTGTCTGCCAAGCAGGAGATCGTTTTCTACATGGACTTCTCCGAAAGTAAGGCGATCTTAACGCTTGATCGCTTCTATCCGAAGGTTCACGAGGCCATCTGTGCCTCACAGTGCAAGCCGAAGCTTCTGATCGCGCAGCTACAGCCTGAGCTTCCGGCCATCACCCGCATTGGCTATAATCTGACGCAGGCTCGTAAATTCCCGAAGCTGCCGAAGGATGACAGCTATGTTCTTTGGACCGACTTGATGCGCAACCCCGCCACCTCGCTTCCGAAGGATGATACAGATCCCATGGAATGTGCTTCCATCCTGTATTCCGGCGGAACAACCGGCACCACGAAAGGTATTTGTCTGTCGAGCTATAATTTTAACGCACTGGCACTGCAGACCATCGCTTCGAGCGGTTATGCAAGAATCGATGGCATGAGTATGCTCTCGATCATGCCAGTATTCCACGGCTTCGGCCTTGGAATCGGCATCCACACCGCTCTTATCGGCGGCGCAAAGTGCATTCTGGTTCCGAATTTCTCCATCAAGACCTATGCCAAGCTCCTGCACTCGAAGCATCCGAATTTCATTCCGGGTGTCCCTACCCTATTCGAAGCACTCCTGCGTGCAGAAAAGCTGAAGGATGCCGACCTCTCCTTCCTGAGAGGTGTTTTCTCCGGTGGTGACAGCCTTTCTGTCGAACTCAGAAACAAGGTAAACGCCTTCCTGAAGGCACACCGCTCCCCGGTTGAGATCCGCGAGGGCTACGGCACGACCGAGTGCGTCACAGCAAGTTGCCTGACCCCCATCGGCATGGCCCGTGACGGCTCCATCGGCATCCCCTATCCCGACACCTACTACAAGATCGTTGCCGTCGGAACCCAGGACGAAGTTCCTGCAGACACCGAAGGCGAGATCTGCCTGAGCGGCCCGACCGTCATGCTCGGCTACCTCGACAACCCCAAGGAGACCGCCGACACCCTCAAGCGTCATGCAGACGGCCGCATTTGGCTGCACACGGGCGACCTTGGTAAAATGGATGCAGACGGCTTTATTTACTTCAAACAACGTCTCAAACGCATGATCATCACAAGCGGCTACAACGTCTATCCCAGCCAGCTGGAAAACATCATCGACGGGCACGAGAAGGTTCTCATCTCCTGCGTCATCGGTGTCAAGGATCGCTACAAGATGCAGCGTGTCAAGGCCTTCGTTGTCCTTCGTCCGGAATACAAGCCCTCCGAAGAGATCAAGAATGAGCTTTTGGCCTACTGCCGTGAGCGAGTTGCAAAATATGCAATGCCTTCGGAGATCGAGTTCCGTGAGGAGCTGCCGAAAACCCTTGTCGGCAAGGTCGCCTACCGCGTTTTGGAGGAGGAGGCCGCAAAGCAGGCATGAAACAGCGCATTTGGGAGCTTGACGCCCTAAGAGGCCTTTGTGTCCTTGGAATGGTTCTTGTGCATTTTGTCTATGACATCAGCACCTTCAGTGCGTTTTCATTCCATATTCCCCGTTGGTTCTATCCGATCGCGCAGTATGGCCATATGCTCTTTGTCATGATCTCAGGCATCTGCGTAACGCTCGGCTCGAAGTGCGTCAGGCGCGGACTGATCGTCTATCTGTGTGGCATGATCATCACTGTAGTGACCTTAGTGCTCGACTACGGAATCGGTCTGGGACAGGTTCGTATTTGGTTCGGCATCCTGCATCTGCTCGGTATTTGCATGATAGTCTATCCGCTTTTTCGAAAACTGCCATCCTGGGTGCTTGCCATCATCGGTGTGAGCATCATGTTGCTCGGTCACTACTTTACGACCTTTACAGTAGATGTAAACTTTCTCTTCCCGTTGGGACTGCGCTCCGGTAAGATCTTCACAGGCGCGGATTTCTTTCCGATCTTCCCCGGTCTTGGTACCTTCCTGGTTGGTGCAGCACTCGGAAAATCCCTCTACCGAAAAAAGCAATCTCTTCTGCCGAATGCACCGCAAAACTTCTGTCTTCTGCGATTTTTCCGTTTTGTCGGAAGAAATTCCCTCATGATCTATATGCTGCATCAGCCGATTGTTTTTGCAATCGTTGCAATCCTATTCCCGATGTAAAATTACATCGGGAATTTCTATAAATAATGATTGATATTTTATTTTGTATATGCTACAATCTTTAGTAATTCAAAGCAATAAAGGAGTGGTTTTGTGAAAAAGAAATGTATCTGTCTGCTTCTCTTCGCCATTTTGATCCTTTCCTGCCTTCCCCTGACCGCATCCGCAGTATCTCTGCCGAGTACGGCCGTACAAAATTATTTGCAGCTTGGCGACTACATCAGCATCTATCCTGCAAAGAATGTCAACGGCTCGACGGTCAAATACACCGACTTTTCCCTGTCCGGTGAAAACGGTGGCGACCTGATCGGTGAAGATGTGCATATGTGGAAGGGCGGCTCAGCAAGCAAATGGCTGGTACGCAGAGCTGAAAACGGTTCCTATGCGTTTGCCACATCGCATTACGAAGAAGAGGTCAGCACTTCAACGACCGCAAATCTGTATTTCTGGGATATTGAAGGAAAATCCACCGACGTCGGTGCGAATATCCATGTCTGGAATGACAGCGATCTGAACGATATCAGCAAGCTGTTCTATCTTGTCGACAACAAAGATGGTGATCCCGAGACCTTCTACATCGCAAGCTACTACACCTTATCGAAGGGAGTCACCCGCTATCTGGCTCCCGAGGGATTCTCCAACGGAACCTCCTGGGCAACCGACGGCTGCAATACGGTTCTCTCGGCCAGCGGTTTCCCGTGGCGCATCCATATTGTCGGCCGCGAATCAACAACTGCTATGCCTGTGGATGTTTCGTGGATGGACTCGATCCCCAGCTGTACCCCGCTGTCGATGATCAATATTCCCGGTACGCACGACTCTGCTGCAACCAACACAGGCGATATTTCCCTCGGTGACCTTTCCGTTGCAAGATGCCAGAAGCTTTTCCTGGATGAACAGCTCCTGAGCGGCATCCGCGCGCTCGACATACGACTTGGTATGAAGAACAACGAGGTCGTCTTAAATCACAGCATCGTCACCTGCTACCATAAGGAGCACGGTGCAAACAAGGGAAAACCGCTGACCCTTAGCTATGCTCTTTCGCAGGCAAAGGCTTTCCTTGCGAAATATCCTTCCGAGACGATCATCTTCGTGATCAAAAAGGATGACGGCGACGACAGTGTCGTCACAAAGGCGCTATCTATTCTAAGCAGCTATGAGAGCATTCTGTACAACTGGTCAAAGAGTTCTCCCACCTTGGGCGATGTTCGGGGCAAGATCGTTGTGATGTCTCGACTGGAGGTTCCCGCCTCGTCGTATCGGAGCTATCTTGGCCCCGATCTGAGAAACTGGGACAATTACTATAACGACAACCTCCATTTTGCCCAGAAGATTACCTACAGCTCGCAGCCTGCAGCAGCTGCTGACTGTGGAGTGTGGATCCAGGACGATTACTCCTGCACAACCGACAACAAAAAGCTGCAATTCCTCAATACCGCAAAGCAGCTCAACGGTAAGCTCGGCACGACCGATTCGCAAACACCTCCGACGATCGGCAAAAACGACTTTGTCTTCAACTATAACAGCATTGCGACCAGTGCCACCGTCACAACTCCGTTGGTCGGTTCCCGTACGATGAATTCTTATCTTTTGTCCGATGTCGCCAACAATGGGTTCTGGAATGTCGGCAGTCGCATGGGCATCGTCATGCTTGACTTTGCAGATAAGTCGCTGGCCACGCGCATCATCGACAGTAATCGCAAATATTCGTCCATGGAGCACAACTACACGAAGGTCGTAACTGCTCCCACCTGCACAAGTGGCGGCTACACCACATATACCTGCACGATCTGCGGCTACAAGTACACAGGTGACACGACCGAAATGCTGCCACACGACTACAGCATAGTCGTCACTCCCCCGACGGAAACCGCTCAAGGCTACACAACGTATACCTGCAAGGCCTGCGGTTACAGCTATGTTGGAAACTACACAGACATTCTGCAAAAGTGCAATGTCACCTTTGTCGTACCGGAGGGTGTCGACGAGATCCCTTCCATCTACGCTTCGACCTTCACACTGCCCGAACCGAGCGGTTTCCCGCTCGCAGCACCTTCCGATGCGGTATTTATCGGATGGGTTCTCGAGCAATACGACAACACGGCCGAAGGCCCGAGAGCTCTTTACTACGCCGGCAATACATACACCTCCAAATCGGATATCACGCTCTATCCGCTGTACATCTACGGTGTAACAGGCATCACCCGTACCTTCACGCTCTTTGACGGCACGCAGACGCTCTACATCGGCGACACGGTGATCATCACCGCTGCCGAGCAGGACTTCGCCATGGGCGCTGTGCAAGGAAGCACATACCGTGATGGTGTCGCTGTCAATAAAAGTGACGACAAGTCGACCATTGTCATTAGAAATGAAAACGTCGCTTTGTTTACGCTCGGCTTCGGTGTCAACGGCGAATCGCAGGGAAGTATCATCTCCTTTAAGGATCAAAACGGCTATCTCTATGCCTCATCCTCCACAGCCAATGAGCTCAAATCCTCGCAGACCCTCTCTGCTGACGGTTCGTGGACGCTCAGCCGAAACTCAACCACCAGCCAGATGAACTTTGTGGCACAGGGTAGCAGCACGCATAACATCATGCGCTTTAACTCCACCTACAACCGTTTCACCTGCTATGCCACACAAGATCAGGCCGGAATCCATATGTACGTGCAAACTGCCGTTTCGCTGGATAACGCACGCTACACAACCATCTTTGAATGCTACCACACGCAGACAAGCACCGCTACGACCGCTCCGACCTGCACTCAGGAAGGCAGCACAGATATTGTGTGTAACAAGTGCGGCCAGACCGTCAGCTCCACACCAATCCCTGCGCTCGGCCACAGCTATACCTCCGTTATCACACCACCAACCTGCGACGAGTTCGGCTTTACCACCCACACCTGCACCGTCTGCGGCCACGTGACCGAGGATACCTATGTACTGGCTTTGGGCCACAGCTACAGTACCGATGTAACTGATCCGACCTGCGACACCCTCGGCTACACAACGTTCTACTGCTTCGTCTGCGGCTTTAGCTACGATGATCAGTATGTCGATGCCCTCGGCCACAGCTACGACGGTGAAGTTACCGCGCCGACTTGTACCGAAGAAGGCTTTACCACTTTTTTGTGTAGCGTCTGCGGCGACCATTACATCGGGAGCTATGTACCGGCCAATGGTCACAGTAACAACGATGTCGTAACACAAGCCAACTGTCTGGAGGGCGGCTATACCACCTCGACATGCACCGTTTGTCAAAATGTCAGCATCCATTCTCATGTTGCGGCCCTTGGTCACAGCTATGATGCCGTCGTCACCTCCCCCACCTGCACAGATGGCGGTTTCACCACAAACACCTGCACACGCTGCTTTGACAGCTATGTCGATGCGCAGACGGATGCTCTGGGTCACAGCCTCAACTCCGTAACTGTTGAAGCAACCTGCACCGAAATCGGCTTTACCGGCCTTTCCTGTTCGCGCTGCAATTACAAGGAAACCGTAAACGAGGTGCCGGCGCTCGGTCACAACTATGAAAGCGTCGAAGTGGAACCCGACTGTATGCGCCCCGGTTACACAACTTATACCTGCAAGACCTGCGGCTTCAGCCATATCGGCAATGACCGTCCCGCACTCGGCCACAATTACGAGATCACCGTCGATCCCCCCACTTGTACAGAAGGCGGCATCAGCCACTATCTGTGCAAAGTTTGCGGCGTCAGCTTTGATAACAACGCAGTTCCTGCAACCGGACATCACTTTGACGATGGTGTGATCACAACCCCGGCCACCTGCACTACCATTGGCATCAAAACCTTCACCTGTGAAAACTGTGACGAAAGCTATACCGAAGAGATCTACGCATCCCATGAAGAAATTACCGAAATCACGGAAGAACCCAATTGCATACACGATGGCGAAAGCGTTACATCGTGCCGCGTCTGCGGTGAAATTCTCAGCGTCGATGTAATTGAAGCCTTCGGTCATGACTACATCGTCGAGCTTGTCGAGCCGACCTGCACCGAAGACGGCTACACACGCTACTACTGCACGCTCTGCACCGAAGCGTATGTCGAAGACTTCACCAATGCGACAGGACACGACTATGAATACACTGTCGTGGAACCAACCTGTGTTTCTCCCGGTTACACCAAGCTCTACTGCTACAACTGTGAAGAGACCATCATCACCGACGAGGTAGAAGGTGGCGGACACAGCATCGAATTTACCGACCTGGGCGATTCGCACAGCGGAATCTGCAGCCTCTGCGGGCACACTGAGAGCGCTCTGCACAGCTGGAAAGAAAGCCTCATCGGCACAGGAGCCTGCAGTGCAGGTGGCACATTGGTGCATACCTGCGAAGTATGCAAGGTAGAGCGCACCGAATTCCTGGGAGAGGCAAACCATACCCCAGTCTATGTCCCCGACACCAAACCCACCTGCACGGAAGAGGGCTATTATGAGCACTATAAGTGCACACAATGCGCTCTAATGTTCACGGCCGAAGATTGTATGTATCAGCTTCCTCCGTTCTATGTTGTACTTCCGGCAAGCGGTCACAGCTATGAATACATCAACATCGGCAAAAATCATTCCCACACCTGTTCAAAGTGCGGCGAGAGCACTGAGGAAGACCATAGCTTTACCGATGGCGTCTGCCTCTGTGGCGCAATCGAGTCCAGCGAACCTACCGTGGAATTCGTCGAGACGCTCAAGCCGAGCATGAGCATCGTTGTCGGTGCGGAAATGAGCGTAGCCTTCACCGTACCCAACGCACTCGTTGGAAAGTATGAGAGCTTCTACCTCGTTGTCGAGAAGGATATGGTCGGCGCAGAGCCCAAGACCGTTACCTTCGGCTACGGCGAAGGCCAGACTGCCCTGACCCCGATGCCCAATGCAACAAATCCTTTCCTGCACAATGCAAGCTTCACCGGCCTGACCGCAAAGGAAATGGGCGACGAAATCAGAGCAACCCTGTACTGCGTGGACGCAGAAGGCAACATCTTCTACGGCCCGACGCAGACCGACTCTGTTAAGGATTATCTGCTCAGAGGTCTGGACCTTGCAACCTCGACTCCGGAGAAGAAGACGATGTATGTCGACATGCTCCGCTACGGCGCAGTGGCGCAGACCTACTTCCAGTACGACACTGAGAACCTGGTTGACGCTGACCTGACCGAAGCTCACATGGCTTATGCTACCATGGAGACTCCGGAAGCAGTTGACAGCTCCAAGGCAGAGGGCGGCCTCGGCACCCTGAACACCAGCGTCGTTCTGAAGGCAAGAGTCACCCTGACGCTGTCGCACCTGAAGCCCGGTGCAAACCTTGCAAACATGAAGTTCGTTGTCAAGGACGCACTTGACGGCACTGTTATCAAGGAGCTGCCTGCTTACAACCTCAACCCCGTCATGATTGCAGCAGACTTTGACGATGTCGGCGCAAAGCAGATGAGAAGACTCATCACCGTCACGCTGTACGACGGCGACACTGCCATCACGGACACTGTGACCTGGAGCGTTGAGAGCTATGTTGCAAAGACTCGTGCAACGAGCACCGACGCAGGCCAGATCGATCTGGTCAACGCAATGCTCACCTATGGTGATGCCGTTGCTGCCTACATGGCAACCCAATAAACCACACAACCCCCGAGGTGGAGCCTCTGCTCCACCTCGGGGGTTCTCTTTTGGACGAGACACACTGTTACGACATATCGTAACCCAACGAGGGTGTGTCTGTGAAGCCGTGCGCTACAGAACGGCATAAAAATCCGCTACCGAGACGGACGGAGTCGTCCGTCACCACAAGGTATGCGTAACATTTTAGTGGATACAACAATCCGGGATCGGCCGAAGTCGATCCCGGATTGTTTGCAAGTAAGGTATCGAGCATTCGTGCTCCTTGCTACTCAATCATGTATTCCCTTTGAGATCTATGCATTCCGACTTGCGCGTAAAATGCTCGGAATAGACGGACTGATGATAATATTTACAGCAAATTCCGCCAAGAAGTTTATGCCAATCATTACGGTAATAATAACGTGCATCACATCACCGCCAAACGCTTCGGCAATTCCGTCCCAGAAAAAGAGCAAACAACCCAAGAAGAAAATTCCGGTATTGACAATGGGGCAAATAATTGCAGCCACAACAGATGCCAAATATGCATTCTTTGCGCAAAGTGTTCTGTACGCCAAACCACTGAGCCAACCACCGAGAATTCCCTTGGTCAGAACTGTAAGCACCGTTCCCGGCACAGAAATTCCATAGAAGAAGGATGTATCCGGTTGACAGAGCACTACAATACTAAATACCGCACCCAAAATACCGCCAGCTCCGGGACCATATGCTGCTGCTCCAACGACGATCGGCACCAATACCAGACAAATCGACACCGGTCCGAGCCTGATAAAGCTGCCCAAAAGCTGCAATACCACAACAATTGCGCTCAGTATCGCAACTCCCGCCATATAACGGATCTTTGCCTGCAGATTTTTACGACTTCTTTGTTTCATTGTTACCTCCTGCTGTCGCTCCGAGCGACTCGGATGCAACGCAATTTATATTTTGCAGCCGTCATAGACGGTTACAATCAGGGGATTTCCTCCTCCACGGGGGGATTTTCATCGTAAGTACCGTTTTGCATCTGTTCCCACTGCTCTCTGGTGATCAACAGCTGACGGGGTTTCGCCCCCTCAAACGGGCCGACAATCCCACGCTCTTGCAGCTCATCGACGATACGGGCCGCACGGGCATAGCCGAGTTTCAGGCGGCGTTGAAGCATCGAAGCGGAAGCCTGTCCGGTTTCAAAAATGACCTCAACAGCTGCAGGTAGAAGCTCATCTCCATCTTTGTCAGGTGCGCTCGGTGCGCTCTCTGCAGTGTTTCGCTTCCCACTCTGCTCGGCACTCTTTTCGATCTGTTCGATAATATCATTGGAATAGTCACTGCCTGCTTGCGATTTAACAGCATTGACGACCGCCTGGACTTCGTTATCGTCGATGAAGCAGCCTTGCACACGCTTCGGCTTTCCTTGGCCAAGGGGAGCAAAGAGCATATCGCCCTTTCCGACGAGCTTTTCTGCACCGGCGGTGTCCAAAATGATTCTCGATTCCATCGCAGACGAGACTGCAAAAGCGATTCTCGAGGGGATGTTTGCCTTCATAAGACCGGTAATGACATCGGCAGACGGACGCTGCGTTGCAATGACCAGATGGATACCCGAAGCACGGCCCATCTGTGCAATGCGGCAGATGGATTCTTCGACTTCCTTGGCCGCTACAAGCATCAGATCAGCCAGCTCATCGATGACAACAACGATCTGCGGCATCTTCTTCTCGTCCGGATCATGTGCGATCGCCTTGTTGTAAGACTCCAAATCACGCACACCCAACTCGCTCATCAGGCGATAGCGGCGCATCATCTCCGTCACCGTCCACTGCAGCGCACCGGCGGCCTTTCTCGGATCGGTAACGACCGGGATCAGCAGATGCGGAATACCGTTGTAGACACCAAGTTCAACCATCTTCGGGTCGACCATGATGAGGCGAACCTCCTCAGGCTTGGCCTTGTATAAAAGCGAAACGATCAGCGTGTTGGTACAAACGGATTTACCTGAACCCGTCGTACCTGCAATGAGCATATGCGGCAACTTTGCAATATCGCCGACGATGCAGTTGCCTGCAATGTCCTTACCGACAGCAAATGAGACCTTCGACTTGCTCTCGAGGAAGTTTTTAGAGCCAATGACATCTCTTGCAAAAACCTTATTGACCGACTTATTGGGCACCTCTATTCCCACAACGGACATCCGATCGGGAATAGCGGAAATTCTGACCCCCGATGCACCCAAAGCCAAAGCGATATCATCTGCCAGGTTGGTAATTCTCGACAGCTTCACACCACGGTCAAGCTCCAGCTCGTAGCGTGTAATGGATGGGCCACGGATCACATTGACGATGTGCGGCTCGACACCAAAGCTGGAAAGCGCATCTGCCAATCGCTTCGTGCTCTCACGCATTTCATCGATTCCGTCATTACCTGCGCCAGTGGGCTTCGCCAAAAGCTGAATGGAGGGATAGCTATATTCCTTCTGCACAGTCTCCGTATTCTTGGCAATCTCCTCGGATATCTCCTCGGCATGCTGCTCTGCCTCGCCACGCTTCATTTTTTCAAAGGAATTTTCAGCGACGGCAGGCTCTTTTACCGGAGGCTCAACCTTGGCAGGAGCATCCTCAACGATCGGAGTCTTAATCGTCATGGTGGGATCATCCAGCTCGATCTCATCGATGGGAGCCTCTTCCGGTTCGTATCTTTCCGGCTCACGCGTCTTTTTCTTTGTCTCGATCGGCTCTTCCTTCTTCGGTTCCTCGATCAAATCGGCCGCAACCGTTTTCTTCGTCTGCTTAGGCTTCGGCTCGTCATCAATCGGGATGTCCAGATTGCGTCGAGCCTGCTTACGCTCCTGACGCACCTGATGCTTTTCAACGAGATGATTGACCAGCCGTTCTTCCTTCGTTCCCTGCTTGGGTTCCTTCTGCTTTTGAGGAACTTTCTTCGAGGCATTGATCATGCCGTTGATGCTCATGCCGAATGCGTAAAGTCCGCAAATCAGAACCATCAGTACAACAACGATCAGTGCACCGACATTGCCCAGCGCCTTGGCGAGCAAGCCGGCTAAAAATCCCGGAATCAAGCCACCTGTGGACCAGTTTTTTCCGCCCTCGTAGAGTTTGCCGAGGTTTGTTCCGGCATCATCGCTGCCCAAAAGCATGATGATCAGATGTACAACCGAGAAAATCAGCACCGCGGTCGTCACGATCGCTGTCAGTCGAAGCCGGATTGGCTCGCCACGGCTGGCAAACAGAATGATACCGGTGTAGATCAAAAGCGCAGGCATCATGTATCGTCCAAGCTGTCCGAACATACCGCCGATAAAGGCTGCGCAAGGCTTGAGCAAGAATGCATCTGTGTTGAAGCAGCACAGAAATGCAAAGATGCCCAGCGCAAAGAACAGCAGGCCAATCAGTTCGCGACGGTTTTGTTGCTCTTTTTGTGCAGCCTTTTTGCTTGTGGGTTTCTTTGTAGCCATAGGTTCCTCCTTATGAATTGATCAAAGCCAATACCGCTGCAACTGCAGCGATTTCGATGCAATAATAAACAAACACGCGCAGCTTACCGCGCTGCAAAAGATATCGGAAATACTGGATAGCCAGATAGCCAAAAACCGCACTGACGAGGATCGTCAGCAAGCACGGCAGGATCAGTGCTCCGGCAAAACTGCCGAATGCAATTCCGCGGATCAGGTAATAGAAAAACAAAACAATCTGCTGAGCGAAGGTCAGCATAAAGGCAATGCGAAGATTGTAGTGCAGTGCAAGCCCTCTGGCTCTGCCAATGCCCATAGAGGTGCCAAGCGCAGACATGCCCGGAAACACCGAAAGCATCCTGCCCAAGCCGATCAAAATGGCATCTATCAGCGTAAAGCCCCTTTCATCCTTATTCCCTGTCTGTCCCCTGCAGCACAAATACAAAAATCCTGCATTGAGGACAAAGAACACGATCACAAGCAAAAGACGCTCGATGCGCTCCGCCCCGGCCAAGAAAAACAGTGAGATCAGTGACAGAATGAACGCAATGGAACAAAGCACAACGCTTCGTCTCATCACACGGTCAATGACATCACCACGTTTTCTCTTCTTTAGGCCGGTCATATAGCGCAGCTCGCCGGAAAATCGTCTGACATCCGACGGGAAGGAAAGGTAAATTGCAAGGCAAACACCCACACAAATGGATGCACGCACAAAGAACCCACCGCCCTGCTGAAGTGACGGCAAGTGCAGCGCATCATGCAGCAGCACGGCGTGTCCCGAAAATGAAATCGGCAGCATCTCGGCAATTCCGCCGAAGATTGCATAAATAACAGCTTCCCAGATACTCAATGGTAGTCTCCTCTATCTTTGTTTCAAGCTATTATATCACAAACAAATCAAAATTTCTATCCTTTTTCACGATTTGTTCGAATCATTTTATGAAGCTCTCCCAAAGCATCATGCAGGCTGCCCAATTGATCGATCAAACCGCTCTCTACTGCCTCTTTTCCGTAGACGATCGTGCCCACATCTGTGGCGATCTGACCAGTCGCCATCATATAAGAGGAAAACTGCTTCTTCGAAATTTTGGAATTCTGCGTGACGAAATCCGTGATCTGCTCCTGGATCTGCTGAAAATAGTGGTAGGTTGCAGGCGCACCGACCACGACACCACTCATTCTTACCGGGTGGATCATCATGCTGGCCGTCGGTGCGATCATGCTCTTCTTGGCGGATACAGCAAGCGGAATGCCAATGGAATGACCGCCACCGAGAACCAACGACACCGTCGGCTTTTTCATGCCTGCAATCAGCTCAGAAATAGCAAGTCCGGCCTCGATGTCGCCGCCAACCGTATTGAGCAGCAACAGCAGTCCGTCAATGTCCTCACTCTCTTCGATCGTAGCCAGCAGAGGGATCACGTGCTCATATTTGGTCGTCTTCACATTCTCCGGCGCAATCTGATGCCCCTCGATCTGACCGATGATGGTCAGCGTGTAGATCGTGCCTTTCTCCGACCTGCTCAGTCCAGAGCCGAGCTCCTGCAGTCGTTCTTCCCGCGTGTTTTTTTCGTCGCTCATGTTTTTCTCCTTTCAATTTTTGATATAGTATTTGCATTGCAAGAGAAAACATGATATAATTCTTAAAAAACTCATAAGGAGAAATTTCTATGCATTATGAATACAAGACCATGGGCACCTGTGCCTCGAAGATCATCCTGGATGTCGAAAACGGCATCATCGAAAACGCGCGCTTTGTCGGCGGTTGCCACGGCAATACGCAGGGCATCTCAAAGCTGGTCATCGGTATGAAGGTCGATGATGTGATTGAAAGACTGCAGGGCATCCGCTGCGGCATGAAGTCCACCTCCTGTCCCGATCAGCTCGCTCAGGCCCTTTTACAGACCAAATAAAAAAACAGAGGCATTTTGCCTCTGTTTTTTTCGATATCCATGCAGCCCCGTTAGGTCGTGGCAATTTCAGGCGAAATGCTTTCAGATTGCCATGTCGCTGCAAACGCGGCCTCGTAATGACAACACTATCTTTTTTATATTCAGATCATCAGATCGCAGACCAACTTGGTGTACTCCATCGGATCTTCCAACGGCAGCCCCGCCGTCAAAAGTCCCTGGCAGTACAACAGCTGTGCATATTTGCGTGCCTTCTCCGGAGCCTCGGAAACAGCCGCATTCAGTGCAAGAATCGCTGCATGATCGGGATTAAGCTGCAGCACCTTGCCGACGGTGAAAGCCGAGTCGGGATCCATCGAGCGGAAATATTTCTCCATCTCGAAGCTCATGCCGCCCTGCGGCACCATACTGATCGGATAATCTCCCAAATCGTTGGAAATGTTAACCTCTGCGACCTTCTCGCCAAGAGTCTCCTTGATGAAGTCCAAGCAATTCTTGAACTCCTGCGACTTCTCCTCTGCAGCCTTCTTTTCTTCATCTGTTGCGAGATCGAGCTCGTCGGTCAGGATGTTTCTGAACTCATGCTCAGCATAGTCTCCGATCGCCTGCGGAATAAACTCGTCAACCTGCTCGGTCATCAAAAGCACGTCAAAGCCACGGCCGCGCAGCATCTGCGTCTGCGCCAGACGAGCTGCGTTTTCACCACTGGCAAAATAGATATGCTTCTGAGAGACGGGCATTGCCTCGCAGTATTCCTTCAGTGTGACAAGCTTGTCCTCCTTGTCAGAGCGGAACTGCACCAGGTCCTGCAGAAGCTCCTTGTGTGCACCGAAATCCGACACCAGACCGAACTTGAGCTGTCTTCCAAAGGCGGCATAGAATTTGTCGTACGTCTCACGGTCATTTTCCAACAGACGCGCCAGCTCTGCCTTGATCTTCTTTTCGACATTGTTTGCAATGACCTTGAGCTCACGGGTCTGCTGTAGCATCTCACGGCTGATATTCAAACTGACATCCTGTGTATCGATCACGCCACGCACAAAGCGGAAGTGTTCGGGCAAGAGCTCCTCGCAGTTTTCCATAATCAGAACACCTGACGAATACAGCTGCAGGCCGGCTTTGTAATCCTTCGTATAGAAATCGTACGGAGCCTTGGCCGGAATATACAGCAGAGCTTTATAAGTCACCGCGCCCTCCACGCCGAAGTGCAGTACGCTCAGCGGCTTTTCGAAGTCAAAAAATTTCTCCTTGTAGAAGCTCTCGTACTCCTCCTGCGCAACATCCTGCTTGCGCTTATTCCAGATCGGAAGCATCGAATTGAGCTTCTCCTCCCCGATCAGGATCGGGTAGCGGATATAGTCGGAATACTTGCGGATCAGGGTGCGCAGCCGTGACCCCTGTAAGTATTCTTCCTCTTTTAGGGCCAGGATGACCTGCGTGCCGACATTTTCTGCCTCGCAGGGGGTGATCGTATAACCATCTGCGCCTGCCGACTCCCAGCAAAACGCTTCCTCGCTTCCGAACTTTTTGGAAATTACGCGAATGCTGTCGGCAACCATGAATGCTGAGTAGAAGCCGACGCCAAACTGGCCAATGATATCGATGTCCTCGTTCTTCTCCATCTCGTTTTTGAAGCTGAGGCTGCCACTGTGGGCGATCGTGCCGAGGTTCTCCTCCATCTCCTGCCTGCTCATGCCGATGCCATTATCGCGTATGGTCAGCGTCTTGGCCTCCTCGTCTGCAATCAGCTCGATCTTGAAATCACTGCGATTCATATCAATGGACTGATCCGTTAGAGCAAGATAAGCCAGCTTGTCAATGGCATCAGATGCGTTCGACACCAGCTCACGCAGGAAAATTTCCTTGTTCGTATAAATAGAATTGATCATCAGATCCAAGAGTCTCTTAGATTCTGCCTTAAACTGTTTCTTTTCCATGGTACATTCCTTTCTTTTGGCACTCTCGGTGCCTAAGTGCTAAATGTATTATAACGCAATTTTTTCTTTTTTCAAGAGCATTTTTACAGAATTCACACTTTATTTATTTCTCAGTCTATGATAAACTTAGAGGGAGGTGGTTTATTATGATTACAGTATCGGATCTTGCGTTACAATTCAGCGGCTCTGTTTTGTTTCAGCATGTAGATCTCCAGTTCACAGCCGGTAATTGCTACGGTGTCATCGGTGCCAACGGCGCAGGAAAGTCGACCTTTTTGCGTCTGCTCTCGGGTGAGCTCGAGTCCACCAAGGGCGAAATCTCGATCAAGCCGGGCCTGCGTATGTCTGTTTTGAAGCAGGACCAGTTTGCATATGACGCTTACACGGTACTCGATACCGTCATCATGGGCAACCGCAGACTTTACGATGTCATGAAGGAAAAGGATGCGCTTTATGCCAAGCCGGATTTTTCCGACGAGGACGGAATGCTCGCCTCGGAGCTCGAAATTGAGTTTGCGGAAATGAACGGCTGGGAGGCCGAGAGTGATGCCAGTCGCATTTTGCAGGGTTTGGGCATCCCCGTTGAACTGCACAACGACCTTATGGCCGATACCGACGGCCGTCTGAAGGTCAAGGTACTTTTGGCACAGGCGCTGTTCGGCAATCCCGACATCATTCTGCTTGACGAGCCGACGAATAACCTCGACATTGAATCGATCAACTGGCTCGAGGATTTCATCCTCAATTACGAAGACAACGGTATGCTCATCGTCGTCAGCCACGACCGCCATTTCCTGAATACGGTCTGCACACACATCGTCGACATCGACTACGGCAAGATCAAGATGTATGTCGGCAACTACGATTTCTGGTATGAATCGTCGCAGCTGGTGCAGGCATTGATCCGCAACAAGAACAAGCGCAATGAGGAAAAAATTGCAGAATTGCAGGCGTTTATTTCCCGCTTCTCGGCAAACAAATCCAAGAGCAAGCAGGCTACCGCACGCAGAAGGCTTCTGGACAAGCTCACCGTGGAGGAAATGCCCGCCTCCTCCAGACGCTATCCCTTTGTCGGCTTCACCCGCGAGCGAGAAGTCGGAAAAGATATTCTGTTCGTCACCGATGTGTCGAAAACAGTCGATGGCGTGAAGCTTTTGGACAAGGTTAGCTTCATTGTCAACAAGAATGACAAGATCGCCTTCGTCGGAGAAAATGAGCTGGCGCAGACGACCATGTTCAAGATCCTCATGGGCGAGTTAGAGCCCGATGAAGGTAGCGTCAAGTGGGGTGTTTCCACCTCGCAGAGCTACTTCCCGAAGGACAACACCGAATATTTTGAAGGCTGCAAGGATTCCCTGGTGGATTGGTTGCGTCAGTTCTCGGTCAAAAAGGATGATGTCTATCTGCGCGGCTTCCTGGGAAGAATGCTCTTCTCCGGAGACGATGTGTTCAAGTCCGTGGATGTTCTCTCCGGTGGCGAGAAGGTTCGTTGTATGCTCTCAAGAATGATGCTTTCCGGCGCAAATGTGCTCCTGCTCGATCAGCCGACAAACCACCTGGACATGGAGTCCATTCAGGCCGTCAACAAGGGCATGATCGCTTTCCCGGGAAATATCCTCTTTGCAAGCCATGACCACGAGCTGCTCCAGTCCGTGGCCAACCGTATCATTGAGTTCCGTCCCGACGGCAGCATCTGCGATCGTTTGGGGACCTATGACGAATATCTGGAATTTCTGAAAACTTCCATGTAACACGGTTGCCGTTTTCCGCGTTGTGTGGTAAATTATACTCACCTATCTTTGGAGGCCTCGGATGAAAAAGCTATTCCCTCTTTTGATCATAATTATCCTGCTGCTCAGCGGATGCGGTGAAGATCTTTACATTTTTGATGACGCGACGCAAGCTGATTTTTCAGGCCATATGGTGCAGCTTGAAGAGGAGTACGCTCCCCTGACCGATATCTATCCCGGCAAAAACTATCTTAAGCTCTATGACGACGGCACGGGTGTGATTGCCTTCTCCGGTGAAGAAGATGAGATCACATGGAACAAAGTCGAAAGCGGCTACAATCTGACCGTTCAAGGCAGCTCCTGTGATGCAACTTATCACGACGGTCTTTTGGTGTTGGAGCTTGAGGGTGCCTATGTGACCTATGTTGCAAAGGGCGTCCCTTCCCCAGAAATTCCGACACAGCCTGCCGAAGCGCACGATCTGGATCCCACCACCGCCTATGGTCTTTATCACGGTCTGAGCATTTATCAGCTTGATACGGCTGTCGACATAGAGGACTTCTACCGCGGCGAATGCTACATCCGTTTGAACACGGACGGCATGGGCGAGCTGTGTCTCGGCGGTACGATGAGCGAATTTGCCTGGGAGGTCAATGGGCAGGATCTGGTGCTGACGGACATGAACGGCATCAGCTCGTACGGCATCGTGGCCGACGGCATTCTTGTTTTGGATTATATGGAAACCGGCACACAGCTTGCCTTTGCAAAGGAAGGCTGTGCACCGTAAATTGAACTGACTGTTAGGTTATGATGAAAAAAATCCTTCTTCTATTTTTCTGTCTTCTGTTCGCTTTGCAGTGTAGTGCAGCCGATATCACGATCACCGATGATTTTGAAGTTGAGGTGAACAAGGACGCGCTCTTAGCGGCTCTATACGAGGCAGACATCCCCTCCTTGCGCAAAGCGCTTGATCTGCGTCTTATTACCTGCGAAGAGCTCACACGGTACTATCTGGAGCGAATCGAAGCCTATGACAAAACCTTCAACTGCTTCATCACCCTTTGCGACAATGCAATCGACATCGCAAAAGAACGCGATGAGGCGATGCTGCGCGGTCTGGATGAAGGGTCCTTGTTCGGAATCCCAATCGTTGTCAAGGACAATGTCATGTACGAGGGCTATCCTACAACCAACGGCGTTGCTTATCTGCGGCCAAATCCTTCGACACAAA
Organism: Oscillospiraceae bacterium; assembly: GCA_015067565.1. Taxonomy (GTDB): domain Bacteria; phylum Bacillota; class Clostridia; order Oscillospirales; family Oscillospiraceae; genus JAZOXB01. The sequence continues at coordinate 7,337 of SVMF01000023.1, read as the reverse complement.
ATGCCGCCATCGTACAGTATTTACTCGATGAGGGCGCGATCATCCTCGGCAAGACGAATATGTCCGCAGCAGCGCAGGATGCCATCTGTTCAACAAACGCGTCCGGCCTTCAGACCTTCAATGCCTACAACGAGAATCTCGCTTCGGGCGGTTCATCGGGCGGCAGCGCAGTGGCTGTGAGTCTTAACTTCGCAGCAGCCGGTATCGGCACCGATACCAACGCCTCCCTGCGCTACCCAGCTGCACTCAACGGCTGCATTACGCTTCGGCCTACGCTCGGCAGGATCGAGCGAGACGGCTGTATCATCCTGAACTATTCCCGTGACACCGCAGGTGCTATCACCCGAAGCGTCCTTGACCAGGCCATCATGCTCGATGTCATGACACTCGGCAAGTACAATTTCGAGGAGAATCTCAATGCAGAGGTGTTGAAGGGAATACGTCTGGGTGTACTCTCTGAGCTGAGCTATCCGATAGAGGGTTCCTATAACCGAGAAGAGAATGACCTTGACAACGAGATTCAGGCTGCTTTCGACAATGCCGTAAAGGAGCTGGAGTCATGTGGAGCTGAGATCATCACCGTGTCCATGCCGACCGTTCTGAATGATTTTTATGTCAATTCCGACAACAATTCAAGGCTTTATTCCAAGCTTGAAAAGATGCTCGATGACAACGGGCTTGATGCCGTGATCTATCCAACCTATCTGCACACACCGCATTATACGACCCCGGAGTATCTCAATGGCAAAAGCATCTACGATCTTCCCTACATATGCAATTGCGCTGGCTTCTCTCCTCTGACCGGAGCGCCTGAGATCGGCATTCCCATCGGCAGACACTCCCTCGGCGCAGGCATCAGCATGGAGGTGCTGGCCCGCAAAGAGGATGATCAGATGCTTCTGGATATCGCATATTCCTACATGCTCCAATACGATCACCGCGAGCCATCCCCGATCGCTCCAAGCTTGTATAATTCGGAGCTTCCGATCGACCTTCACGCATTTTTGATGATGTATGAGCAGGCTGTGATCTCTGCTGAGCAGATGGAGATCGCCTCAACGCAGCCGCCGGAGACCATTCCCGTCACGCTGCCACCGATCATAGAGGAAACGGAACTTGTGCAGCCCCAAAGCGAACCGGAACCGAAGAAGGCCTCCGCGATTTCCATCGGGTATTATATCATTCCATGCGCTTGCATTCTCGCCGGTGTCGCCTACGTGTTCTATCGCAGAAAGAAAAACAGTAGACTCATCTCTGATTTCTAAATACAAAAAACGCTGACTTATGTCAGCGTTTTTTATTATTTGTGATTGACGAAATTCCAGCTGTCGGCGCACATCTCTTCCACAGTCTTATCCGCTGTCCAGCCAAGTAGCGCTTCAGCCTTGCTCGTGTCGGCCCAAATTGCAGGGAGATCTCCCTCTCTTCTGCCGCCAACAATACGATTGACCTTCACACCGCTAGCCTTCTCAAAGGCCTCAACAAGCTCAAAAACACTTTGACCACGGCCCGTACCGAGGTTCACAGCCTCCACGCCACAATGCTTAGATGCATACTCCAGAGCCTTCAGATGTCCCTTGGCAAGGTCGACCACGTGCAGATAGTCACGGATACAGCTGCCGTCGGGAGTATCGTAGTCATCGCCGAAAATCGTCAGCTTTTCCAGCTGTCCTGCAGCGACACGAACAATATAGGGCATCAAATTATTCGGAATGCCATCGGGATCATCGCCGAGCAAGCCGGATTCGTGTGCACCGATAGGGTTGAAGTAACGCAGATTCACAACGGATAGCTCAGAATCAGCTGCTGCAAAGTCCCTCAGGATCTGCTCAATGAATACCTTCGTCCATCCATAAGGATTGGTCGCGGTGTTAACCGGCATCGACTCCACATATGGAGACGGATTGTAAGGGCCGTAAACCGTCGCAGATGACGAGAACACGATCTTCTTGCAGCCAAACTCCTGCATACATTCCAGAAGACTCAGTGTAGAGTCCAGATTGTTACGGTAGTAGCGCAGCGGAATGCTGCAGCTCTCACCGACTGCCTTCAGTCCTGCGAAATGAATCACCGCATCCGGCTTTTCCTTCGCAAAGATCTCACGCATCGCCTCACGATCGCAAACATCCTGACAATAGAAGGTCGGACGCTTACCGCAGATCTTCTCGATGCGGTCCATCACATCAGGCTTGGCGTTGCACAAGTTGTCGACCACGATAGCCTCATAGCCGTGATTGAGCAGCTCCACGCAGGTATGGCTACCGATAAAGCCGGCACCACCGGTCACAAGCACTCTCAATTGAAACACTTCCTTCTCTCACAGCTCACTGCTTGCGAGCCGTATAGTAATCATCCGCCTGGCGGAAGAAAGGGCAATTTCCCTTGTAATGCGTATGAATGCGATACCATTCGTCCTCATCGATATCCATAGCGCAATAATATTCGTCATTTTCTTCATCGTAGTTGTAGTTCCAGCAATCTTCGCACTTATCCATCTGCATACCTCTCAACGGAAGACATTTCCCTTTGCATCAAAGACCTCAAGCCTGCGCACAGTGACATGATCAGGCTTGCATTGCGGCAGATATTTTTCAACTGCCGCCGCCAGAAGCATCGGATTAAGGGACGGATTCTGTGCTGCAACGACGCATTCAAGCGATAGACTCCCATGTCCTGACTCTACACGACAAGAGTAAATCATCGGTTTGATATCAGTTTCCTCGATGCCACGCTTGGTGCGTTTCTCCACGAGCAGTTCATCTTTTTCAAAAAGCTCCTGCACGAGCCGCGCCTGCGGCAGCTCATGGTCGTATTCCAAAGTCACTTCGGCCTTCAAAAGGGAAAGCTCCTTGCCCTTGCGGTCACTTTCATACACGCTCAGGATACGCACACCCTGCGGCAAAACCGCATTCATCTCCTCGGGCGTGATGGTCAGCTCGGTATCCAAGGCATATTCCATGATCTCGCACTGACTGCTCACCCCGACGCTCAGGGGCAGGATCATCGACACATAGGCATGTGGTGTAAATCCCTGCGAATGGTGAAGCACGACGCCCGCTCTGCGAAAGGCGCGCTGCATCAGGCGCATGGTATCCAAGTGCGACATCCAGACCGCTGTACCGCCCTTTTCAAACAGCATTCTAAGCATCGCACTTCCCCCCATTTAACAAGCAATTGGCACCACAGGCGCTGCAACTTGTGCGACAGTCCGGTGTTGTCTCGCTGCGGTAGGCCCGTTCGCGCTCACGGCGTAGATAGGCTTCCTGCACACCGTCAGAGATCGTTTGCCATGGCAGCATTTCCTCGTCTTCGTAACCGCGCACGGTATAAAATTCCGGGTCAATGCCGCAGGCGCGGAAGCTGTCCATCCATGTGGAATAAGAGAAATACTCATCCCAACCGTCGAGCTTTGCACCACGCTTGACAGCCTCTTCGATCACCGCGCCGAGTCTGCGATCTCCACGGGCCAATACAGCCTCGAGATAGCTCAAATCTGCGTCATGATAGTTATACTCAATACTCTTTGATGGCATATTCTCCTTCAAGAGTCTCGCTCTGCGCAAATACTCCTGCGGCGTGATCTGCTTCTCCCACTGAAAGGGCGTAAAGGGCTTTGGTACAAAATATGCCGTTGCGACATGGATACGGCAACCACGTTTCTTGTTGACCGCGTGCGCTCTCCAGGTTTTTAGGATCTTATACACAAGCTCGGCGATACCAAGCACATCCTCATCGGTTTCTGTCGGCAAACCAAGCATGAAATACAGCTTGACATTGTTCCAGCCGCCCTCAAAAGCGATTCGGCAGGTCTCCAAAATTTCTTCCTCGGTGACATTTTTGTTGATCGCATCGCGCAAACGCTGCGTTCCGGCCTCCGGTGCGAAGGTCAAACCGCTCTTGCGCACCTTCTGCAAGCGCAGCATCAGCTCACGGGAAAAATTGTCCACTCGCAGGGACGGAACCGACAGATTAATCTTTCGCGGGGTGCAATATTCGAGCATGGAATCCGCCAATTCAGGCAGATACTTATAGTCCGACGTAGAAAGGCTCGAGAGCGTGATCTCATGACAGCCGGAGCTCTCAAGAGAGTCGATAGCCTGCCGTAAAAGGGTCTGCGGCATTCTCGGGCGTACGGGCCGATAGGTAAAACCGGCCTGGCAAAAGCGGCAGCCGCGAATGCAGCCACGCATGAGTTCAAGATTCGCTCTGTCGTGGACGATCTCCGTATTTGGAACGATCATGTCTGTCGGATAGAGCGCATCGTCCAAATTCTGTACAATTCGCTTTGTAACCTTTTCGGGCACGCCGTCTTTTGCAATCACAGCCTTGAGTGTTCCGTCCTCGTGATACTGATGCTCATACAAACTCGGAACATAAATGCCCTCGATCTGCGAAACAGACTTCAAAAACTCTGTCTTCGTCCACCCTTCCTTCTTTGCTTTTCGGTAGAGCTCCAGGATCTCGGGAGTTACCTCCTCGCCCTCGCCGATGGAAAAGAAATCAACAAAATCCGTCAGCGGTTCCGGGTTGTACATACACGCACCACCTGCAAAAACCATATGCTTCAGGTCATTTCTCTCAGAGGCTCTGAGCGGGATATTTCCCAAGCGCAACATATTTAGAATATTCGTGTAGCTCATCTCATAGCCCACGGTAAATGCAATCATATCAAATTCCTGCAGCGCATCTCCGCTTTCGAGTGCGTAGAGCGGAATGTCGTTTTCGATCATTGCCTGCTCCATATCGCCCCAAGGTGTAAACACACGCTCACACCAAACGCCGTGCATCCGATTCATGATCGCATAAAGGATCCGCATTCCCAAATTTGACATACCGATCTCATAGGTATCGGGGAAGCAGAAGGCTACTCGCAGATCTACCTGCGATTTATCCTTGATCACCTGACGGTATTCGCCGCCGACATAACGCGCCGGCTTTTGCACCGTCGGCAGGATTCGATTTAATTTCTCGTTCATTATTTCTCCAAAAGACTCAACAAATATTGTCCGTATTCCGTCATTTTCAGTTCATTGCCGATCTTTGCCAAATGCGCATCGTCAATGAAACCTTGCTGCCAGGCGATCTCCTCGGGACAGGCAATGTAAAGTCCTTGCCTCGTCTGCACCGCCTCGACAAATTGTGCCGCATTCAGAATTCCCTCGGGCGTTCCGGTATCAAGCCATGCCATACCGCGCTCCATCAGCTCAACATGGAGCTTTCCTCGCTTTAGATACTCCTCATTGAGGGATGTGATCTCCAGCTCTCCTCTTGCCGAAGGAGTCAGTGTTTTGGCCAGTTCTACGGCATCCCCGTCATAGAAATACAGCCCGGGAACCGCATAACGGGATTTTGGTTCCTTGGGTTTTTCCTCAATGGAAAGCACCTTGCCGCTGTCGTCAAATTCTACCACACCATAAGCTCTCGGATCTTTGACCGGATAGCCAAACACCGTTGCGCCTGCCTGTCTTTCGCAGGCCGCCGCCAAGAGGCTCTTAAGCTGCGCACCATGAAAGAGATTATCTCCCAAAATGAGGCAGCATCGTTCTCCTGCGATAAAATCTTCCGCGATCAGGAATGCATCAGCAATACCGCGTGCAACATACTGCACCCCGTAGGTGATGGAGAGCCCGTACCGGCTTCCGTCGCCCAAAACGCGGCGGTAAGACTCGACATCCGCAGGTGCAGTAATCAGCATGATCTCACGAATACCCGCCCTGAGCAGGACTGACAGAGGATAATACACCATCGGCTTGTCATAAATCGGAATAAGCGGCTTCGACACCGCCATTGTCATCGGATAAAGTCTGCTTCCTTTGCCGCCAGCAAGAATGATTCCCTTCATGCGTATATTCTCCTTCATTTTCAAATATTTAAGCCGCAGCGGTGATAAAATTCTGCTCTCGCATGGAGTTTCTCGAAATCGGTTCGTTCTATGGTTTCCATTTCCGCAGCAATCGCTTTTCTGCGGAACAGGATTGCTCGGATCCATCGCCAGATCCAGTAAAATGGCAATAGGATCGGGCAATATTTCAAGCTTGGAAAATAGCGTCTCATCCTCTTATATGGTGGAAACAGTCGCTTCAGAGTATAAATAAAACGATTCCCCTTCTTCTCTTTTAGCATACGGTCAACAACACGCTGTTCGTGTGTTCCAAAGGCACCGCTCTCCAGAAGGTAGTCACCAAGCTCATGATCCAGCTGCGTTGCTATTTCATGACCGAACCACACATTGGCCAGATGCTCAACCTTTTGGGCAAAGTCATTCAAATCCAGCTTCGACAACAGGCTGTTCAATTTCTCACGGTCAAGATGCATTCTTTCATTGCAGATCCACAGATCCATGATCGGCCGGATGCCGACTCCGCCATTGATCAGATGCTTGACAATATGGCAGAGCAAATATGCATAGTGCTCTTCGTTCGGCAGACGACAGATATACTGATGTCCGTCAATCGGTACGGCAAACGAAAGCAGCTTGCCGGTAAATTGCTTTGTCGCCTCGTTGAAACTCTCCGCGACCAATGTCTTTTTGACCTCAAAGTTAAGTCCTTCCGGCGTCAAGTATTGATCGGTGTCACCCATGTCATACTTTGTCATGGTGCAGCCCAATTCCTCAAAGCAACCTCGAACATCCTTCGCTTGCTTACCGTCGATCAGCAAATCGATGTCGGACATATTCCGCATTTCAGGCTTCGGATAAAGCTCCTTCAAAACAGCACCTTTTAAGGGTACACAGCGGATCCTTCGCTGTTCAAACAGCTTAAAAAGCTCATGTAGGATCTGGCTTTGTCTTGCCTCGCGGACAATGCAAGCATAGGTATTTTGCTTGAGCATTCTCATCGTTCGCTCGTCCGGTTGTTGATCCTTCGGCATCTTTCTGACTGCATAGTACAAAAGATTCATCACTCCATGTCGGTAGGCCAAAGAAATGCAATTTTCAACCTCAGAGCAGGCAACCTCATTCGACAGGGCCGCTCGTACACAGACGATCAGATCACTATTCATTTGATTCACAAGCCCCGCCTCCATTCCAAATTAAATTCTATCATAATTTTGCCGGAAAAGCAACGACTTTTCGTTATATTGCAAAAAACGGGATAGGCCGAAGCCTATCCCGTTTTGATTTGTTGTTATTGGGTTGCCATGTAGGCAGCAACGGCATCGCCATAGGTGAGCATTGCGTTGACCAGATCGATCTGGCCTGCGTCGCTGCTCGTTGCACGAGTCTTTGCAACATAGCTCTCAACGCTCCAGGTCACGGTATCGGTAATGGCAGTGTCGCCGTCGTACAGAGTGACGGTGATGAGTCTTCTCATCTGCTTTGCGCCGACATCGTC
>SVMF01000003.1 GCA_015067565.1 Oscillospiraceae bacterium | reverse complement strand
CGCATCCGCAGGTTTCTTCCTTTCCCTCACAGAGCCTGTAATCTCCACCCTCGATCCGAAGGGTATAGCCATTGACCAGAGCAGAGGCGATTTTCTTCCTTGCTTTGTCACAAATAAGCTGCACAGTCGCACGGGATACCTGCATATACTCCGCACATTGCTCCTGGGAAAATCCTTGATAATCCACAAGGCGGATGCATTCATATTCATCTACCGTTAAAACGATCGTTTCCGTTCTTGCTGCATTTGCCTCAAACACATCCGCTATGGGCAATCGGCAAACCTTACGGCATTTCCTTGGTCTCGGCATAGTTTTTCTCCTTTTGAAATTGGCATATGCTAATTATACATCTGTTTTCGGTATATGTCAATCACCTGATCCATCTGTCGGCAGTAACTTCTGAAACGAAACTACTACATAATTGCAAAGATGTGAGATTTTTACATTTCCACCTAATATTGCTATTTCTGAAAACCTAAAAAGTGGAAATTCCGAACCTGGGGATTTTGGATTCTTGGGGAAGATTTGGGGAAAGGTTACTTTAATTTGCTAAAATTGCTTTAACTTTTTAGATAAGTAAACTCGTTATTTTTCGCTTAGTTTGCTTTAATTTCGCGTTTTTTAGTTATTTAAAAATGGTAAATCCTCTCTCATACCCCGGAGGTCGGGGGTTCAATAAATACACATACTATAACAACTTACGATTCATTTCGTTGTTGACAGTTTAAAAAAATACTATTATAATGAAGAAAAAGGCAATTCTCTAACCATAATATTTATCAATTGCGCAAATCTCAGGCGTTTCAAAGAATTCAAGGTAAGACGGATATTCTATAATTTGGAATATACCTTTATGAATTAAGCGTATGGAAAGGGTGGAATGAATTGAAAGTTGTTTTGCTTGCAGGTGGTTTTGGAACCAGAATATCCGAGGAGTCACAATATAAGCCTAAGCCTATGTTAGAGGTTGGTGGTATGCCAATACTGTGGCACATTATGAAGGGGTATTCTGCCTACGGCCACAACGAATTTATTATTTGTGCCGGATACAAGCAGCATGTCATCAAGGATTGGTTCGCAAATTATTATTATCACACCAGTGATGTAACATTCGATTTCACAAAAGAGAATCATACGATCGTGCATCGTCGAAACGCAGAGCCATGGAAGGTTACTGTCGTTGATACAGGTCTGCATACCATGACAGGCGGGCGAATCAAGCGGATCCAGCAATACATCGGAGATGAACCTTTTCTTCTGACGTATGGAGACGGTGTATGCGATGTAAATATTAACGATTTGATTAAATTTCACCAAGCTAACGGAAAAATCGCCACTCTGACAGCTGTAATTCAAAAACAACAAAAGGGCATCCTGGACATAGGTATTAAAGGAGCCGTAAGAAGTTTTCGTGAGAAAAAATCCGACGACGGAGTTGCAATTAATGCTGGTTTTATGGTTCTGCAGCCAGAGATTTTTGACTATTTGGATGGGGACGATACGATTTTTGAAGCAACTCCTTTGGAGCGACTTGCTGACGAAGGTCAGTTGATGAGTTTTCGTCATTCGGGTTTCTGGCAGTGTATGGATTCTCTCAGAGAAAAGAATTTGTTGGAAAATCTTTGGAACTCCGGGGAGGCGCCATGGAAAAATTGGTAATACAGGAATACTACAGAGGGAAACGCGTATTTGTTACAGGTCACACCGGGTTTAAGGGGACTTGGCTTTGCCGAATGCTTTTGCACTGGGGTGCTGAGGTTACAGGTTATTCCTTGGAGCCTGCCACAGAACCGAGTTTATTCCATTTATCCCGCATAGAAAAGCATATGCATTCTATAATCGGTGACATCAGAAACTTTGACACCCTAAAGCAGGCTTTCCAAGAAAGCAAAGCGGATATTGTTCTTCATTTAGCTGCACAGCCCATCGTTCGGGAGAGCTATAAGTCCCCCATGTATACTTATGAGACAAACTTAATGGGAACTGTCAATTTAATGGAGTGCATTCGACAAAGTGATAGGACGATGTCTGTTCTGAATGTTACAACAGACAAAGTTTATCAAAATAACGAGTGGGTATGGGGATATCGCGAAAACGAACCGTTGGATGGTTTCGATCCCTATTCCAATAGCAAATCCTGTTCTGAACTGGCAACATGGTGCTATGCACGGTCCTTCTTCGGCGACAGAGGCTTACCAATTTCTACTGCTCGTGCAGGCAATGTAATTGGTGGCGGAGACTTTTCTCCCGATCGCATTATCCCCGACTGCATTAGAGCTGCAAGCAAGGGTGAGCAAATCATCGTTCGCAACCCCTATTCTACCAGACCTTATCAGCATGTATTGGAGCCTTTATTTGCCTATCTAATGATCGCTTGTAAGCAATCATTGGATGGTTCTTTCGCCGGCAGCTATAATGTAGGCCCGGACGAACATGATTGTGTGACCACCGGTCAATTGGTTGATTTGTTCTGCAATATATGGGGAGAAAATATCTGCTGGAAAAATGTGTGTGAAGCAAATGCCCCTCATGAAGCGAACTTTCTTAAATTGGACTGTTCCAAAATAAAAGCTGCTTTGGGGTGGAAACCTACATGGGATGTAGAAACTGCAGTAAGAAAAACAATCGACTGGTCGAAGGAGTATCTATCTGGTTCCAGCATTCCCAAGGTCATGGATCGACAGTTGAACGAATACATAAATGATATTACTTAGTGATACTACAAAACAATAAGGAGGTCGACTATGTGGGCGAATGAAGAACAAGCAAGAGAGGAAATTAAGGCTCTTGTCACTTCTTACTATAATCAATTTAAACGAAAGGAAGAGCCGTTTCACGACGGAGATCGAATCGCCTATGCCGCACGAGTGTTTGACGAGAAGGAAATGTGTGCCTTAACGGATGCTACGCTCGATTTCTGGCTGACTACAGGGCGCTTTGCGGAAGCCTTTGAAAAGAACTTTGCACGATGGTTAAATGTAAAACACGCATGCTTAGTCAATAGCGGTTCATCTGCCAATCTTCTCGCATTTATGGCACTTACTGCCCCTGAGTTAGGGGAACGACGGATTGCTCGTGGGGATGAAGTAATCACCGTAGCCTGCGGATTTCCTACTACCGTTACACCTATTTTACAGTACGGTGCTATTCCCGTATTTGTAGATGTCACGATCCCGCAATACAACATTGATGTCACAAAACTGGAAGCTGCACTTAGCAATAAAACAAAAGCCGTCATGATTGCACATACGCTGGGCAATCCCTTTGATTTATCCAATGTGCGAGCTTTCTGCCAAAAGCACAACCTCTGGCTCATAGAAGATAACTGCGATGCCCTGGGTTCGGAATATACCATCGACGGGGAGACCCGGTTTACCGGAACATGGGGAGATATCGGCACCAGCAGCTTCTATCCGCCCCATCATATGACAATGGGAGAGGGCGGCTGTGTTTATACCAATGACCCGAAGCTTCACAGATTGCTTCTAAGCTACCGTGACTGGGGCAGAGACTGTATTTGTCCTTCCGGTATGGATAATTTCTGTAAGCATCGCTATGATGGGCAGTATGGGGAGCTTCCCAAAGGCTATGACCACAAATATGTATACAGTCATTTCGGTTACAACCTGAAGGTTACAGACATGCAGGCAGCAATTGGCTGTGAACAATTGAAAAAGTTCCCATCATTTGTTTCCCGACGTCGTCATAATTGGCAGCGTTTACGTAAATCTTTAGAAGTCGTAAGCGACAAACTGATACTTCCGGAACCTGCTCCGGGGAGCAATCCCAGCTGGTTTGGTTTTTTAATTACGATCCGTCCGGATGCTAATATTTGCCGAGAAACAGTCGTTCGCTACATTGAAGAAAAAAATATCCAAACAAGAATGCTCTTTAGCGGAAACCTTGTGAAGCATCCTTGTTTTGATAGCATCCGGGGCACGGATGCATACCGGGTGGTTGGCGACCTTGCAAATACAGACTTGATCATGCACAACACATTCTGGGTTGGCGTGTATCCGGGTATGACGGATGAGATGCTTGACTATATGAGCAAGATTATTGTGGAAGCGGTATCCCAATGAGTAAGAAAGCAACATCCTTCAAGAAGTTAATCACACAATTTTTCAAGTTTGGCATTGTAGGCATATCAAATACACTGATCTCCCTGGCTGCCTACTATATTCTGGTATATTTTGGCATAAATTATCTGATAGCAAACGGTGTGGGCTTTATTCTCAGCGTCTTGAACTCCTTTTTCTGGAACAGCAAATATGTATTCAAGGACAAGGAGGAGCACAACGGATTTCATGCATTCGGAAAAGTGTTTATTTCCTATGGAATCAGTTTTTTGCTATCCAGCGTGCTCATGTATTTATTTGTCCAGATCTTCCATATGTCAAAATATCTTGCGCCGATCCTTCGGCTTGTTTTTACAATTCCTCTCAACTTTTTGATGAACAAGCTTTGGGCATTTAAAGAAAAGATAAAGTGAGGCAGTCATGAAACAACGAGTAGCTGACTATATTGCAGATTACCTTGTCGCGCACGGAATACACGATGTATTCACTGTTACCGGTGGTGGGGCAATGCACTTGAATGATGCTTTGGGTCATCATGACAAGCTACACAGCGTATACTATCATCATGAGCAAGCTGCCGCAATGGCAGCAGAGGCCTTTGCGCGTATTGACGGTCGTATTGCTGCAGTCTGTGTAACCACCGGACCCGGAGCAACGAATGCTATTACCGGCGTTGTGGGCGGATGGATGGACTCGATTCCAATGTTGGTTATTTCAGGACAAGCTAGATATGCGACAACAATTCACACATCAGGTCTATCCTTGCGCACCCGTGGAATACAGGAATTTGATATTATCTCCTCTGTTTCCAATATGACAAAGTATTGCGAGCTGGTAACACGCCCTGAAGACATTCGCCGTTGCTTGGATCGTGCTCTTTGGGAAGCTACTCACGGCCGCCCTGGTCCATGTTGGCTGGACATCCCGTTGGATGTCCAGGGTGCTATGATTGATCCAGACCAACTGCTCGGAGAACGTTTTAGCGAAGCAAAGGATTCGTTTTCACCGGAAGATATCGATCTGGTAATTGAGAAGCTCCAGGAAGCACAGCGGCCAATCCTTTTTGTGGGCAATGGAGTTAGGCTGTCCGGTGGGCACCAATTGCTGCTTCAGCTTGTGGAGCAGCTCAATATCCCCGTTGTAACAGGAATGAGTAGTATTGATGCTATAGCCGACAATCATCGTCTTTATGCCGGTCGTAGTGGTAGCACAGGAGATCGGGCAGGTAATTTTGCCATACAGAACAGTGATGTACTTCTTTCCTTAGGTAGTCGCCTTAGCTTTTTTCAGACGGGTTTCGATTATAAGACATGGGCAAGATGTGCATACAAGATGGTCAACGACATCGATCCTGCAGAAATTGAAAAAGACAGCATTGGCGCAGATCTGAAGCTTTGTGGTGATGTAAAAAACCTTATAAAAGGGATAATGGCTCATCCCTCTCTGCCGCTGAAAGAAAAGCAGGAATGGACGCAACGCTGCCGCTCATGGCGTGAACGCTATCCCGTTGTCCAGAAAAAGCACTATCAGGATTCTTTGCCCAACATCTATGCCTTCTTCCACGAAATGACCAAACGGCTTTCCTCTGAGGACACCTTGGTGGTCAGTGTCGGAACCTCTCGAGTGGTGGGAAGTCAGGCAAGTGTAATCCATGAGGGCATGAGATTCATCACGAACCCGTCTACGGCATCCATGGGATACTGTCTGCCGGCTGCCATCGGCACTGCCGTTGCCGTGCAGGGAAAGCGTGTGGTGCTTGTAACCGGTGACGGAAGCTTGCAGATGAATATACAGGAACTGCAGACCATTGTCCACCATGGTTATCCCATTGCAATTTTCATTATGAACAACCAGGGATACCATTCCATCCGTATGACGCAGACAGCGTATTTTGGAAAGCCCTTGGTGGGCGTAGGCCCTGAAAGTGGTGATCTCAGCTTCCCGGATCTAAAGAAAGTGGCCAATGCATACGGGATTCCCTTTTGCCGCTGTGAGCAAATGTCAGACCTGATTCACGGGATCGAATGGGCATTGGCGCAAAACGGTCCATGTATCTGTGAAATGATGCTCTCCACACAGCAGACGACCGAGCCAAAGGCCGCAAGTAAGAAACTCAGCAACGGTCAAATGGTATCTGCGCCTTTGGAGGATATGAAGCCCTTCCTTCCGACACAAGAGCTTCAGGAAAATATGATGATACCTCTTGTCGAAGGCTATAATCAATAAGGTGAAGATTTATGAATTGTATTGTTGTTACCGGCGCTACCGGAATGCTGGGAGCTGCATTGATTCGCGCAGCAATACAGCATGGAACGAAGAAAATATATGCGGTTGTTCGTCCGGGAACGAAAAAGCTTTATCGTCTTCCAACCCATCCATCGGTGGTACCGATCGTCTGCGGCGTTGAAGAGCTGAGCGCCCTTCCGGAGATGATTGCAGACAAATGCGATGTTTTTTATCATTTTGCATGGAGCTTAACAGGTGCACATCGAAATGAGGATATCACAGAGCAGGGAAGAAATGTAGTCTATACACTCGAAGCAATCCAAGCAGCTGCCAAACTCGGCTGTAAAAAATTTGTCGGTGCCGGATCACAAGCCGAATATGGTGTGATAGATAGGGAAACGATCGGGCCGGAAACACCGGTGAATCCAATTCAGCCCTATGGGATTGCAAAATATGCAGCAGGACAGCTTGCTTTGGCCTCTGCCAAGCTCTTGCAGATCCATTGTGTTTGGGTGCGAATCTTCAGTGTTTATGGCATTTATGACAAGCCGACGACCATGATTTGCGCATCGCTGCGTAAGCTTCTTCGAGGAGAACAAACCGCCTTTACGCCGGCAACACAGCATTGGGACTATTTATTCAGCGAAGATGCCGGAGAAGCATTCTGGCTGATCGGTATGAATGGCAAGGACCAAAGCATCTATTGCTTAGGCAGTGGAAAGGCCTTGCCTCTGTATCAGTACATAGAGCAAATGCGCAACATCGTTTGCCCCGGCAGAGATATGGGAATCGGAAAGCTTCCGTTCCCTGCCAAGGGGATAAAACGACTCTGTGCGGATATCTCCACTTTACAACAAGATACGGGATTTGTTCCAAAAACAACTTTTTCTGACGGAATCCGGTTGACCTTAGAATATTTGCAGAAAGAGCTGTCCATTGAGATGAACAGGAGCGAATAAAATGAAAAAAATCAGTTTGATGATCGCCTGCTATAATGAGCAGGAAAATGTTGTCCCTCTCACAAAAGCTTTGGTAGACTGCATGACAAACGAGCTTCCTGAATATGACTATGAGATCATATTCATCGACAACCATTCCACAGATAACACTCGGCCTTTGTTGCGCCAATTGTGCGCTGAAAACCGAAAGGTAAAGGCAATCTTTAATGCGGCAAACTTCGGCCAAATGCGTTCCCCTGTCTACGGATTGAAGCAAACCACCGGAGATTGCACCATTAAACTGTGTGCAGATTTCCAGGATCCAATCGACATGATTCCGAAATTTGTGCGCGAATGGGAAAACGGACACAAGGTTGTAATCGGAATAAAAACCCGCAGCAAAGAAAATCCCTTGATGTATGCGTTGCGAGGTGCTTATTATACACTATTCAAGAAATTATCGGATGTTGAGCATATTCGACAATTTACCGGTTTCGGTCTATATGACAAATCCTTCATCAATATCCTTCGGGAAGTACATGATCCCTTGCCTTATTTCCGCGGAATGGTTGCAGAATACGCCAAGGAGCGCAAAGAAATTCCCTATGTGCAGCCTAAGCGGGCAGGAGGAAAAAGCAAAAACAATTTGTACTCACTTTACGACATCGGCGTTACAGGCTTGACCACTTATTCCAAGGCTTTGATGCGACTGGCGATTCTTTGTGGTGCACTGTGCTCTGTTGCAAGCATCCTGGTTGCACTTTACTACCTGGTGCGAAAGCTATGCAGTTGGTATACATTCTCCGCCGGCGTTGCTCCGTTGGTGATTGGCGGTTTCTTGCTTTTTGGCGTCATGATGACCTTTATCGGCATTATGGGAGAGTATATCCTGACCATCAATGCCCGAGTCATGGGAAGGCCCTTAGTCGTGGAAGATGAAAGAATAAATTTCGATGACACGGAAAATGAGGTATAGAATTATGCGAAAGAAAATCAACAGAATAAACAATACCCTGCAGCCCTTCTCCATAAAGAAAGAGCTTTATCGTTATTTGACAGATTTCCCGTTTATGCTCTGTTTGTGTATCACCGCGCTTTTGATGTACGGCTTTTTCTTGACCCACAACACTATCAGCGTAGATGACCTTGCCGGAGATCGATACTACAATGGCGCACTGTTTGCGCAAGGACGCTATACCAGCACAATAATTCATAAGCTTTTGGGCCTGACAAATGAGGGTGCGTGGGTTCTTGACCTATTGGGTGTGCTCTGCCTGATGGCTTCTGCCATATCGCTGTGCGTATTATTTGACCGATACATTCGCTGTACTGACAAGCTCCCCAAAATCGTGTTTGCTTGCCTGTTGATTTCCGCTCCGATCTACGCTGAGCTTTTCGCCTATAACAGCTGTACCCTTTCTGTCGGTGGTGGAATGCTTCTTGTCTCATTGGCGCTGCTGTATATGACCAGATATCTGCAGCAGGGTGGCAAACGTAACATTGCTGTTGCATCTGTATTGATCGCAATTGTCACCTCTTGGTATGAGTCTATTATCATAATCTATATCGGCGCAGTCTTTGCAATTCTACTCCTGCAGGTCATTCAGAGTTCACAGAAGCTCCCGTTTCGTGCTCTGTTCTCTCAGGGCTTGGTTTTTGTGATTCCCCTTATCATTGGTGTAGCCAGCGAGTTTTTAATCCAGACATTGATCTCCCTGTTTGTTGATTTTGGAATTAAGAATTATGCCAAGAATCAGATTGCTATGCCGGAGGGTTTTGGAATCGTAGATTTCCTGACCGATATTTTATTCCACTATGTCTTGGCCGGAATATGGTATCCAACGATTGCGATATTTGTTGTGTTCGCCGTTTTGGCTGTCGCACTTTGTATCGTGTATTCCCGCAAGAAAAAAACATGGAGCATCGTTGTGTTGTTCCTCGGTCTGGCCTTTAGCATATTTGCACTGAGTTTCCTGACCTTGGCAGTACAGCCCTACCGAATAAGCCAAATCATAGGATTTTTCGATGCATTTATTGCGTATCTGTTTGTTTACACGCTGCTCAGATGCAAAAAGCACCGCACTTTCTTACGAAAAGCTGTACTGGTGCTGTCGGCATACATTATTCTCTTCCAGGTATCTCAATTTAATTATTGGATCTATTGGGATACCGTACGCTATGAGGAAGAGCGGAATGTGATGATCCGGATTGCACAGGATCTGCAAGAATTTGATACAAGCAAACCCGTTATCTTAATTGGAAACTATGTTCTGAGCGAAAATATAACAGATCATGTCGAGGTAAAAAAAGGTTCGCTCGGGTATAAGATCGTCTCTTCCATTCCGGGAAGCCCGTGGCGCGATCCGGAGCATCCAAATCCCTTAAGAATTACACGCTCCGTCGTGACCTCCTATATTTCATGGGGCGTCAAAGCATTTGACGAACCAAATACAGAATTACATAAGTTCTGGAATTATTTGGGATATTCCTTTGAGCAAGGGACGATGGAGATGTATGACGAAGCAATGGAAACGATAGATGAAATGCCCGGCTGGCCTGCCGATGGCAGCATTGTAGACCGCGGAGATTACATTGTTATTCGACTTGGAAATAACTAAGTATATTTTCTGCCTCATGAAATCAGAATTCCACACAATTAATGTCCCCCTTCTTATTTAATGTCTGCTGAATAAGTCGCTACTGCGGCTTATTCAGCAGACATTAATTACTACACCACATATATTGACCGTTTTCAATCTTCTGGTATTAACTCTGCCAAGGCGCTAAAAAAGCAATCGGGTGGGAACTGGTTGGGATTTTCTATTCGCCCATACTCTCGTTACCGGTACTTACGATAGACGGTAGGGAATACCGTCTTCCTTGCAGCTTCTACTAGACACGAAATTATTGTTGCAAAAGCATACCACCTTCTTGTAAAATTTTTGCATCTATGATAAAATTATTGTGGAACCACCCATAGCTTATCGTTTGAGAGGAGTAGTTTGAACATGAAGAGGACCATATGGAAAGTAATTGTAAGAAGACTAATTTGTTTTGCTTTGGCACTTCTTCTGACCGGATCTGTTCCCGTGAATCCGGTTATAGCGGTGGAACAACAAAGTACCCTGCCGATTCTTCTTGCGTCATCTCGGCTTGAGAATGTCCCCGAAGGAAATTGGGTTTACTTCGGAACAGCCTCCGCATCTTTGGAGGAATCGGAGAAGGAATACACGGTGCCAGTATTCCGTGCGGGCGACCTTCGTGCCGAAGCGCAGGTGGAGATTCGCAGTTTTGATATGACTGCTCTCTACGGTAGGGACTATGAGCTTATCATGTCCAATGCGGAGAAGAGCGGATCGGATGCTACCATTTTGGAGAGCTACATGACTGCAGCCCTCAATGCCCAAGATGATCTTTTAGAGGACGATGCATCTTCCACAGCTGTGGAGACAGTTTGCCAGGATGTACCCGAAGAGAACGACGCCGACACACAGACGAATATGCCCATCTCTGCTCTGGCGCAAATGAAAGAGGAAGCTACGGGTCAGCCTACCCGCGAGACCTACAAGACCGAGGTTGGAGCAGATGTGGAGTCTTTTCTGTCTTCTTTCGCCCAGTCTATGATTCCTTCTGCTATGGATGATGTGGAATACTCTGCATCCGTAGTTCTTGCTTTCGCCCCCGGGGAGAATGTGCAATGGGTTACTTTCCGTCTCCTGGAGGATACGGAGTCCGAAGGCGTGGAGAATTTCTCCCTTTCCCTCATAAATGGTGAGAACGTAGAGCCTTACTCCGTTACAAATCTGGCTGTTTCCATTGCAGACAATGAACCTCAGGAACACTCTGTCGTGACCTTCACTGCTCCTCGCTATGACTCCGAGAACGGGATTGCCACGGTAGTGGTCCGACGCACCGGAGCAGAATATTCTCTGGTGGATATGCGTATTTTCACCAGTGAGAGCACCGCTAAGGCTCACGAAAACTACGAGCCCATCAGCGAAACCCTGACTTTCCTCCCCTACGAGACGGAGAAGAAATATGAGATTCCTGTAGGCGGAACCGGTGATTTCACGCTTCTGTTAGACACCCTCGCAGGATGTAAGCCCGGCCAATATGTGAAGACCAAGGTACATATTACAAGCGAGGGCAAATCTCTGATGGCCAAGAAAAGCGGCGCCAGCAGCTTTTCCATTTCCATCGGCGGGGAGAACTATACCGTAGAGTATAACAGCGGCGAGCCCACCGGTCGGATCCTTACCGATGCAACGCCCCCTGTGGAAGTGGGAACCTACTATTTTGCTCTTCCCGACAGCAACGGAGGTATGTTCCAATACGACACCAATCAGAGCGACGGAGACAAGCCTCTGAAGATCGGTACGCTGAGTTGCGCTTATGTGGAGGGCGACGCACAGCACAACGCCTACGGCGATATTGCCTATTACCATACCTACACTGCGAGAAAGGGCTCCGTTTGGGCCCAAAGTACGAAGGACATTCCCGGCATTTATTATCAGTATATTACCCCCGAATGGACCTCTACCAAGGATACTTACGGCGGCCAAACCTTCCGGATCCGTACGGAAAAGCTGGATCTGGAGGCTTATGCCTACGGAAAATTTGACCGCACTGCAGGCAATGCTGTCATTCGCTTGGAAAACAAAGAAAGCAATGACACCAACCGCAATCTTGACCTCAAGATTTCTGCCATAGATGACAGCGCAAGAACCCCCAAGTCCTACCTCCGTTTCTATGGTGTGGCTGCCATGTACAAGCGATACGAGGTGGCGGTGGATACCCCACAGAAGCTGAGATTCCTGACGGGAACCGGTGCTTCCATAGAGGCTGATCCCATCCAGCTCTACATTCGCTGCGGTCATCAGAGCGCCTCTCTGGTTACCACAGACTTAAAGCGGGATGTATATGCAAATTCTGAAGAGGCAGATGCCAATGTGGTATTCTCCCTGGACAACAGCAAGGTCAATGAAATGCTTGGGAAATTTGCTACCATAAAGGGCTATACCATTACCATCAAGCCCGACAATGACCAGGACGAGAACGGAAACACCATTGATAATTCCGTGACGCTGAACTATCCGGAGGACTTTATTGCCTTCCTGCAGGAACGTTCCCGTCCGGCGAATATTCCTGATTATGGCAGTGAGTCTGTCAACCGCGAAATCCAGAAAATCAATGCCAATCTGAACACCATTCCCTTCGATATGTATTTCATCGACTGGATCGATGCCCATCAGAAAGCCGTTGTGAATTCTGACAAGGGCTACTTCCAAAGATTGATCTTCGAGCCTAAGTATGCTTATATTGATGTACCTGTTACTACGTTTGCTCCTGTCAACGGCAAGAACGCAGGATTTGCAGATGAGCAGCTCGGCAATTTGGGCTCTTATACCTACCATGCAGGCGATGTGTTGGATCTGCATACTTGGTGCAAAGATGCCGGCTATGAGGTTACGGGCTATGAGGTTTCCTATGACAAGGGCGTCAAGTGGAATATCATTCGCAATACCGACAAGCTGGAGCTGAAGCCCGGCGATGTAGACGGTGTCTACATCCGTCCTCTTGTGGAGGAGATCAAGAATTATATTGAGATCCGATTTGCAGACGAGGAAGCAAAATTGATGGAGGTTTTGGGTGCCAACTACGGCGGTTTTGTATCTGATGAGCTCTTGGAAGATGGCTTGAAAGGCAAGCACATCCTCCGGATCAATGACGGCATCACAGCCGACGAGCAGATGTGTCCCCGTGCCGGCGAGATCTACCCCATCTCTTTCAGCACCTATACCGACGAATTCGAGGGGATTGAGTTCATCTATTATCCCGTGATTACCGATTCTTTCGGCAATTCCTATGCCGGGACGACCTTCTATTATGTAGCAAGGAGCGATGCTCGTGACAACGTGCTTACGCTGGGCTACCATATTGTCCTGAAGGAGCACGGCTCCACATCCTTTACTTTTAACGGCAGACTGGTTTCCAACTATCCCCCCATTCGGTCTACGGGCACCGATACAGAGCATTTCGGTGTGGAGGGCTATACCATTACCGCTCCCGGCGCCGAAACGAAGGTGGGGGAGGATACCCTCATCGAGTCCGTTATGACGCAAACTGATAAGGATGGTTACTTTACGCTGGAAAATGTCAGCGGCGTTTCCGTCAAACCCATGACTCTGCTGGTTTCCAACGGCAGCGATTCCCAGGTGATCACCATCACTCCCAACAGCGGGGACATCGGCAATATCCAACTGGATTATCCTGCGACTGCTCCCGAGGTGATTGATATCAATTATAGCTATGAGAAGATCGTCAATAACATGGAGGCGGATAATACCCAGAACTCTGTTAGGATCTATGACGACACCCTGCTCATCACCGCTACCGTAGATGCCAAGGGTCACAAGGTGGTGGGCGCAGAATTTACCGTATACACGACTACCGGCGAGGTCAGCAGTTTCGAGGCTTCCTATAACAGCGATAGCCCCGGTCTGTTCACCTGCACCATTCCTCAAATGGCGGAACTGCTCCACAACGGCGATCGGGTGCGTGTCAGGCTGCTGACAGAAGAAATCATTGCCAACGATACTCTGAGGCATACCTTCCCCGCTGTAGACACAGGATTGGTGTTCTATGTAGAAAACGACACAGTGATCCCCAAGGTCATCCAGACCCCGGAAACCCCCACCATGAATATCCCCAACTTTGGCAATCTTAACGGATCGGCTTCCTCGGAGCTCCTGAGTTTCCAAAAGTATTACTGGGATGAGCAGAGAACCAATTATTCTCTGGTCGTAAACTTAGGTGCTGTTTTAGCCACCAGGAATAATGGTACCATGGATAATGTGAATGAGGTCAATCAAATTACAAATTCCATGAAAAAGATGGAAGAAGATATCGGTAACATCATGTTCCGCAACGAGAACAGCCTGGGGACCGGTTATTTAGATGAAATACAATATGACCTGAATAGAATGAGGGGAGACAACTACGATTTTGATTGGCATCCGAAACACAAAGAATATACGGAAATGCAGGATTGGCTCGATACCAGTGAACGCGTAATCAATAATAACGGAAAGGTAACCAACGGATTAGCCAAGAAGTACGCTCCTTCCTACAGCGGATTCAACAGTGCAAATCAGCTGCAGGCACAAGCGGCCACAACCCTTGCATTTAACTTTACTTTTGACCCGACGCAGAATGCCTATGTATTCACCACGGGTAGTGTATGTGTCGGTTGCCTTGTGAAATATGACAAATCCTGGTATACAACGTTTTACGGCATCCCCATCTACCTCAACCTTAGCGGCCATGTTGCTACAGACCTGACCCTGATGTACCGGACAAAGAATTTGGAGTCTGCCATGCCAGCAGCTACCTTCGACAGACTCAGTGGCAACCTGATCGGTCAGCTTTCCTCTGACCAAACGGCAGAGCTGAATATGCACATGGATGTAAAGATCAAGGCTTCTGCAGGTGTGGGCATCTGCGGCGTGCTGGGAGCAAAGGGCTCACTTGCTCTGGAAATGATGTTCCTGATCCCTATGTCCAAGGATATTTCGGAAGAGTACGGTGTTTTGGTCATGGGTACCGGCAGTATCGGCATCGACCTTGTGCTCACCAGCATGGATCTGGAACTTGCTAAGGCCGCTTATGGTGCCGGTGTATACGCCAACAGAACCGAAATCAGCTTCTTTGAAGGTACTTTGAAGTCCGATCTGACGGGTTCCGGCAATCGTCGTTCTGCCAACCCCGGCGGTTTACAATTTGTCTCTCATGAGTATGCTTCGGGCACTTCCAATATGAGCAGCTTTGGCAAGGCGCCTGCCATCCGTGCTACGCTTCAGGAAACCCTGCGTACCGTCCTGCTGAATGATGCAGCAGAGCGTACCGCCCCTCAGATCATCCAAATGGATGACGGTCGCCGTATGATCTTCTTCATTGGACACCGCGGAGGAGACAATCGTCTGAATTCCCGTGCCTTGTTCTGGTCTGTCTGCGAAAACGGGCAATGGTCCGAACCGCAGATCGTCAGCAATGACGGTACTACAGATGCAAGCCCTGTCGCCCTGCAGAAAAACGGCAAGGTGGTTTTGGCATGGGTCGATGCGGACAGAGTCTATACGGAAACAGATTCCCTCAAGGATAAGCTCAATGCACTGGGCATCTCCATGGCTATCTACGAAAATGGCAAAATGAGCCAAGAGCTTCCCCTGGTAGAAGATGCGTTCTTCAATTTTGCACCTCAGCTCAATCTGGTGGGGGACACTCTCTATTGCAGCTACATGAAGCGAGACATCAGCTCCGTGACCAAGGATGAGGATCTGCTGGACTTCACCGGTCTGTATTCCACCATGGCATATGTGGAGCTGGATGTTCCCAGCCGCACCGTTGTCGACGAGGGCTTTACGGTTGTGGAGCACCCCGTTCTGACGGATCCACTGGTAATGGACTACCACAGCGCCACTGTGACTCTTAACGGCCAGGACTATATGGTTGCTACCTATACCGTAGACGAGGACGAGAATCTGAATACGCAGGCAGACCGAGAGCTCTTCCTCTCTATTACCAATCTGACACTCGATCGCACCTACTATCCCATTGCGCTGACTTCTGATCAGCACGACCAAGCCAACCCCCGATTGACCGAGTTTGACGGTACCCTGTATCTGACTTGGATGGAGCATGGTTACCTGTTCAACATGATGGATGTCACCGAGATTTTGGAAGCCTTCTTCGCAACAGAGGCGGTTGGAGATATCTATATCAATGCCGAAGGGCAGGATTGGTATCGCAAGAGTGATGACCAGCTTCCCGATCTGGGTTCCGGTGAAAACACTTTCTATGACTTGGCAAATCAGGGCATATTCCCTTATGAACAGACGAACTTCCACGCAAATGAAAACAGAACCACCGGCATCTCCGATTATGTTCTCACTACAGACGGAGATGACATCTACATCTTCTACACTGACTTTGGCAGCGACGAGATGATCGATTTCAGCAAGGAGCTCTACGGTGTCCGCTACAAGCGAGATATGGTGGAGGATGATGTGGCAGAAGAATGGGGCTTCGGCAAGAGCGTCAAGATCACCGATTACGGCAAAGTCATTGACGAGTTTGACCTATACATGACCCCTGATCACAAGGTTTCTTTGGTTTCCAACCACTATGAGCAGGGCATCGACAGCGAGGGTGTTGCTTACGAGAGTTCCAACCAGCTGGTAGAGATCGAATTTTCCCCTGCCAGCTCCTTGGCTGTGGTGGATGATCGCATTGCCCTCCCTGAGGCCTTCGTGGCCGGAAACACAGAGAGCATCCATGTGGATGTGGTCAACAACGGTCTGCTGACCGCCACAGGTTTCCAAGTGTCCTTAACGGAAGTCACCGATGGCAAGGAAACTGTGGTCTATACCGAAAGCTACAACACTCCCATGGATTCCGGTGAGATTCGGGAAATTGTGCTTCCATGGACAGTGCCCGAGAACACTTCCGATATGCAGCTCAAGGTTACGGTAACAGAGCAGGATGTGGAGGTTTCCAAGTCTGCAGAGGTAGTAACAGACCTACCCTACGAGGCAATGGTTCTGACAACGGATGCTTCCCTTGATTGGGAGGGAGATGAGGCTGTCTATACCGCCACATTGACCAACACCGGCAACAAACCCGCCGAGGCTACCAAGATCGGGCTCGCTCTATCCAATGAGAATGAAGAAGAGGATGTTCTCCTGGATGAGATGACTTTGCCTGCCCTGAATTCTGGAGAGAGTGCCAAGGTAACCTTTGCATACCGTCCCAAGGTGGAAGATTTCACCGACCTCGGAGCGGTATACCTCAACCTAAAGGAACAAACCGAAGATGGCTACAAGAAACTCGATGGCCGCTCTTTGTATGCCCATGAACCCATGGTGGCGGAAATCGACGGCGGAGCCGAAACTCTCACCTTAAGCACCGATACTACTCGTCAGCTCACTGCGAAGATCGCACCTTGGAGCAGTATTGGCGGCAAGATGCGCTGGAGTTCCTCCGATCCTACAGTAGCAACTGTGGATCAAAATGGCATTCTCACTGCTGTGGCAAAGGGTAGTGCAACGATTACCGTTTACTATGACTGCGGCATTACCGATACGATTACGGTTACGGTGGACGAACACGACGGAACAGAAATCCCACCTTCTCACAATTTCACAGATGTTCCGACCGACGCTTACTATGCCGATGCAGTGACTTGGGCTGTTGAGGAGGGAATCACATTGGGCACCACTGCTACCACATTCAGCCCCGATGCACCCTGTACCCGTGCGCAAGCACTGACCTTCCTGTGGCGCTGCGCAGGTTCGCCCGAACCCCGCATAACAGAGGCGCCTTTCGCGGATGTATCCGAGGGAGCCTATTACTATGATGCAGTCCTTTGGGCTGTTGAGGAGGGGATCGCTCTTGGTACCTCTGCCACAACCTTCAGCCCCGATGCTCTTTGCACCCGTGCGCAGGCGCTGACCTTCCTGTGGCGCTGGAGGAATGCTCCTACATCCGAGGCGGACTTGCCCTTTGCGGATGTGGATCCCAATGCCTACTACGCTCAGGCGGTCAAATGGGCTGTGGAGCAGGGAATTACCACCGGTACCACTGCAACAACTTTCAGCCCCAATGCGCTGTGCGCCAGAGTCCAGTGTGTTACTTTCCTGTGGAGACTGTGTGAGAAGTAAAAACGGGAGTTGTAAAAAACAGCAAATAAAGACGGCGGGCCTCTGCAAAGAGGCTCGCCCAGAGTGTCAAAAAAGTCGCCAACCGTCAAAATAAATTTTGGCGGTTGGCGATCTGTATTCAAATAAGCGATTGCGAACATATCTCCGATACAGCAAAAAAGCACTTCAAATGCTTGCTGCGCAAGGCATTTTGACTTACATCGCAAACCGAGCTCTACCGTACCATCGTACGCCGACGCGCTCGGTTTGCTCGTCTTGCCGACTTTTTGAACTCTGCCAGTCTGTCGAAGAACACACTATGCTCCACTGCGTGGGGCGTGACTTTCTTGTTTCGGCCAAGAAAGTCACCAAAGAACACGACAAGAGAGAGGCGCTGTAGAAAACCTATCGCTCCATGGAACGGATCGTTACTGCCAAGCTCGGTTTTCAAGCCGCCCTCTCTCTTGACTCTCTCCAGGCACGCTGACGCGTATCGTTCCTCTGTGGTGATTGGTTTCGTGATGCGGAATTCTTGCCGCCTTTGCAAGAAAATATTTATCAAACTTTATGAAAATAATTGACCAATTTCAATTTGTCGCTCCGGTTGCCCACGATAAAAACGACCACAACGCTGTCGCGACGACGCGCAGCGTGCCCGGAGGGGTCATGGGGAGGGCGGCTCTGCGGCGGGGTAGGCAGAAACAAAACATGAAAAGCTTGAATAGCCGCAGGCTCCAGCGCCTCCCCATGCCTGTTCTTTGGTACCTTTCTTGCAGGAGCAAGAAAGGTACGCCCCACGCAGTGGAGCAAACTTCCGACTTGTACAGTGGTAATTTTCTTAAAAAACTGCCTGCGAGCGCGCCAAGGATGTCGCGCGCTACGATATGCGAAAGACGAGACTTCTTGCACAGGGTCACGGCACACCGTGACCCTACAATGA
Organism: Oscillospiraceae bacterium; assembly: GCA_015067565.1. Lineage (GTDB taxonomy): Bacteria > Bacillota > Clostridia > Oscillospirales > Oscillospiraceae > JAZOXB01. Next base: position 115,550 of record SVMF01000003.1, on the reverse strand, counting down.
CGTGAGCAACGCACTGTTAAATTGGAATTTTATCAAAGCTTTTCATCAGGTTTTAGTATAAGAGGTTATTGCGAGGAGCGAAGCGACGTGGCTGCGGCCTGCGCTTTACGGGTGCAAGCTCAAAATATCGTGGTGCGGTGGATATCGGTACTTTGCTCCACTGCGTGGGGCGTGACTTTCTTGTTTCGGCCAAGAAAGTCACCAAAGAACACGACAAGAGAGAGGCGCTGTAGAAAACCTATCGCTCCATGGAACGGATCGTTACTGCCAAGCTCGGTTTTCAAGCCGCCCTCTCTCTTGACGCTCTCCCGGCACGCTGACGCGGATCGTTCCTCTGTGGTGATCGGTTTCGTGATGCGAAATTCTTGCCGCCTTTGCAAGAAAAAAATTTATCAACCTTTATGAAAATAATTGACAAATTCCAATTGGTCGCTCCGGTTGTCCTCGGCAAAAACGACCACAACGCTGTCACGACAACGCGCAGCGTGCCTGGAGGGGTCATGGGGAGGGCGGCTCTGCGGCGGGGTAGGCAGTAACAAAACATGAAAGGTTTGAATAGCCGCAGGCTCCAGCGCCTCCCCATGCCTGTTCTTTGGTACCTTTCTTGCAGGAGCAAGAAAGGTACGCCCCACGCAGTGGAGCAAACTTCCGACTTGTATAGTAGCAATTTCCTTAGGTTTTAGTATTATCTAAAAAAGCCTCGAAAATGATATGCTCCCCGTGGTGTAGGCACTCGAAATAACAAAAATTTTGAGACTACACTACGGGGAGTATAACATAATGCGTACGGAACAACACGGCAGTCAAGGGCTATATGGAAGGCAAGACAAGCCTTTCAAAACGCATCTTTGCCGGTGGGTTGCTTATTTTACGATTTCGTGATATTATAAGCCATAAAGAGCGATGAAAAATCCTGTCAGATGAGGTGGGCATTTTGGAATTTGGGAATATTTTTGACTTTGCAAACAAAGCGATGGATGATTTCAAAGATCGATCCTTCATAATCAAACACGGGAGCGGGAAGATCATGTTTTCCGCGCCGCACAGCGTTGAGCAAACGAGAGCCGGAAGGATGAAATATGCAGAGCCGCAAACGGGGATATTGGTTGAGATGCTGCACAAGACCTTTGATTGCCCGATCATCAGAAAAACATCGAATTGCAATGATGATGCAAATTATGATCCGATTTCAGACTACAAAGAAGCGCTTGCTGCATATGTGAAAGAGAATCGGATTGCATTCCTGGTCGATTTGCATCAACTCGCACCCTCTCGCGAGGTAATGATCAATTTCGGGACAGGTAATTTTAAGAATATCAACGATAAATATCTGCTGAACATTTTCTTATCCACATTCAGCAAAAACGAAGCAGGGCTCATCCAGCTCGATGACCCCTTTACCGCTTCGTATGATTTTACGGTTTCGTCCACGATCCATCGTGAATGCGAAATCCCTTGCTTGCAGATTGAGATGAACTCGAGGCTTCTTCTTGAGGAATACCGGGAATTTTCTCTGGAAATGGTTTACAGATCATTGTGTGAGTGCTATTTGAAATTAAAAGAATTTTACGATCAGGGATGAAATTATGAAAAATGCAACAACAACGATTACCTGCAAGAATGATATTCTGACCATTTCGAGGAAAAGGTATGAGAATCATTCGTATCTGTCTTTTGGCGCGAAAGTGGCATGGGATGCCGGAACAAAGCTTCTGCCCGTGGATTCCTGTCAGGTTTTTATTCGCATTCCAGCCCGATTGAGAGCGTCCTTCCCCGATAAATACTGCACATTGGTCAATTTGTCAAACGGGCTTTTTATCGACGCGATCATAGATGATGTAACAAGTATGCACGCTGAAGCAATCGAGGCGACCAGCTACATTGCAAGAGCACTCGAGCTGGAGGCGGATTCGGAATTGGTTCTTGCCAAGCAGAGCCATTGCCGTTTTGATGCGATCAAGATGCAAATGCTCAGCAATATAAAAGAGGATGTGATGGTGCTCCCGTGCGGGATATTTATCGAAAAGATCTTGAAGGATTTCTACCTTTTTGAAGTCATCAATCCGCTGACAAATGATTCGATTTATATTCGCTCGCAGCATATCACTTTTGATCCTGCACTCAAGAGCAATGAGATCAGACTGAATAAAAAGCAACGAAATATGTTGAGCGACAACATCCCGACCAGATTGACCGGCAATCAGTGGGAGGAATTGATGCAATGTGCGATGGCGGACGATTTGAAAGATGCTATCGCAAATACTTACAATAAAGATGTGAGCGGATATACGATTGCGAAGTCGGTGGACGAGCTTGACTTCCATGTGAAGCACTCCTTGCAAAAATACATAAAAAACAAGCTTGGAGAGAAGCTGATCGTTCGTCCGGTCATAGAATCTTTCCGTTATGAGAAGAAGAAAAAATTGCACAGACGGCTGTGCGACTTTTTTGTCGGGAAGAGCACCTTGTCCCTGAATTGCAGGAGGCCCCATGAGTGCGATGAAAACTCTGACATTGTCAGAATGTCGGAGGATAATATGCTGCTACTGGGAATTGAACCAATGGACAAGGTCGTGATTCGGTTCAAAGAGACAGAGCTTTCGTGCCATGCTTTGCCCTTCTGCGAGGATAAGTTTGAACGAACCAATATTCCGAGCATCATTGAATTATCCATAGGGATTCCTGCACATATCAGGAACAAATTAAAAATAACGGACATACAGTCCTCTGTCAAGGTGGACAGAGATACCACCTTTCTTTTCAAAAAGAGCTTTAATGATCAGCTTGTCCCCATCCTTTTAACGCTGTTATCGTTGAAATTTTTTGAGGAGCTTTCGTGGTATGTGTCCATGATCCTTGTTGTTATATTGGTGCCGATCGTAATGTATCTTACGTTGTCGTCAAAGAGAAATATGCGTGGGAAATAGGAGAACAGGACATGAATGGTTGGTTGATCGTGAATTCATTCGTAGATTCCTCGAAATTCAAGGAACTCTACACATTGCTATTGGAAGCTGCCGGGAAACAAAACATCCGTCTGGAACTGCGGAAGGGTTATGAATTGACGAATATCGTTGGTCACAGATGCCCGGAGAAGGATTTGCCTGATTTTGCGCTTTTTTGGGACAAGGATATCATGCTCGCCAAAGAACTGGAGGAAATGGGAGTCAGGCTGTTCAATTCATCCCGGGCGATCAGCGCCTGCGACAACAAGGCGGAGACATATCTGCAGCTATCCAAGGCGAGTATCCGAATTCCCAAAACCATAACCGCCCCCAAAACATTTGAGGGACTGGGGTATACCGACTTCTCTTTTCTGAAGATCGCAATTCAAAAATTGGGTCTGCCGATCGTAATCAAAGAATGCTTCGGCTCTTTTGGACAGCAGGTGTATTTGGCAAAGAATGAAGCTGAAGCGAAGGCCGTGATTCAAAAAATCGGCCATAAGGACTTTGTTTTTCAAGAGTTTATATCATCAAGCTACGGAAAAGATGTGCGGATCAATGTGGTTGGACGACAAGTGATTGCAAGCATGCTCCGATACAATGACAATGACTTCCGCTCAAATATCTCCAATGGTGGCAGCATGAGATGCTATATCGCATCAGAAGAACAGAAAGCGCTTGCAATCGCCTCTGTGGAGGCGCTGAAATTGGATTTTGCAGGAGTAGACATTATGTTTGGGCCAAATGAAGAACCGATTGTGTGTGAGGTGAATTCTAACCCGCATTTCAAAAGCACTTTGGACTGCACGGGGGTCAATTTGGCGGATGATATTATAAAGCATATTGTCAAAGAATTGAAATGATGAAAGGTTTATTACTCTACACCGGAAATGATGCCGGGGTCAATCAATGGTTTATAGAGCATCTGAAAGAGGTGGCGAAAACCAAGGGGATGGAGCTGGACTTTGCCATCTTTGACCGGGATTTCTTTGCAAACGACATGGACTATTTTTGCCGGTATGATTTCTGCATCAATCGAACCCGTATCAGCAGGATCAACGAATTTTTAGAAGCAGCACATATTCGCTGCTACAACAATGGTAAGACCGTGGCTGTGGCGAATGACAAATGGCGAACCTTCTTGTTGTGCAAAGAGCTGGGGATCCCGACGGTAGATACTGTGCAGTTTGATGCTTCGGACGATGCCGAATTGGAATATCCATTTATCATCAAATCCAGAAACGGTCATGGGGGCAGTGAGGTTTTTTGGATCAACGATAAAAAGGATTTGCAAAGACTGGCCTTTTCAAACCCAAAAGGGTATATCGCGCAAAAGCCTGTTTCGGACATAGGGGTGGATGTCAGAATCTATGTTTTGGGAGATCGGCCGATTGCAGGGGTCAAACGGACTTCATCTGTCGACTTCAGAAGCAATTTTTCTCTCGGCGGGCAGGTGGAGCTGTTTTCTCCCACGCAGGAGCAGCTTGCGATCATTGATAAGCTGCAGAAAAGGATCGCGGCTGACTATGCAGGCTTTGATTTTATATTGCACGAAGGGAAATGGATCCTCAACGAGATAGAAGATGTTGTGGGGGCGAGAATGTTATATTCTCTATGCAATTATGACATCGGAGAGGCGTTCATGGACTACATTCGTCGCAATACATGAAAATATAACGAGGCACGATGCTGAAGTGAAGCATCGTGCCTCGTTTTGGAACGGAGTGTTTTTACAAAAAAAGATGGTTTTCCTTATGCCCACCCAAGGCAGAGCCAAGCTTTTCCACCATAGCGCTTACGAAGGTGGCATCGAGCTGCCGCGCCTGAACAGGACACAGGCGGACACAGCGCATACAGGTGATGCACTTGCTCTGATCGGTTACGCGCGGATTGTGACGGTCAATTGCATTGGCAGGGCAGTTTTGGGCGCACAGACCGCAGGAAATGCACTGATCGTCACCCGTCGGCTTGACGGGAGTGCCGGGGAATTCCTTGTAGGTACCGTGGCTGCCTGCAAGCTCTAATTTTTCAAAGACATTGTGGCGGAGCTTCTCTTGGATCTTGTGCGCAAAATCCTTCAGCTGTGCCTCATCGGCGGCATCGGGACGACCGACGGCAAAGCCGGGGAACATGGAATGCTCCGCAACTGTGGCAAGCGCACTGACACAGACAAATCCGAGCGCTTCAAGCACATCCTGCAATTCGGTCAGGGTATCGTCCCAGTGCCGATTGCCGTAAACGCAGTTCAAAATCGCCTTTGCACCATTGCCGTTGATTTTTTTAAGCCGCTCGAGATTCGTAGTCGGAACGCGGCCGCCGTACGAGGGTACAGAAATAAGACAAAGATCATCGGCACGCAGCGTCAGAGCTTCGATGTCATTGCACAAGTCGATGGGAAGATATTCACCGTCTAAGTTTTTGGCAAGAATATCTGCCACTTTTTTGGTGCCTCCGGTGGGGCTGAAATAGATGCTATAGTACATGATACGTCTCCTTTCACGGCTCATTTTTTCATTTCCAGGTAGGGCAAAACGGAAAAACCGCATTTTTTATAAAGGCGGACGGCTCGTTCGTTCTCCGCCTCAGCCTCCAGGCGGAAGATGCAGTTCGGATACTTTTGGGTGATGAAATCCAGCAACTGTTTGCCGAGGCCTGCGCCGCGGTACTCCTCCTTCAGATACAAGTCCTCAATCCAGATGCACGGCTTCCCGAATTCGGTGGAGAAGCTTTTGGCAACCATGGCATAGCCTTGGGGTTCGTCCGAATTTTCCATGATGTAGCCTTCCAGATATGGACTGTCATTGACGCAGTTTTCAATATCATTCAAGAAGATCTCGTCGGAGCCGTTGCTGAGCACTGCGGGTGACGCGTAAAACACGCGCATCATTTCAAGAACAATGTCCTTGTCCTGTGGGGTCATATTTCGGATGATATTTTCCATGTCAAAAATCTCCATATGTTCCGATTTTGCTGTCTGTTGTTGCACTGCCACGGTAGGGTTGAGGCATGCCTCAACCGGCAGAACCAGGCTCGTATTCACAGTAGCTTCCGGCGAAATCGTAGCGATTGCGGACGGGCGGGGCCCCGCTCAGTATGAAACGATAAGCTCACCGATCAATCGGAATGTGTTGTCGGATTTATTATAATGTGTACTGAACAACGCGAAAGCCCTTGCAAGCCAAGGCTTTCAGGGCTATTATGCGTTGTTCAAGTGCAAGGATTTTGGCGGTTTTACCGCAAAAACCTTGCACCTTTCGTTGGTGCATTGCGATGCACCAACGAAAATACACATTGTTTACATGTCTGAATTGCATAAAAACGGTTAAAAAGAGCCGTTTTTATGCAATTTGCGGCGATGCCGCACGAATAAGTCGCCATGGCGACTTATTCAGCAGACATTATTATAGCACACGAAACGGAAAATGGAAAGTGTTTTGCACGATAAACGCTGCAACGTGCTATTGCGCGAGGCTTCGTCGTGTGGTATAATCTTACACACAATGATTGCGAAAGGAGCTTTCCTATGAAATATCCGTTTGATTCCGAATTTACCAAAGAATGCTTCTGTGAGCTGGTGAACATTCCAAGTCCCGTGGGATATCCCTTGAAAATGCAGCCAATCTTTGAGGTCTGGGCCGCAAAGCTTGGCTATGCTGTGAGCTACGACAACAAGCGCACACCCTACATTGCCGTGGAGGGGCAGGATCACTCGAAAACGGTGCAGGTCACAGCGCATCTGGACACGCTGGGACTGATGGTCCGCGGCATAGACAGCAACGGCTGGCTGCGCGTGCGTCAGCTGGGCGGAGTCAACTATTGCACGCTTGACGGCGAAAGTGTCACCGTTTTTACGCGTGACGGGCGCAGCTACACCGGCCTTTTGATGTGTCGGGAGCATTCGGTGCATATGTTCAAGGAGCTTTCACGGGCGGCCAGAACCGAGGAAAATATGGTCGTCATGCTCGACGAGCCGATCGCCTCTGCGGAAGATGTGCGGGAGCTGGGCATCCGAAACGGCGATGTGATCGACATCCAGTCTCGGTGCCAAATTACGCAAAACGGCTACATCAAATCCCGATATATTGACGACAAGGCCTGTGTGGCCTGCGCTTTGACAGCACTGAAATATTTGAGCGACAACGGCCTGAAGCCTCGTTTCCGCACCTTGTTTGCCTTCCCATACAGCGAGGAGATCGGCACCGGTGGAACCTATGTGCCGCCGGAGGTCTCGGAGATGATTGCCATGGACATCGGCCTCATCGGCCCGGGGCTGGAGGGGTCTGATCGGAAGGTCAGCATCTGCGCCAAGGATGCCACGGTGCATTACGATTACGAGCTCACAAGCCATCTGATCCGCCTGGCGGAGAGAAACGGCATCGACTATGCGGTGGATGTCTACAACAGCTATGGTACCGATGCCAAGGCTGCAATTACCGGTGGAAGTAACCTGCGTGCTGCGGTTTTCGGCATGGGAACCTATGGCACGCACGGCATGGAGCGCACGCACATGGATGGTGTCAACGCGACAACCGCATTGCTGCTGGCCTATCTTTTGGAGGACTGAGATGAAGCAGATTTTGATCGTTGTGGATATGCAGAAGGACTTTGTGGACGGTGCGCTGGGAACGCCGGAGGCGGTTGGAATCGTTGACAAGGTCGTAAAAAAGATCGAAGAGTTTGACGGGGATATTCTCGTCACCTATGACACGCATTTTGAAAACTATCTCCAAACGCAGGAAGGAGAGAAGCTTCCAATCGCACACTGCATCAAGGACAGCGACGGATGGGCGCTCGATGCGAGGGTGCAGGCAGCGCTGCGTAAGAGGGGATACCGCTCCTTTGAGAAGCCAACCTTCGGCTGTGTTGCACTACCGCAATATATTTACGCACACTACAATCCGTTGGAGTTGGAGATCGAGCTGATCGGCCTTTGCACCGACATCTGCGTGGTGTCCAATGCGCTTTTATTGAAGGCGAGCTTCCCGGAAACGAGGATGCGCGTGGACGCATCGTGCTGCGCCGGTGTGACGGTCGAGACGCACAAGGCCGCCCTGACGACGATGAAAATGTGTCAGATTCAAGTGATTGGAGAATGAAAAACCGAGGACACGATGCCGTGTCCTCGGCTTTTTCAGAATGTGAACTTCTCGAAGCGCTTTACCAGGATGCCGCCGATGAAGCCGATCAAGGTACCGGCCACCATACCGCTGATGAGCAGGACGGGCAGATAGAATGCGATCTGTGCTGTTTCCGTCCACAAACAAGCAGCGATGATCTGGCCGATGTTGTGGAAGATACCGCCAACGATACTGACCGTTATGCAGGAGAACCAGTCGAGCTTCTTCAGTAGGATCATGCTGAGCAGGCTCAGCACGGCACCTGCGACGCTGAAGGTCAGGGTCTGAATATTGCCGAACAGAATGGAAACGAGCAATATGCGGATCATGCTGACGCTCACCGTCTGCTTCCAGCCGGAGCGGTAAAGCAAAAAGATGATGACGAGATTGGGAAGTCCTACTTTGATTCCCGGGATCGCAACGAGTGCCGGAATTTGACTTTCGACAAAGGAAAGGATCATGGCAAGCACAATGCATAAACCCGAAAAAGCAATCTTTTTAGTTTTCATGAGATCCTTTCCTTTGTGATAATCTTAGCCAACCAGGTCGACATCGGCTTTGTCGTCGCTGTAGACTGTGACGGTCAAGCGATTCGGCAGGCAGGTGATGGTTTCTCCGCTTTGATCGATCTTGCCCTGATTCACACAAAGATGATCCGGGCAGGTCGCAGAGACGAGATAAGCCTTGCCGTCCTCGATGCGCAGGATGTTGGTGCCTCCGTTGAGTTCATACTGGCCGTTTTCCAGCAGGCTGTATTGTGCGACCTGCTTTCCGTCCACACGAACCACAACATAGGCGCCTTCGCTTTTGAGAAGCGTTACTGCGACAAATGCGGCCACAATGACCACGAGGAGGATGCCAATGAGGATAAAGTCCTTCTTTTTCATCAGAACTTGAACTGAAGGGCCATCAGGGCAAGCACGATCATGCCTGCGGTCAGAAGGGCGATGGGGAGACCACGGAAGGGGGCAGGGATGGCTTCCTCGTCCACACAGGTGTCTTTGATTTTGGCATAAAGGGTCATGGTGAGCATGAAGCCGATGCCGACACCCACGGAGGTGATGATTGCGGTCAGGAAGTCATGCCCGGTGTTGTGGATGGTCAGGCCGAGAACGGCACCGTTGATGGCGAACTTGACAAAGTCGGAACGGCAGTAGTTATCCAAAAGATTCTTTGCTGCGACGTGAATGACTTCGACAACCAGAAGAACTACGACGACGAAGGCCATGATCTGAAGGTAGGGTACGCTCTTGAGGACGTACTCATTCAGAGGCCATGCGATCAGCGTGGACAGCAGCATGACCACTGTGGTGCCGAGGCCGAGGGTGAGAGATCTCTTGGAAGAGCGCTCGTTTTCAAGCACCGCACCGGTTCCAAGGAAATGGAGAAGTGCATAGTTGTTCGAGAGGACACCTGCAAGAATGATGCCGAGAATGGTATGGAACGTCATGATCAGATATCCTCCTTTTCTTCCAGATGATGGTGAAGGCCGGTAAGCTTGTTGATGACGGCCATGACGATGGCGAGCACGAGGTAGCCACCGAAGGCGCCTGCGATCGTGGAGATCTTATAGTCCTGCAGGAAGGCGATGGGCTCGCCACAGATCGTTGCATTGCCGACGACCTCGCGGATCAATGCGCATACGAGCATGACCACGGTGAAGAAAATGCTGGTGACAAGAGCGGTCTTGATGGAGATGCTCTCGCCGTTGTGGTCAGCGACCTCCTCGCAATCGCGATAGATGACGGCGCTGACAGAGAGGGTTGCCAGATGCACACCCAGCATTTCCACAACGATGGGGAAGTGCGCCTGCATCAGCATGGAGATGAGGGAGACAAAGCCGGTGATGATCAAAAGATATGCGGGCATCTTGGCATAAGTGGGGATGATCTTATGCAGGGCGGAGATGACGATGGAGCTCAGGAGCATCGAAATGAGGACTGCGGCACCCATACCGAGGGCCGCTCTCAGATCTGCGCTCGAGGCCATAACAAAGCCTGCACCGAGAACCAGGAGAATAGAGGGAGTACCTCTGAGGAGATAGGATGTTTTCGTTTTCTTCATTACTGTTCTCCTCCTTTGATAGAATGGAACGAAGCAAATGCGTCTGTGGTGGACTCCTTGACTGCGTTGGAGCTCATCGTTGCGGTGGCAATGATGGCCTCGTCGCCGGTCCAGGTGTCGGAGGTGATGCCGATGAAGCCTTCCTTATAGGCTGCGTTGTCCATGCCTGCAAAGGCCATGAAGTATTCCTCGTCGAAGATGAACTGCTTTGCATCGAGCTTTGCAATGGCGCCATTCTCGTCGATGAAGACATAGACATCCATCTGATGGAAGCCGATACTTCTGGAATAGAAGCCATAGTAGGTGGCATCGCCGACCTTGAAGCTGGCTGCTGCAACGACGGTGTTGAAGGTGTCGAGCTCAAGCATGGTGATGTCAGTTGCGCCTTCCATAGCGCGTTCGATCTTAGCCTTGAGGCCGTCGGCATAGGAAACCTGATTTGCAGAAGCGTGAGCCTTTGCCTCGTCAGCCAGAGCAGCTTGCTCAGCGGTAACATCAGCACCCTCGACATTGTAAACCTTGCAAACGCCGGTAGCGTTGACAACGGCAAGATAGGTGGCCTCGCCCGAGGTCATGATGTAAGCAAAGCCGGTATCGTTTTCGGCCTTCAGAGCCTTCTGGATGTTGCCGGAAACGGTGGCCTCGGCAAGCTTCGTATAGCCGGGGGCGACGGTGGGGATCATTTCTTCGAGAACCTGTGCATCGGACTTGACGCCTGCTGCGATCAGATTGTTGGAGATCAGGACGCTCATAGCCTCCTCAACGGCGGCCTTGAAGGCTTTGGAGGAGAAGGTACTGCCTGCGAACAGCTCAACACCTGCAAGAGCGGAGTCCTTGCCGATGTAGGTGGAGGGATAATCCGCACCGAAAATCTTGGATTCGGAATGAGCGGCGAGGTTGATGCCGGAGATCATGCCGGCTGCATCGATGCCGATGACGATATCCATCGGGGTTGCGCCGGTGAACTGCGTGGTAGCGGTTGCCTCGATGACGTAACCGAGGCCGGAGGTCTCCTTGTTGACCTTGACGACGCTGGCCGGAAGGTCACTCAGGGTTGCGGTGATATCCTCATAGGCTTTGCCGCCGGACAAGACTGCATTGAGACGATCATTTGCAGCGCCTGCGCTGTTGGCCTCGATGATGGGGGCGGTATAGAGGTTCAGGGCGTACATGGCACCGCTGAAGATGCCGATGATGAGGAAAAGTATCAGGACTGATTTCAAAATCTTCATCACTTAACACCTCCCAGGGTCTTTTTCTTTGTGAAGTCTGCAATGAAGGGAGTGAGCAGGTTCATGGTCAAAATGGCAATGGAAACGCCTTCGGGGAAAGCACTGTACTGTCTGAGGGCGAAGGTGAGAAGACCTGCGCCGATGCAGAATACGACGCGTCCCTTGTTGGTGACGGGGGTGGTGACATAGTCGGTTGCCATGAAGATTGCGCCGAGGAGCAGGCCGCCTGCGAGCACATGCTGCAGAGCGAAGGCTGCATCAAAGCCGCCAAAGAGGAAGTAGCAGACAAATACGGTTGCGACATACGCGGTGGGAACATACCACTTGATGACTCTGCGCACGACAAGGTAAGCAAAGCCGATGAGAAGTGCGATGGCGCAGGTCTCACCGATGGCGCCACCGTGGTTGCCCAGGAACAGGTCCATGAGGCTGACGGACTTTGCGGCTGCAGCGCCCTCATTTAAGGTGGCAAGCGGAGTTGCAGAGGAGGTGAGCTCTGCGCAGATGGGAGCAGCGCCGCCTGCGACAGCACCGAAGGTGAGGAGCATGAATACGCGGGCGGTGATGGCGGGATTGACGATGTTCTTGCCGAGACCGCCAAAGAGGCACTTGACAACGACGATCGCAAACACAGAGCCGATCACGCACTGCCACAGGGGGACATTGGTGCTCAGGTTCAAAGCCAGCAGAAGGCCGGTGACGACTGCGGAGCAGTCACCGATGGTCTGCTTCTTGCCGACGCAGAGGTTGAATACAAACTCTGCAAGTACGGCACTGAGCACACAGGCCAGAACGACCCAAAGTGCCTGGATGCCGAAGAGAATGATGCCTGCGACCGTGGCCGGGAGCATTGCGATCACGACATCGAGCATGATGTTGCGAGTGCTGGAGCCTTTTTGATGGATATGAGGCGTAGAGGAGATGTGGAGCTTAGACATGGTTTGCAACCTCCTTCTTTTCTTTCTGTTCTGCCGCATACTTCTTCAGATACGACTTGGCCTCCCAATTGAGCTGAAGCAGGGGACGGTGCGCCGGGCATACATAAGAGCAGCAGGCGCAGTCGACGCACTGGCGAACACCGGAAGCGATCAGGAGCTGGGCCTTCTTATCGGCATCCTTGAGCTTCATTGCACGGCCGACATCGGAAACCGAGATGCCGACGGGGCACTTTTCCATGCAGCGGCCGCAATTGATGCAGGCGCTTGCCTCGGGCAGGACGGCACTCTTCTCGTCAAAGACGAGAACGGCATTGGCGACCTTAACGATGGGATCGTCAACGCTGTAGATGGCAGTGCCGTTCATCGGGCCACCGACAACGACCTTGCCGGCTTCGGCTTTCAGGCCGGTGACCTTGAGCAGCTCACTGATACGGGTGCCGATGGGAGCGATAAGATTCATGGGCTTGTCCACGGCGGGGCCGTCGACGGTGACGATCCTCTCAACAAGCGGCATACCGGTGTTGAGATACTCTGCCATCTTAGCAAGGGAAGAAACATTGATGATCAGTGCGCCAAACGACGGGAAACGCTTGCCCGCGATGGCGACTCTGCCGGTTGCGTTATAGAGCATGACCTGCTTTGCACCCTGCGGGTAGATGGTCTTGAGCTCATGGATCACAACATAATCCTTGCCTGCAAAGGTCTTCTTGAGGACCTCGATGGCATCGGCCTTGTTGGTCTCGATGCAGATTTTGAAGGTGGCCTTGCCCAGGTAGTCCTTCATATACTTGCGCAGGTATTCGATGCCGTCTGCGATCCAATCCGGATGCTCAAGCATCATTCTGTGGTCGCTGGTGATGTACGGCTCGCACTCTGCGGCATTGATCAGGACGGTATCAACCTTATAGTCGGGGTTGGTCGCCTCGTTGAACTTTGCCCAGGTGGGGAAGGCTGCGCCGCCGAGGCCGACGATACCGCCGTCTCGGACGGCCTGCAGGAAGCTGTCGCAATCGGTGATCACGGGAGCTTTGACAGACTCGCTGACGGCCATCTTGCCGTCGCTTTCGATGCGGATGGCGATGGTATCCTTACCGCTGGCAGTGGGCATGGGAGCGATTTCCACGACGGTACCGGAGACCGTTGCGTGGACGGGAGAAGAGAATCTGCCCTCTTCTCTTGCGATGAGTTGGCCGACTTTGACATAGTCGCCAACCTTGACGATCGGTTCGGCATCATGTCCTGAATGCATGTTCATGGGCAGGACGACTTCCGCGGGCGTATCGATACGCACGGGAACACAAGCTGCCGTGTGCTTGTTGTGGGGGACATGCAAAGATGAAATGTCTTTTTTCAAACCCGTTTTCCTCCTGTTGTTTGTGCCTTTATATTTTTAATTTTTTATTATTTTCAGATTTAAGGGGGTGGTCATGCGCGAATGAGCTTCGACAGACCGTCGGTATAATACTGTGTTCCGTCATGCGTGATCCAGAGGACCTCGACATTTTCAAGCGTCTCGACGAGAGCGAGGCCGTCTTCACGGCTCATGCAAAACAGCGCGGTGGACAGTGCGTCTGCCAGCCCGCTATCAGGGGTGATGATGGAGACGGAACGGAAGTGTGCTGAGGGCATCAAGGTATCTTTGTCGATAATATGATGGTATTTTGTGTCGTTGACGGAGAAGGTTCTTTCATAATCTCCGGAAGTGACACAAGAGGTGTCGGCCAGCTCCAGCTTTAGTGCGTGGCGTTCGGGATCGGAGGGATCTTTGATCCCCGTGCCCCAGCCCGAGCCGTCAGGATTATGGCCGATGATGCGAATGTTACCGCCGATGTTCAGAACATAGCCGTCTGCGCCGATACTGCGCAGGTATTCGGCTGCTTTTTCGGTGGCATAGCCCTTACCCAAAGCGCCTACATCGATGGAGGCCTCGGGGTCGGAAATGCGGGCGGTCAGGTTTACTGTATCCAATTCAAGTGAGTCGATATCTACATGAAGCGCTGCGTGGGAAAGCTCCTCGTCCGTCGGGATACGCGCCTCGGACGGGGCCTTGCTTGCGGCATCGCGACAGTCGTGCCATATTTTCAGCACCGAGCCCATCATGATGTTCATCTCGCCATTCGTGGTCTGACAGAGCTCCTTGGCATACACCAGAAAGTCCATCAGCTCCTTGTCGATCTGCAGCGGCTCATTTCCTGCATTCAGGTTGAGCGTGCGCAGATTGATGACGCCGGTGTGCTCATAATAAATGTCGAAAAGGTTATGGTATTTTCCCAAAATCTCGGATACTTTGGCACAATTTTCTTCGAATTCTTCCTGGGAATCCTCTGCGTAGCTGTAAACGTACGAGACGGTATCGAAGTAGGAAAAGTATACCATACCCTTGGGTTCTTCTGCCTTATTAGCAGTTTTAGGGCAACCCGCCAAACTGACGAGTAGCCCCAAAACGATGCACAGGCACGATAGATATTTGAATGGTTTCAAATTCTACCCTCCGGTTTCTGTTTGATTATCTGGCGTTGGTAGCAGCCTTAGCAACGACAGCCTTGATACCGGTGATCTGGATGGAGCAACCTGCTTCAAGGAGCTCTGCATCAACAGCGATCAGGTGGCCGTTAGCTTCCTGGGTCTCCATAGCCTCAACCTCGGCAGCAGTCATGCCAACAACATGGTTTGCGAAAGCTTCAGCCTGCTCGAACCACTCGAGGCAAACGCCGTTGCCGTCGTTGTCGATGCCGACAGGAGCCATGCCGTAAGCTTCCTTGAGGTTACGCTTGGTAGCGGTGAAAGCGGTCTCGACGATCTCGCCAGCAGCGTTGATGGTGATCTTGGGCTGGATAGCGTCGGTCAGAGCTGCGATGATCTTGCCGTCAGCAACAACAGCCGCTGCGAAGTCGGTGTACATAGCGACAGTGCCGTCCTCGTCTGCAGTAGCAGCGACGGAGTCAGCAGCAGTGGTGTTAGCAGCAACGCCGAGGGTGAACTCAGCAGCGGTCTTGAAGCTCATACCCTGCTCGTCGTTGCAAGCAGCAACAACAGCAGCCATGAAGTCGGTGATCTGCATGGAGCAGCCAGCGTCGAGCAGTGCGGAGTCAACAGCGATCAGGTGGCCGTTAGCTTCCTGGGTCTCGATAGCCTCGACCTCAGCAGCGGTCTTGCCTTCGACATAAGACTCGAAAGCCTTAGCCTGCTCGTACCACTCCTTGCTGACACCGTTGCCATCGTTGTCGATGCCAACAGGAGCCATGCCGTAGCGGTCGCCGAGTTCCATCTTGGTCTCGAAGGTCTTAGCGGTGTCAACAGCACCGTCAGTGATGTCCATCTTGTTCTGAGCAACATCGATGCGGCAGGCAACGATCTTGCCGTCAGCGTCGGTAACGACGGTAGCGACGGTAGCGTCGACCTGAGCATTGCCGGCCTTGGAGCTGTCCATGCTGACTACGACGCCCATGCCGAGCTTGTATTCAGCTTCAGACTTCTTGCTTTCTTTTGCTTCCTCGGTGCTGCAGGCTACGAGAGCGAGGACCATGCAGACACACATGACGATTGCGAAAAACTTCTTCATTTTTGTTTCCTTTTCCTTTTTTGTTTTTTATATACAGAAATGATCTTCGCATGAAATCGAAAGCTCGTCCGATTTGGTTTGAGCTTTCGATGGTCACGCTCCGCCACTTATGTATTCGATAAAAATATGTCATATTAGCGGGAGGGATGTCAAGAGATTATGCGGAATTTTGCTGTTTTTGCAAGCTTATACGCGCACAAAACAGCAATGAACGAAATTACTTTGCGTTCAGGCTTTCTGCGATGGCCTTTGCAGCGGTCTTGCCTGCGCCCATGGCAGAAATAACGGTAGCTGCGCCCGTGACAGCGTCGCCGCCGGCGTAAACAGCAGCACGGGAGGTGAGGCCGTCTTCGTTTACGACGATACCGCCCCAACGGTTGACCTCAAGCCCCTTGGTGGTGGACTTGATCAGGGGGTTGGGGGAGGTGCCGATGGACATGACCACAGTGTCGACATCGAGGGTGAATTCGCTGCCTTCGATTGCGATGGGACGGCGTCTGCCCTTCTCATCGGGCTCGCCGAGTTCCATTCTGACACAGGTCATGCCGGTAACGAAACCGTTCTTGGGATCTCTTGCGTTCTCGGGGTTGTTGTAACCCAAAATCTCAATCGGATTGCACAGCAGGCAGAACTCGATGCCTTCTTCCTCGGCATGCTCAACTTCCTCACGTCTTGCGGGCAGCTCTTCCATGGAACGACGGTAGACGATGTAAACCTTCTCCGCGCCGAGACGCAGAGCGGTTCTTGCTGCGTCCATTGCGACGTTGCCGCCACCGACGACAGCGACCTTGCCGCCCTTCATGATGGGAGTCTCGGGCGTTTCAAGATAAGCCTTCATGAGGTTGCTTCTGGTGAGGAACTCGTTTGCGGAGTAAACACCCTTGTATGCCTCGCCGGGGATGCCCATGAAGTTGGGCAGGCCTGCGCCGGAGCCTATGAATACGGCCTCATAGCCCATTTCAAAGAGCTCGTCGATGGTCAGGGTCTTGCCGATGACGACATTGGTCTCGATTTTGACACCCAAGGCCTTCAGGCCTTCCACTTCCTTGGCAACGATGGCCTTGGGGAGACGGAACTCGGGAATGCCGTAGACCAGAACGCCGCCGGCGGTGTGGAGAGCCTCAAAAATAGTGACTTCAAAGCCCTGCTTCGCCAGATCGCCTGCACAGGTGAGGCCGGAGGGGCCGGAACCGACGATGGCGACTCTGTGGCCGTTGGAGGTGGGACGGGCGGGGCTTTCGGTGCAGAAGGTGTTGTGCCAGTCAGCGACAAAGCGCTCCAGACGGCCGATGCCGACGCTCTCGCCCTTGACACCGCGGATGCACTTGGACTCGCACTGAGATTCCTGCGGGCAAACTCTGCCGCAGACAGCAGGCAGGGAGGAGGACTTGGTGATGATCTGGTAAGCAGCCTCGAAATCGCCTTCCTTGATCTTGGAAATGAATTCGGGAATGCGAATCTTGACAGGGCAGCCCTGGACGCAGGGCATATGCTTGCAATTCAGGCAGCGGTTTGCTTCGTCGATCGCAACATCCTCGGAGTAGCCGAGAGCGACCTCGTTAAAGTTGTGTGCGCGGACCTTGGGGTCCTGCGTGGGCATTTCGTTGCGCTTGAGTGCCATGTTTGCCATATCAGCGCACCTCCTTGTTCAGCAGATTGCAGGCAGCTTCGTGTGCGTGGCGTTCGAAATCCGCGTACATTCTGCCTCTGGACATTGCTTCGTCAAAGTCAACTTCGTAGCCGTTGAAGTCGGGGCCGTCAACGCAAGCGAACTTGGTGACCTTTTTGCCATCGACATTCAGGGTCAGACGGCAGCCGCCGCACATGCCGGTGCCGTCGATCATGACGGGGTTCATGGAAACGGTAACGGGGGTGCCGAAGGGCTTGGCCGTTGCAACAACAAACTTCATCATGATCAGCGGGCCGATGGTGATAATCATATCAAAGGTCTCGCCAGCCTCGAGCATTTCCTTCAAAGGCATGGTGACATTGCCGTGCTCGCCGTAGGAGCCGTCGTCTGTCATGACGCGCAGGGTGTTGGAGCAAGCCTTGAACTCGTCTTCGAGGATGAGCAGATCCTTGCTTCTGAAGCCGATGATGCTGGTGACCTCGACGCCCATTTTGTGCAGAGCCTCGGCAATCGGCATGGCAATGGCGCAGCCGACGCCGCCGCCAACGATGCAGACCTTTTTCAGACCATCGAGATGAGTCGGCTCACCGAGTGGGCCAACGAAATCTTCAATGTACTCGCCGGCTTCCTTATAAGAAAGCTTCTGAGTTGTGCCGCCAACCACCTGGAAGATGATCTTGACACCACCGTTTTCGGGGTTGACACCCGCAACGGTCAGGGGGATGCGCTCGCCCTGTGCGTCAACACGCAGGATGATGAACTGACCGGGCTTTGCCTTGTTGGCAACCAACGGAGCCTCGATCGTGAGCTGAATGACGGTGGGGTTGAGAACCTTTTTCTCTAAAATTTTATACATACTTTGCCTCCATCTTGTAATTTTAGCAATGATTGACAACAAAAAGCTGTAATGAGGGGCGGACAATGCGACGAAATGTATCACGTTCCCGTACAATACCTCATTGTATAACATAATAATAAATTTTTGCCCATATTCATACTATCAAAATGTTATAACCGCATTATGCGCATTGATATAGCACAAGAACCGCACCGGACTGTGAAGGCAGTCGGTGCGGTTCTCAGACTGTCGAAAAACGATAGTCTTGTCATTGCGAGACCGCCGAACAGGCGGTCGTGGCAATCTCGAAAGTTTGATTTTTATCTTTCTTTCGGTAGAATAGCAAACTTTCAGTGCGAGATCGCCACGTCGCTGCGCTCCTCGCGATGACACGATAAGAACTTTTTTGACACACTTCGGGCGGGGCATGCCCCGCCCCTACAGTTGATGTTTTGACACGCTAAAACGGGCAGGCCATTTGACCTGCCCGTTTGAAACTGTCATAAAAGCCATCCTGTAGGGTTGAGGCATGCCTCAACCGGCAGAAACAAGCCCGTATTCGCAGCAGTTTCCGGCAAAATCGTAGCGATTGCAGTCGGGCGGGGCATGCCCCGCCCCCAGACTGTCGAAAAACGATAGTCTTGTCATTGCGAGACCGCCGAACAGGCGGTCGTGGCAATCTCGAAAGATTGATTTTTATCTTTCTTTCGGTAGAATAGCAAACTTTCAGCACGAGATCGCCACGTCGCTGCGCTCCTCGCGATGACATGATACGAACTTTTTTGACACGAGATCGCCACGTCGCTGCGCTCCTCGCGATGACACGATAAGAACTATTTTGACACACTCTGAACCGTACCGGACTGTGAAGGCAGTCGGTGCGGTTCTATGGTCAGCCCATGCACAGCTTTCGCAACAGGCGGCGCGTGATCTGCCAAAGGCCGACCTTTTCGACCTTCTCGGGCGCGAGGATCGGGATCTGCGCCAGAATGCGGCTGTCGGTCTCGATGGTCAGGGTTCCGAGCTGCGCGCCTTCCTTGATGGGAGCATTCAACTCGGGCGCGAGCGTTACGGTTCTGCGGATCATGGAACGCTCGCCCTTTTCAATCAGGATGGGGGAGCTGCTTTGTACGATCGGCAGAATGCTCGTCTGCTTGCCCAGACGCACGGGAATCGGCTGCAACGGTGCGTCCGGCACAGCATCGACCAGAGCATAATTGGCAAAACCGTAGTCTAAGAGGGTCTTGGCTGATTGGAAACGCTCAGTGGAGCTGGCGCAGTGCATCACCACGGCGATCAGCTCCAGACCGTCACGCTTGGCCGTGGCGGACAGGCAATGCCCTGCACTCGAGGTGTAGCCGGTCTTGAGTCCCGTTGCGCCCTCATAAAAGCGCACGAGCTTGTTGGTGTTGGACAGACCGAATTTTCCACCGCGCACCGTGTCCATCCAGATGGTGGTGTAATTCCGGATCCGATCATGGCGCAGCAGGGCACGCGACATTAGCGCAAGGTCATAGGCACTTGTCAGATGCTCCTTGGCATTGTCTTCGTCGTCCAGACCGGTGCAATTGACAAAATGCGTTTCCTGACAGCCGAGCTCAGTGGCCTTTTGGTTCATCAGCTCCACAAAGGCAGACTCGCTGCCTGCCACGTGCTCAGCCAGAGCGGTGGCGCAATCGTTTGCCGAGCTGACAACGACGCTCTTGAGCATATCGTCCATGCTCATGGCTTCTCCAACCTCCAGATACACCTGGCTGCCGCCCTTACCTGCGGCGTGCTCCGAGGCAATCACACTGTCTTCCCATGAGATGCGGCCCGATTCGAGCGCCTCCATCACCAAAAGCAAGGTCATCACCTTCGTTACCGAGGCCGGTGCAAGCTGCTCGTGTGCGTTTTTCTCAAACAGTACTGTCCCCGTGGCAGCATCCATCAAAATGGCCGACGGTGCATCAACTTCGACCTGCGCTGCCTGAGCCTGTGGCAGCAGGCTTAGGCATAGGGCCAAGAGAAGCAAGCATGACAAAATTCGTTGCATAAAAATCCCTCCGCTTCATTTACGCTAAAGCGTATGAAGCGAAGGACGAGATTATGACGCGATATAGTTCTGTGCGGCGAGGGCAAGCTGCGCCTCGTTTTCGGCCGAGCCTGCATCCACGGCAAGCGGCTTGCGGAAGTCGAGAGTACACATCTCCATAAAGCTGGTGGCATTGACGCAGTGCTCTCCGTCATCGACTCGTATGGAGAAGGGCTGAACAGTGGCGATGGACACAAATTCCTTGATGTCATTCACCGAAGCGAAACGAATTGTCATAGAAAACCTCCAAAAGGGGCTGTACATTTGTCCAAAAACTTGATACAATAGGTACGCTGTAAACTATTATATGTCGTTTTGCATAAAATTGCAATTCGTTTTTTGTTCAATATTTCAACACTCCCTTCGGGGAATTTTGGGGATTTTTATGAAATTTCAATGTTACACGCTTGGCTGCAAGGTCAACCAATACGAAACGCAGGCCATGGAGCAGCAGCTGCTTGCCCTGGGACACGAGCGATCGGGGGATTTTGATGTCTGCATCGTCAACACTTGCACCGTCACGGCGGTTGCCGACCGCAAGAACCGCACCCTGATCCGTCATCTGCGTCGGGAGCATCCCGATGCAATCATCGGTGTGTGCGGCTGCTATGCGCAGCTGAGCACCGAGGAGGTCAAGTCGCTCGGTGTCGATGTGGTCAGCGGCAGCGGCGGGCGGGAGGAATTTGTCCAGATGCTTCTGCAGGCCGATCGCCAAAAGCAGCAGGTCAAGGTCGATGCCGCGCTGAAGCGCAGAGCATTTGAAATTCTGCCTGCCGGCGGCTTGTCCGAGCGCACCCGTGCTATGCTGAAGGTGCAAGATGGCTGCAGCAATTTCTGCTCATACTGCATCATTCCATATGCCAGAGGACCGGTGCGTTCCTTGACGCTTTCGCGCGCAGTGGAGGATACGAAAAAGCTGGCCGAAATGGGTTATTTGGAGATCGTCGTTACGGGCATCGAGATTGCTTCGTGGGGACGGGATCTGAAGGACGGAAGCACATTTGCAGACCTTTGTGAGGCGATCTGCCTTGCTGCACCGCAGGTGCGCATCCGCCTCGGTTCACTCGAGCCACGCATCATCGACGAGGACTTTTGCCGCAGAATGCAGGCATTCAACAATTTCTGCCCGCAGTTCCATCTGAGTTTGCAAAGTGGCAGCGATACCGTCCTGCAGCGTATGCGCCGCAAGTATGATACGCAGCGGTATTTTGAAAGCGTCCGTCTGCTCAAGGAATATTTCCCCGACTGCGCCATCACGACGGACTTGATCGTTGGCTTCCCCGGAGAGAGCGAGCAGGAGTTGGAAGAATCCCTGGCATTTGCGGAAAAATGCGGCTTTGCCGCCATGCACATTTTCCCCTACTCCCGACGCGACGGCACACCTGCGGCCGCAATGGACGGTCAGATCCTCAAGAGCGTGAAGGCTGAGCGTGCTGCAAGGGCGGCACAGGTCGCAAAACGCTTGCGCGAGACCTTTGATTCTGCCATGATCGGCACGGTGCAGGAGGTGCTCTTCGAGCAGGAAGAGGACGGCTTCTTTACCGGTCATGCCAAAAACGGTGTGAAGGTTTATGCCAGAGGGAAAGTGTTGCACAATCAGTGCAAAGCTGTCCGCATCGATGCGCTCAGAGATGATGGTGTGGTCGGTGAACTTGTTCTTGCATAAATGGTTGATATATGATATAATGTTTCGGAGAATGACAAAATAAGCGAGGTAGCGCTATGGCCATTTCAGTAAAAAGCGAAATTCAGCCCCTGAAGAAGGTGCTTTTGCACCGTCCGGGCAGCGAACTGGAGCAGCTTGTTCCGAACTCCATGGAGCGGCTGCTGTTTGACGATATTCCCTACCTGCGCGGTGCGCAGACGGAGCATGATGCCTTTGCACAGCTTCTGCGCGACAACGGTGTCGAGGTTGTCTACCTGGCTGACCTGACGGCACAGACTCTTGAGAATCGTCCGGAGCTGCGCGGTCAGTTTGTGCGCGATTTTTTGGAGCGCAGCTCTGTGTGCAGCGAGGCCTATGTGGAGGTACTATCGGAGTTTTTGCTGGCGCTGGAGACCAGAGATCTTGTGATCAAGACCATGACCGGTGTGCGCTATGCCGAGCTTCCGTGCAGAAATCGTCCGTCTTTGGTTGCCATGCGCTCGAATAAGCGTAATTTTGTGCTCGATCCGATCCCGAATCTGTACTTTACCCGTGACCCCTTTGCCTCTGTCGGCATCGGTGTTTCTCTGCACAGAATGTATTCCGTTACGAGAAACCGCGAGACGATCTACTCTGAGTACATCCTGCGCTACCATCCTGACTATGCGGGCAAGGTGTCGTTTTACTATACACCGAGAGATCCGTTTAGCCTGGAAGGCGGTGACATTCTGAATCTGTCTGCCACTACCATTGCCGTGGGCATTTCCGAGCGTACCATGCCTGAGGCGATCGAACGTTTGGCCCGGAAGATCTTTGCCGATGAGACCAGCGAGATCCGTCGCGTTCTGGCCATCGACATTCCCGCAAAGCGTGCGTTTATGCACCTGGATACGGTTTTGACACAGGCGGATTACGACAAGTTTGTGGTGCATCCGTCGATCCTGCAGCAGATTGAGCTGTTCGAGCTGACTCCTGCTGCGGCAGGAAAGCTCCATATCAGCCGCGTGGACAAGACGCTGGATCAGGCATTGGCCGAGAGCCTGCAGGTTGAGCGCGTCTCCCTTCTGCGTTGCGGCGGCGACGATGGCATTGCTGCGCAGAGAGAGCAGTGGAACGACGGCTCGAATACGCTTTGCCTGCGCCCCGGCACCGTCATTGCCTACGACCGCAACTATGTTACCAATCGCCTTCTGGAGGATGCCGGCATTGAGGTGCTGCGGATTCCGAGTGGCGAGCTCTCCCGCGGTCGTGGCGGTCCTCGTTGCATGAGCATGCCTCTGCGCAGAGAGGGTTAAGATGTTTTCCGTCACCCTCATTACCGTCGGCAAGCTGAAAGAGAAATTCTACCTTGCCGCATCGGAGGAATATGCCAAACGGCTTGGAGGCTACTGCAAATTCAAGCTAATCGAGCTTGTCGAGGTGCGCCTGCCTGAGGACCCGAACCCGACCGAGATTGCAGCCGGTCTTTCCAAGGAGGCGGAGCTGATTGAGGCCAATGTGCCGAAAAATGCGTGGTTCTGCGTCTTGACCCCCGAGGGAAGGGAACTGTCGAGCGAGGATTTGGCAGAAAAGCTCCGTCAGGTCAAGAATGCAGGCAAAAGTGCGGTGTGTTTTCTGATCGGTTCGTCCTTCGGCATTGATCCGAGGATCAAACGCATGGCAGATTTTCGCCTGTCCTTTGGGCCGATGACCTTCCCACATCATTTGATGCGGGTGATGGCCCTCGAGCAGATCTACCGTGCTGAAACCATTCAGGCCGGCACCAAATATCACAAATAAGGGCTGTAAAAAACCTCTTTTTGTGTCATTCTGAGGGAACAAAGAAGCTTTTCAAGCTTTTCAAGAGCCTTCGCATTCGCCCGGGATGACATTTTGGGAGTTTTTTACAGCCTTTTTCATTGGAGGAATTATGAACTTTTCAGAAATTGCAAATGCGCGGCAATCGTGCCGCAGCTATGACGAGAACCGAGCGGTGGAGGAGGAAAAGCTGCAGGCGGTCGTCGAGGCAGCTCGCCTTGCCCCCTCGGCCTGCAATGGTCAGCCGTATTTCCTGACGATCTGTCGTGGGCAAACGGCCAAGGAAGTCGCTAAGGCGACCATGTCTATGGGCATGAACCGCTTTGCCTCGCAGGCACCGATCGCAATCGTGATCTCCGAGCGGCCCTATGTCGCCTCGGCCGCTCTGGGCGCAAAGGTGAAGAAGAATGACTACCGCTCCATTGATATCGGAATCGCAGCGGCCTATCTGACCGCTGAGGCGACTGCGCAGGGTCTGGCGACCTGCATTCTGGGGTGGTTGGATGACGAGAAGATCCGCAAGATCTGCGATCTGAAGGAGCCGGTACGTCTGGTCATTACCCTCGGTTATGCCAAAGTCGGTGACCCTCTGCGCACCAAAAAACGCAAAGCACTCGAAGACCTGACGGCATTTCGTTGAAACCGCAGGTCATAACACCTTGCAGGGCAGGCGCATGAGCCTTCCCTTACTGGCCCGGAACACTTTCTTATGGCGCACCACAACGCAAAAGCAATCCCCCTGCTGTCTGCAGGGGGATTGAGCGTGTCAAAAAAGTTCTTATCGTGTCATCGCGAGGAGCGCAGCAACGTGGCGATCTCGTGCTGAAAGTTTGCTATTCTTCCGAAAGAAAGATAAAAATCAAACTTTCGAGATTGCCACGACCGCCTGTTCGGCGGTCTCGCAATGACAAGACTATCGTTTTTTCGACAGTCTGAATCCCCCTGCAACAGCAGGGGGATTTTTGTAAGGAAAAAGAAGTATATACGAAACGCTTTAGATTACAACATTGTCGTAAGTGGCACCACGCAATGATGAAACGATCGTTTTTACAGCTCGCCTTTGTGCTTAACGTTCTTCTTTTTATTGGTAGTCAGGGCCTTTTCACCGTTGAGGTACATGACGATCAGTCCTAAAACGACGAGAATCGTTGAGGCATAGATGACCACGGGCAGGAAGTCCTCATAGAGAAACACACAGATCTTTTCAGCCGTGTCGCCGCCGATGATCATGGCTGCCAGGTAGCCGAAGAAGGTCATGCCGCCTGCAAACAGGCAGGCCAGGATGCCGTAGCCGAAAACGACGCGGAATATGGAAGAAACTTTTTTTGCAAATGCTTTCATTTCGGCACCTCCTTACAGTCCGAGAATGGGCAGCCACCCCATCAGCACGACGACCTCGAGGATGAACTGCGCGGCAACCCACCAAAGGTTGTTGCGGAATGTTTTGTCAAAATCGGACTCTGCCAGCGTCATACCTGCGTACATACCCAGACCGAGGGGAGGCGTGATGCCGCACATGACACCGCAGATGCACGGCAGCATGGCTGCTGCCAGCAACGGATCGCAGCCGACAGCGGCCAGGACCGTGATGAACATCGGACCAAAAACAACGACCAACGAGGAGCCGGGGATGACCATGCCCATGAAGCAGGTGATCAGGCAGATCGCAATGACCGTGCCGAACTGGCCGAAATTCCAGCTCATAATAATGTCGCCCATATCCTGTGCAACATTCAAATCACTAAACAGCGAACCGATCATGTAGCCGAACACACAAACACCGATGGCGGGGGAGATCGTCTTGACGGAATTTCCGAGTATTTTGGCCAGATTGCTGACCTTGACAATGCTCTTATCCTCGCTGGCAAGGCAGGCGAACAGCGCGGACACACCGCCGATGAACAGCAGGATCGAGGAGGAAAAATACTTAGCACCGGTTGCACCCAGACGGGCGGTAAAGAAGCTCTCCTTGAACAGGTAATCCAGCACGAACGGAAGAAGGATGATTATGGGCAGCAGCATACCCTTCCAGCCCTTACGCATGGTTTCGCGGATGGAGGGAAGCTCCTCCTTCGCCATCGGCTTGACCTTGTAATACTTGCAGAAGCTCCAGATCATCACCATTCTTTGCAGGATGAACCAGATGGAAATACCCCACAGAATAATCCAGAATTGACCTGTGGTCAGATTGATCGTGGGATACACGGAGGCAAACGCGCCCAAGGCAGCGACGATATTCGACGAGGGAGGAATGAGGTTTCCCAGATAGCTGGCATTGCTCTCGACATTGGCGGCCAGGTGCGCAGGGAAGCCGGAACGCTTCATCGCCGGGATGGTGATGGCGCCCGTGGCCATGACATTGCCCGGACCCGAGCCGGACAGAGCACCCATGAAGGCACTGGCGATGACGGCGGCATAGCCTGCGCCACCCGTGACTCTGCCGATCAGGGAGAGGATCACGGCGATGCAGCTGTCGATGATCTTGGTTTTGGTCAAGATGATGGACATGGCGACAAA
Organism: Oscillospiraceae bacterium; assembly: GCA_015067565.1. Taxonomy (GTDB): domain Bacteria; phylum Bacillota; class Clostridia; order Oscillospirales; family Oscillospiraceae; genus JAZOXB01. The sequence goes on along the minus strand of SVMF01000003.1, from coordinate 89,191 downwards.
GGCCACCATGGAATACAGAAGCGAGGTCGAAAGTGCATCGTCAAGATAGGTCAGCACGTTGCCCCAGCTTCCCGTGATGGTCAGCAGAAGCAAAAAGCTCAGAAATACTGCCTCATACACCGGCCGCTTGAACACAGAAAGCCAGATGACGATGGCAGCGAGCATGATGCTCAAGTAGATCAGACTCGAGGGCATAAGAATCATCCTTTCGAAAAAAGTTATAGGAGCAATTACTGTTTGGTTATATTATAGGCGGAGTTTTTGATTTGTCAAGTCTTTTTTTGCTTGCAAGTGGAAAAAAATAGTGGTATGATGTTATAAAGATGATAACAAATCGGTAATGGGAGGCACAAAATGAATACACGCCAACTGAAATATGCCATTGAGTTGTCCAAGACGCTCAATTTTTCCCAGGTAGCCGAGTCGCTCGGCATCTCGCAGCCGGCACTGAGCAAGCAGATTCTGAATCTGGAGCAGGATCTGGGGGTGAAGCTGTTTGACAGAGATTCTATGCCAATCAAGCTGACTCCTGCAGGCGAATACTTTTTGACTGAAGCCAAGCAGCTTTTGCTCAACGAGGAGATGCTGCTGCGCTCCATGCAGGAGTTCCAGAGCGGTACGAGGGGACAGCTTACGGTCGGTGCGACCCCGTTCCGAAGCCAATATCTGATCCCGAGGATCGCAAAAGAGTTTACACAACGCTATCCGATGGTTAAGCTTGTACTCCTTGAGGCCGGAAGTGAGCAATTGCGCAGCCAGACGGCAGAGGGGAAATTCGATCTTGCGCTTGTCAACCTTCCGGTGGACGAGTCCGTGCTGGATGTCATCCCGATCGAGTCGGATATTCTGGTTTTGGCCGTGCCGGAGCGTTTTTCGGGCAATTTACCCACAGCCACCTCGCAGGAGATCGTGACGATCGGTCTGGAGACTTGCAAGGATATCCCCTTTGTTTCGGTCGGAAAGCACCAGGAAATGCGGCAGCTTTTGGAAAAAAGCTGTGCCATGGCGAATTTTACACCCACGGTTTGTATGGAGGTTACGGGTATCAGCACGGCCTATGCCATGTGCATGGAGGGCATCGGCGCGACCCTGGTTCCGCTGCAGTATGTCAACCACTTGAAAAAGCCGGATGATCTGCGTCTGTTTGCGCCCAGACAGACGCTTTATACCCGACAGTCTGCCGTCATCACCCGCAAGGGACAGTTTGTTTCGGAATATGCACGGCATTTTATTCATTTGCTGACACAAGGACTGTAAAAACTTTTTTTATATTTACAATTTTTAAATTACATGGTATCATGGTACTGATATATGAAAAGAACTCGAGAGGTGAAGGGAATGTACGAAAGACTCAGGGGAAAAACCTTGCTGGTCATGGACAGAACGGCATTGGCGGCCTGCGCGGTGCAAAGGGCAAAGGAAATGGGTGTCCGAACCGTCGTGGCAAATTTCTATAAGACGGAGGACTCGCCCTCCAAGATGATTGCCGATGTCGCCATAGATGTGGATATTTCAGACACAGAGGCGATGCTGGCGCTGATCAAGGAATATAAGGTTGACGGCGTTTTCGTCGGCTGGACGGACTCGCATTTGCCCTTTTACGCAAAAATTTGCGAGGCTGCGGGACTGCCTTGCTGCGGAACTGCGGAGCAGTTTGACATTCTGTCAAATGACAAGAACAGATTTAAGGAATGCTGCGTGAAATATGGTGTGCCGACACCGGAGATCTTCAAGATTGACATTGACTTCCGCAGAGAGGATCTGGACAAGATCGTCTATCCCGTGATGGTGAAGCCGGCTGACGACAGCGGCGGAAGAGGCATCATGCGATGCGACAATGAGGAAGAACTCATCTCGCACTACAAGCATCTGTACGAGCATTCAGCCAGCAAGAAGATCGTCTGCGAGAGATATATGGACAGCGGAAATGAAATTTTCATCCACTATACTGTCCAGAACGGAAACTGCAGCCTTTCTGCCTCTTTCCTGAAATATAAAGTGACCGCTGAAAAGGGCAAGGCAGCTTCGTGCCTGTTCCATATGTTCGCGCCGAAGTACCTGAAGGAATATCAGCGCGACAGCGAGCCTGCCGTCAAAAAGATGGTTCAGGAGCTGGGTGTAAAATACGGCAACCTGATGTTCCAGGGATTTGAGGATCATGGGAAGCTGTACTTCCACGAATCCGGCCTCAGACTGGGTGGAGAGCAGTTTTATGTGTTTGCCGAGAAGCTCAACGGCATCAGCTCTCTGGAGCTGATGATCGAGTTCGCGCTGACCGGAGAGATGACCTTGTACGATGCGCAAAAGCAGGACAATTACAACTTCAGCCAATATTGCTGCAATTACTACATTCCTCTGAAGGCCGGCACGATTGCTTCCATCGAAGGACTCGATGAGGTCAACGCGATGCCGCAGGTGCTGCAGAATAAGCAGTTCAAGCATGTAGGCGATAAAATTTCGCCCACCAGCTCTTTGGACAGAGTGATTTTCAGGATCCATGTCATGGATAAGACAAAGGAAGACTTCGTAAAAACGCTGTGCAAAATCAGTGATACCATTAAAATCCTCGATGAAAACGGGAACGACATGCAGCTTCAGAAGCTGGAATACGATGTCGTGATGGACATGGTAAACGACGCTTGGAGCTGAAAGGAGAATATATGAAAAAGCTACTTTTACTGGGTGGTTCACGCTATATTCTGCCCATTATTGAGGCGGCAAAAAAGCTTGGCGTTTACACCATAACCTGCGACTATCTCCCGGATAACATTGCGCATAAATATTCAGACGAATACTGCAATGTGAGCATTATCGACAAGGAAGCTGTCCTGGAAATCGCCAAAAAGCTGCAGATCGACGGTATCATGTCCTTTGCCTGCGACCCCGGTGTGGCTACGGCTGCCTATGTTGCTCAGAAGTTGAATCTGCCTACTTGCGCGCCCTATGAGTCTGTTTCGATCCTGCAGAATAAGGGTCTGTTCCGCAAATTCTTGTCCGACAACGGTTTTTGCGTGCCGACGGCCAAGAAGTATACGGATATCCGCGATGCGATGCAGGAAACCGAAATGTTCCACTGGCCCGTGATCGTGAAGCCGACCGACTCGGCAGGAAGCAAGGGCGTTACCAAGGTGAACACACCCGAGGAGCTGGAGGAAAGCGTACGCTATGCATTGTCCTTCTCCCACAGCAAAGAGTTTATCATTGAGGATTTTATCGAAAAGCAGGGCTATTCCTCCGACTCGGACTGTTTCTCCATAAACGGCGAATTGGTATTTTGCTCCTTCAGTGATCAGCGGTTTGACAATTGCGCGGCGAATCCTTATACCCCCTCTGCCTATAGCTGGCCCTCCAGTATGCCGCAGCAGGTGCAGGCTGAGCTCCGCAGTGAGCTGCAGAGACTCATCCGCCTTCTAAAGCTGGATACCTCTATCTACAATATTGAAACACGTTGGGGCACAGACGGAAAGCCTTACATTATGGAGGTTTCCCCCAGAGGCGGTGGAAACCGACTCTCTGAGATGCTCCGCTTGACCAGCGGTGTAGACCTGGTCACCAATGCCGTCCGTATGGCTCTGGGCGAGGAGATCGAGGGCGTGACAGGGGATCCTGTATATGACGGTTGCTGGGCTGAGATCATTCTGCACAGCGAGCAGGACGGAGCTTTCGACCATCTGCAGATTGCTCCTGAGCTGCAGCCCTGTGTGAAAGAAATTCAGCTCTGGGTATCGAAGGGCGATGAGATCCACACCTTTACCGGCGCAAACTTCGCAATCGGAACGCTTGTTTTGAAGTTTGAGGACGCACAAAGTCTGGAGTATTATGTGAACAACATCAACGACTATGTCAAAGTGATCGTCGGGTAAGATAGAGATGAACACGCATAAATTATCACTAAGCGCATATTTATCCGCTTGCATGACACCGTGTTTTGAGGGATAGCGAAGAAAAAAGCAATGGTTACATCGCACTTATTTTGCTCATAAAAAGGTACCCACGCAGTTCATCTGCGTGGGTACCTTTTTCAGTCTGTCGAAAAACTTGTTTTTCGACAGACTGGCAGAGCTCAAAAAGTCGGCAAGACGAGCAAACCGAGCTCGTCGGCGTACGATGGTACGGTAGAGCTCGGTTTGCGATGTAAGTCAAAATGCCTTGCGCAGCAAGCATTTGAAGTGCTTTTTTTGTTGTATCGGAGATATGTTCGCAATCGCTTATTTGAACACAGATCGCCAATCGTCAAAATTTGCATTTTGACGATTGGCGACTTTTTGCTGTTATGTTTTCCACTTTTGGCAGCGGCGGGCCTTGGCACGGCGCTTGCGCACCTTGAAGAACAGCCACAGGAAGATCACCAAAACGGCAGCCACGATTGTCAGGATCATGTACACTGTCGTGGAGGTATCGGCGGTCTTGACCGTCAGCCAAAGGGCGTTCATGTACTGCGTGGCTTCAATGCTCAGGGCGTAGAAGGCCTCACCGGAGGCTCTGGTCTCGGCATCGGGGTAGGTGATGGGGTCCTCGACGATTTCGGGGTCCATATACTCCAAAGAGGCCGTTTCCGGGGAGGAGTAACCGATATATTCGAGGTTGCCTGCGCAGATCTCGGGTTCGAGCAGGAAGTTGATGAAGATCTCGGCTTCCTCTTTATGCTCGCTGCCCTTCGGGATGCAAACGGCATCGACGAAGATGTTGAAACCTTCCTTTGGATGGTAGAAGGCCAGATTCTCGTTTTCGGCCTGCATGACAAGGAAGTCACCTGCGTAGTAAGGGGCAATCCATGCCTCCTCGCGCTGCATTTTCTGGAAGACCTGGTCCATAACATAGGCTTGCACCAGAGGCTTCTGTTCGCGCAGCTTTCTTGCGGAGGCATCGAGCTGCTCGGTATTGTCGGTGTTTAGACTGTAGCCCAGCGAGAGCTCGGCAATGGCGAAGGCATCTCTGGGATTGTCGAACATCAGGATCTTGCCCTTGTACTTCTCGTTCCACAGAAGATCCCAACTTTCCTCCGCCACATCTTCTTCATCGACATAGGCGGTGTTGTAGATGACACCGACGCTGCCCCAGGTATAGGGCACGGAATAGACGCTGCCCGGATCGTATGACGGATCACGGAACTGCTCGTCTATGTATTGGAAGTTGGGAATATTGTCGAAATTCAGCGGCTCGAGGCGATCTTCCTCGATGAGCTTTTCGACCATATAGTCCGAGGGAATGATGATGTCAAAGGACGAACCGCCCGCCACGAGCTTGGTATACATACTCTCGTTGCTATCAAAGGTCATGTAGTTGACCTTGATGTGGGGGTAGGCCTTTTCAAACTCAGCAAGTACATCGATGCAGCCGTCGGAGCCGTCTGCGATATACTGGCCCCAGTTGTAGACATTGATGGTCACCGTTTCTGCGGCAGCGGCCTGCGTGGGAAGAACCGACAGCAGCACACAAAGCAGCAGCAGGCAGGAAAGCAGCTTTTTCATCGTGCGGCCCTCCTTTCCAGATTCTTGCGGCGCTTGGACGAATCCCGAAGCTGCAGCAGGTTCATCGTGACCATCAGCACCAGAATGGCGAGGAAGATCAGGGTGAAGAGCGCATAGACCTTCGGATGGATCGGCTTTTTGGTATAGCTGTAGATCTCGACGGGCAGGGTGACAAAGTCAGAGCCTGTGACGAAGTACGAGATGACGAAATCATCCAGCGACATGGTGAAGGCCATCAGCGCACCGGAGATGATACCGGGCATGATCTCATGCAGGACGACCTTGAAGAAGGCCTGCACGGGGGTGCAGCCGAGGTCGAGTGCGGCCTCGGTCAGGTCGGGGTCCATCTGCGAGAGCTTCGGCATGACATTGAGGATGATATATGGCAGGTTAAAGGTAATATGTGCGATCAGAAGCGTCCAGAAACCCAACACTGCGTTGATTCGTAAAATAACACCGACGAAGGCAAACAGAAGTGCCAGCGACACACCCGTGACGATCTCGGGATTGGTCATGGGAATGTTGGTCAGAGTCATGATGGCAGAGCGCAGACGACCGCGGGACTTATGGATGCCGAGGGAAGCCACGGTGCCCAGGACGGTGGCACACAGGGTGGCCAGAACCGAGATGATCAGGGAGTTGCCGAGTAGCGACAGCAGCGTGTCGTCACGGAACAGCTCCTTGTACTGATGCAGGGTAAAGCCTTCGAAGACGGCGATATCCTTGTTCGAGCTGAATGAGGCAATCGCCAGCACGATCATCGGGATATACAGGAAAATGAAGACAAGGATGGTGAAATATTTGTTGAATTTTTTCATATCGTCACCACACCTTCCTCATCATCGCTCGTAAAGCGGTTCATTACGCCCACGCAGGCAAAGATGATGACCATCAAAACGAGGGACATTGCTGCACCGAGATTCGGATTGTACGCACTCTTAAACTGCATTTCGATGACGTCACCGATCAAAATGGTGTCCGTCGAGCCGAGCTTCTGCGAGATGTAGAAGGTCGAAACGGCAGGCACGAAGACCATCGTGATGCCGGAAACGATGCCCGGAACGCTCAGGGGAAGCGTGACGCGGGTGAAGACCTGACGGCTGTTGCAGCCGAGATCCTGCGCTGCCTCGATCAGGCGATTGTCGATCTTCATGATGACGGTGAACAGCGGCAGGATCATGTAGGGAAGGTAGTTATACACCATGCCCAGAATCACCGAGCTGTTGTTGCGGATCAGGGGCAGTCGGTCCAGACCGAGTTGCACCAGGAAGTTATTGATGATACCCGTGTCTTCCAAAAGCGCAACCCAAGCCAGGGTACGCAGCAGGAAGCTCATGCACATCGGGAGCATGATGAGCATCTGCAGAAGGCGCTGCGTGGTCGGCTTGCGGTGGGCGATGTAGTATGCCACGGGGTAGCCGATGATCAGACAGATCAGCGTGGCAAAAATGCTCAGCCAAACGCTGCGGAGAAAAATTGGCCAGTAGTCGACGATGCTCGCCAGATTCGACAGCGTAAATTCACCCGTGATGGAGTCGGTGCAGGCATAGTAGAACACCACACCCAACGGGATCAGGGTGAAAAGCACCATCCACAGCACATACGGGCCGGACAGCCACTTACTCTTCATCTTCGCTGACCTCCGCATCTGCGATCTCGTCATACTCGGCAGAGTAGGAGCTGTAGTCGCCGAACATACCGGAATATTCACTCTTATGCATGATGTGGATATCCTCTGGGTTCAGGCGGATGCCGATATAAGAGCCTTCGGGACAGAAGTCCGTGGTCTGGATCAGCCACTTGAAACCCTTAAAATCGACGATGGTATCGTAATGCACGCCCTTGAAGGTGACGGAGGTGACCGTGCCGCACAGATGGCCGGCTTCCGGCTCGACGATATCGACATCCTCGGGACGGATGACAACGTCAACGGGCTCATTCTTCTCAAAGCCCTTGTCAACGCACTTGAAGGTGCGGCCAAAGAATTTGACGGAATAGTCATCTAACATGATCCCGTCCAAGATGTTCGACTCACCGATGAAGTCGGCAACAAAAGCATTCTTCGGCTCGTTGTAAATGTCCTCGGGTGTGCCGATTTGCTGAATTCTGCCCTTGTCCATGACGACGATGGTGTCGGACATGGTCAGAGCCTCCTCCTGATCGTGCGTGACGTAGATGAAGGTGATGCCCATTGCCTGCTGGATGCGTTTTAATTCGTTCTGCATATCCTTACGCAGACGAAGATCCAATGCGCCCAGAGGCTCGTCAAGCAACAGTACCTTCGGACGGTTGACCAGAGCTCTGGCAATGGCAACACGCTGCTGCTGACCGCCGGAGAGGGAAGGGACCTTACGGTTTTCAAATCCCTTGAGTGAAACGATCTCCAACATTTCTGTCACACGCTCGTCAATTTCATCCTCAGGCAGCTTCGCATTGCGAAGTCCAAAGGCGATATTGTCATAAACATCTAAATGCGTGAATAGTGCATAGCGCTGGAAGACCGTGTTGATCTTTCGTTGGTATGCAGGCACATCATTGATGCGCTTGCCGTCGAATAATACATCGCCGGATGTCGGCGTGAGGAAGCCTCCGATGACACGAAGTGTAGTTGTCTTGCCGCAGCCGGACGGGCCCAGCAAAGTGAGAAATTCCTTGTCGTTGATGTAGAGGTTGATCTTATCGAGGATCCTTTCTCCGTCAAACTCCATCACAAGGTCTGTCAAACGGATCAGCTCGTTGGACATGTATCCTCCCCCATTTCTTTCTAAAATCTGAGTACAATAACTCTATGCTAAAATATAATGACAAATCGACAGAATGTCAATCATTTTTTCGCTCGGTGGCGGAAGATTTTGCACAAATTTCAGAAAAAATTCCGCATAAAGAGGGAAAAAGAGGAAATTAAAAGTTCCTGTCAAAAATGAGTAGATTTTTGAGTAATTATATGTTATAATGTTTCGGTATAAAATGGATTTGGTATGCGCTGCAATACCTGCCGAACGGGAGAGAAAAAACATGGCTGTTACATTGCGAAGGGAAAAGCTTTCCGTTTCCGACTTTACGGGAACGCAAACTATCATCGTTACGGAGAAGCTCGGGGCGCTTCCAAAGAAGCGCGGCTACCGCTTTTTTAAGCGGCTGTTTGACTTCTTTGCGGCACTGTTCGTTCTGATTTTGCTTATACTGCCGATTCTGCTGCTTTTGCCTGTGGTATGGATCGATACCAAGGGTTCGCCGATCTATCGCCAGAAGCGTCTGGGTCTGAACGGCAAGCCGTTCACCCTTCTGAAGATCCGCTCTATGCGTGCCGATGCCGAGAGGAACGGCGCACAGTGGGCTGCTTCCGACGATCCCCGTATCACGAAGATCGGACGCATCCTGCGCGCAACCCGTATGGACGAGCTGCCGCAGATGTGGAATATCCTGCTCGGGCAGATGAGCTTTGTTGGCCCGAGACCCGAACGCCCGGAGTTTTACGATGCGTTCGATACATACATTGACGGCTTCCGTCAGAGACTGGTGGTGAAGCCCGGACTGACCGGCCATGCGCAGGTCAACGGTGGCTACGACCTTCTGCCGGAGGAGAAGATCGTCTACGATCTGGAGTACATTAAGAACCGTTCATTCTGCTTTGACATGAAATGCATCTGGCAGACGATTGCCGTGATTTTCAAGAGGGAGGGTGCACACTGATGGAGAAGAAGCCGACCGTTTCGGTCATTATGCCGGCATATAATGTCGCACCGTATATCGAGGGCTCGGTCAAGTCCGTTCTGGCACAGACCTATGCCGATTGGGAGCTTCTGATCATCGACGACAGAGGCAAGGACAACAGCTATGAGATCGCCTGCCGTCTGGCTGAGACCGACAGCCGCATTCGCGTTCTGCAAAACGAGAAGAACAGCGGCGTTTCCAAGACAAGAAATTACGGCATCCGTGAGGCCAGGGGCAAGTATATCGCCCTCTTGGACAGCGATGACCAGTGGCGTCCGGAGAAGCTGGAAAAGCAGCTTGCCATGATGGAGAAGGGCGATGCCCAGATCGGCTATACATCCTATGCCATGGTCAGCGAGAAAGGTGAGAAGGTACATAACGACTATCTCGTACCAGAGACCACGGATTTTAAGAAAATGCTGCTTTGCAATGTCATCGGCTGCTCGACGGTCATGCTCGATGCCAAGATTGCAAAGGCACATCCCTTTGACGAGACCTATTATCACGAGGACTATGTCCTCTGGCTGGAGCTGATGCGTGACGGCTGCAAGGCGGTCGGCTGCAAGGAGGTTCTGGTCGATTACTGTGTGCGTGGCGATTCCCGCTCGGCACAGAAGTTCTCGAGCGCAAAGAAGCGCTGGCTCATCTATCGCAAGCATCTGAAGCTGCCGTTCTTCAAGTCGGTCTACTACATGATGCGCTATGCGATCTCGGGACTGAAAAAATACGCATAACACAAGGAGTGCTCGCTATGAGACTTCGCATCATCAATTTTTTGAAACGGCATAGCGGCCTGCTGATTTTCCTGCGTGGAGTGGTGCGCTTTTTCCTGCGCATTACCTATCTTTTCCCGCTGCGCAAAAAGACGGCCATTTTCGCCTCCTTCGGTGGGCGAAAATTTGACGACAGTCCCCGTGCCATCTACGAGGAGCTTTGCACCCGTGAGGAATTCAAGGACTGGAAGTTCATCTGGGCCTTTGTTGAACCGGATAAGTTTACGCTGCCTCGGGGGCAGAAGGTGAAGATCGACTCCTTCCGCTTCTTCGTGAAGCTCTTTACGAGCCGTGTGTGGGTGAGCAATTCCGGCATGGACAGAGGTTTGGAATTGCGGAATCCGCGGATTGTACGCATCGAGACTTGGCACGGTACTCCGCTGAAAAAGATCTGCGGTGAGGAGCATACCAATGCTGTGCAGAAGAAACCCAGCGGCAAGAAGGATGCCAAGGCCATCCGCTGCGCGCAGAGCGAGTACGACCGTGAGATCCTTTCCCGCGTCCTGCATGCGACGAAGGAGAGCTTTTTGCTATGCGACCTGCCGAGAAATGACAGCCTGCTGCGCTACACCCATAAGGATCGCCTTGCTGTGAGAAGGAAGCTGGGCATTGCCGATGACCGCAGGATCATCTTCTATATGCCGACCTATCGTGAATATCTCGTCAACGAGAAGAAAGAGCATTATCTGGCACCGCCGATAGATCTCGGACGCTGGCAGGCGCAGCTCGGTGGGGAGTATGTGTTCCTTGTCCGTGCGCACTATGCCGTCAGCACGGCTCTGGACCTGCAGGAAAATGACTTTGTCCGTGATGTTTCGGACTATGAGCATCTCAACGATCTGTATGCCGTGGCCGACATTCTGATCTCGGACTATTCCAGTGCTTTCATCGATGGCGCCATCTGCGGTATGCCGATGCTGTGCTTTGCTTATGACCTGGAGGAGTATTGCGAGAAACGAGGCCTGTATCTGGAGCTGGCGCAGACGCTGCCGTGCGAAATTTGCCGGAATGAGGACGAGGTCCTTGCGCAAATCGCAGGCATGGATGTGCAGGCGGCTCGGGAGAAGACCGCTGCTTTTGCGCGGAAATTTGTGCCCCATGCGGGCCATGCGACCGAAACAGTGGTTGCAGAAATGAAAAGGAGACTTGGCTTATGAAGCGTGTCATTACCTACGGCACCTTTGATCTGATGCATTATGGGCATATCAATCTGTTGCGCCGTGCGAAAAAGCTTGGAGATTATCTGATTGTTGCTCTTTCGACCGATGAATTCAATCGGGACATGAAGAACAAGGTCTGTTATTTCACCTATGAGCAGCGAAAGGAGCTGCTTGAGGCCATCCGCTATGTGGATCTCGTCATCCCCGAAACCTGCTGGGAGCAAAAGATGACCGATGTGGATCTGTATCATGTCGACACCTTTGTCATCGGCAACGATTGGGAAGGGAAGTTCGACTTTCTCAAGGAAAAATGTGAGGTTGTATACCTGCCCCGCACGGAGGAAATTTCTACAACAAAGATAAAGACTGACTTGCATGTTTGAGGAGTGCTTATGAAGAAGCTATGTGTTTTGTGTACCACGATGCATCAAACGGATCTGACAAAATATGAAGAAATGGGCATCCGCTCGGATGTTGTCTTTGCCAACCAGTGTGGCCGTGATGAGAAGCTCGAGACTGTCATTGACGGCAACCGAGTGAAAATGATCAGCACTTCTACCCGCGGTGTTGGCAAGAATCGCAATATTGCCCTGATGGCGGCCGAGGGGGATATCTTCCTCTTTGCCGATGACGATATGCACTATCGTCCCGACTATGCCGAGCAGGTCGTCAAGGCCTTTGAGGAGCTGCCGAAGGCTGATGTGATCATCTTCGGCGTGGAGATCATCAAGAACGGGGAGCTGGCCGAGCGCCGTATCAACCCCATCAAGCGCAGACGGCTGCACGACAGCCTGCGCTACGGAGCATCTGTTCTGGCTGCGCGAAAGAATGCCCTGCTGCGCGCGAATATCAATTTTACCACTCTTTTCGGCGGCGGCTGCATTTACAGCTGCGGCGAGGACTCGATGTTCATCCTCGACTGCCTGCGTGCGGGACTGAAGCTGTATTCGCACAGCTATATTCTGGGCACCTGCGCCAAGGATACTTCTACTTGGTTTACCGGCTATAACGAAAAGTTTTTCTTTGACAAGGGTGCGTGGATCGCAGCGGCCTTCCCGAAGATCGGATTTGCCTTCCGTTACTATTTTGCATGGCACTTCCGCAAAAAGACGGAGCTGACTTACCGTGAGTGCTGTCGCCTGATCAAGCGTGGGCAGAAGGGTTTCTGCACGCTCAGTACATGGCCGCAGCCTCGTTGAGGGGCCTTTTATGCATATCATTACGAGGTGTGAGGAAATGAAAATCTGGAGCTTGCGAAAAAACAAGACTCCGATGCTGCATTATTTTTTGTTTGCCTATTGGTTTATCCTGCTGGTTTGGCAGAATCTGGGTGCCGGCGGCAGTGCAAACAGAGGCGGCATGGACGTCGTGATCAAGTGCGGACTGCTGGTCATGCTGATGATTTATTATTTTATGCATGCCACCGGTATCCGTCGCGATATTTTGCTGATGTGTATGCTGCTGGTGGGTGTTTATGCCATAGTCAAGATAGAGGGCGGCTTGGATCTGAGTAAGATCCTGTACTATTTCTTCCCGTTCCTGTTTGTGCTGCTGATTTTCGGTGTGGGCTGGAAATTTGAGCTTAACAAGCGCCAGCTTGTTCATCTGTGTAATATGCTGATTGTGGTGGTCAGTTACATCGCCGTCTATGCTTTGATCTTCTGCACCGATCAGTTTGCCAATGCCTTCTCCATCGACAACGCCTATGGCAATGAGCTTAAGTCGTTTCTCATGAGCAGCCATGAGTACGGCATGTATCTGGTATTCGGCATCATGGCGATCATTTTGTGCATGGAATTTGACCCCGAGGGGACGAAAAACCGTCGGTTCTGGTATTTCCTTGCGTTGATCCTCTTCTCTGTCAACCTGATTTTGACCTTCTCACGCACATCGATTCTGTCACTGGCGGTGCTTCTGATCTTTTATGTGCTGATTTTTGCCAAAAAGCGTCTGCGCAACTGGTTTTTGATCCTTGCAGGCATTGCGGTCCTCATGGTCTTAGTCATTCCTTCTCTCCGCAACTTCTTCTGGGAGATCGTCATGAAGGAGAACAATGACGCAGGCCGTGATGCCCTGATCGATTTCGGCATGGCCTTCTACCGTGACGGTAGTGTTTCGCAAAAGCTTTTTGGCTGGGACTATGCGCCCATCAAAGCCTACCTTGCCAGCTCCAGAGGCCTGGGCAGCTTCCACAATGCCTATGTGCAGCAGATCGTTGCAAATGGCCTTTTGGGTGTATTTATCATGATTATGTACAGCGTCGTCACCTTATATGACATTTTCCGCACGATCAAGACGAAGAAGGAAGGCAGTCACCTTTCCAAGTTCTTTATCAGCTTTGCTGCTTCGGCTGTGGTCTTTATGACATTCAATACAGCGGCTCTGTTTGCCTCCGCAATCGACTCGTATTTCATGACACTGTTTACGGTCGTTGTGCCGAAGTATGTCAACCAATCGATCCGCGCGGGCACCTTCGATGTGCCGATCAAGAACCGCGAGACGCGGCCCAATGTCCGCAGAGTCTACCGTTGATGCAAGGAGTTTGCATATGAAGAAAGCAAAAAGAATACTGATCCTCTCCAATGAGTGCCTCTCGAAAAGCACCTCCAACGGAAGAACATTGTCGAATTTTCTGGTAGACTATCCGAAGGAATGCCTGGCGCAGTTCTCAGTGCAGAGCGTTCAGCCAAACTTTGAGCGCTGCGACCGCTATTTCTGTGTGACGGACAAAGATGCGCTCAACGCACTGATCAAGGGAAAACGCGTTGGCAGAATTATCAAACCTGCCGCTGACGGAACAAGTAAACCTACGCCGCCGAGAACGATAAAGCGTACGGCCTGGACAATGCTGATGCGCGACCTGGTCTGGTCGACCGGACGCTGGAAAAAGGGCGGTTTTTGGAAATTTGTCGAGGATTTTCGCCCCGAAGTGCTTCTGTTACAGGCCGGCGACTGCGCTTTCATGTTCAGCCTTGCAAGAAAACTGTCGAAAAAGCATAAAATTCCGCTGGTTATCTATAACAGTGAGGCTTATTATTTCAAAACGCACGATTATTTTTTGGGAAAGGGCTTTGCCCACTGGATGTATCCTATTTTCCGCAGAAGGTTCTGCCACAATTATCGAAAGACCATGAAGCAGACCTCCTATTTGATTTACAACTGCTCAGAGCTGAAGAAGGACTATGATAAATGCTTCGATGTTCCCTCACAGGTGTTATATACCGCAACACAGATGACTCCGCGCACGAAGCCCTCTGAGCGCAAAATACCGAAGGTCGCATATTTGGGCAAGATGGAACTGCTCAGACATCGGACGCTTATTGAGCTGGCGGAAATGCTGGGGAAGCTGGATAAAAACTGCAGACTTGAGGTCTATGGTAAGCTGCCTGCCCAAGAGGCGGTCGATGAAATGAAGGCCTGCAAGTATTTGAATTTGCACGGCTTGGTTGACTACGATGAGGTCAAGAAGATCATGTGTGACAGCGATATTTTGGTACACGCGGAGAGCTTTGACGATTTTTATCGCATGGACTCGAAATATGCCTTTTCGACCAAGATCGCAGATACCCTTGCCTGCGGCACTTGCTTCTTCTGCTATGTACCTGAGGAGTTGGCTTGCTCGCGTTATTTGGCAGAAAATGATGCGGCTTATTTGGCAAGCAACGCAGATGAGGCATTAAGGACGCTAAAGCTGCTGCTCGAGCAGCCTGAAATGCGTGGGCGCTATTTTGACAGGGCGCAGGCACTTGCGGTGCAGAATCACTGTGCCGATGCCAATGCTGCACGCTTTTTCGAAATTTTGAACACTGTCACCTATAGGGGGTAAGCATGAAAGTATTACAGGTCAACTGCGTCTATCGCAAGGGTAGCACTGGCAAGATCATGTACGATCTGCACACTGCCTTCGAGGAAAATCAAATTGATTCTGTCATCTGCTACGGCAGAGGCGAAAAGCTTGAGGGCGCATACAAGACCTGCTCGGAGCTGTACTCCAAGGTGAATAACCTGCGCTCCCGTTTTACGGGGATCATGTACGGCGGCTGCTTTTTTTCGACCAACCGCCTGATCCGTATCATCAAAAAAGAACGGCCGGACATCGTGCACCTGCATTGCATCAACGGCTATTTCGTCAATATTTACCGCCTGGTCACATGGCTGAAAAAGAGCGGCATCTGTACCGTTCTGACCCTCCATGCAGAACTCATGCACACGGCCAATTGCGGCCATGCCTTCGAATGCGAAAAATGGAAGACGGGCTGCCACGGCTGCGAGCGGTATAAGAAGGAGACTCGCTCGATCCTGCTCAATCGCACCCATGTGTCGTGGAAACGGATGAAGAAGGCCTTTGACGGCTTTGAAAAACTTGAGGTCGTTTCCGTTTCACCATGGCTGATGGAGCGTGCGGCGCAGTCGCCGATCCTGGGAAAGCTCTCCCACAACGTGATTCTCAATGGCATCGACACGGATACCTTCCGTCCGAGCGATACGGAAGAATTGCGGAAGAAGTATGCGTCCGATGGGGAAAAGCTTGTCTTTTTCGTGACAGCGGCCTTTGTGACCGACCCCGGCCATGCCAAGGGCGGCTACTATCTTTTGGAGCTTGCCAAGCGTATGAAGGGCGAAAAGGTTCGCTTTCTGGTTGCTGCGGGTACCTGTGAGGCGAATGTTGCATGGCCGGAGAATGTGATGTTCCTTGGCAGCATTCGGGATCAAACGCTTCTGGCACAATACTATGCGGCCGCGGATGCTTGCCTGCTTGTCAGCAAGAAGGAGACCTTCTCCATGCCGACTGCGGAGAGCCTGAGCTGCGGCACACCCGTGGTCGGATTTGAGGCCGGTGCGCCCGAGACGATCACGCTGAAGGAATATAGCCGATTTGTGCCCTATGGCGATGTTGATGCGTTGCAGAAGGCACTCGGCGATGTGCTTAACAGCGAAAAAGAGCCGCAGATCGCCGAAAAGGCGGCGACAAAATACAACAAAAAACGCATGGCGGAGGAGTACATCCGTCTGTATCACAAGATGCTGAAATCAGGTGAGAACCATGAGTAAGGTCGCAACGATCACATTTCACTGGTCAGCCAACTACGGTGCGGTTCTACAGGCCTATGCGCTGCAGCGATATTTGCTCAACTGCGGCGTCGACACGCAGATCATCGACTATCTGCCCCGTCGGGTGCTGCTGGCACAGGCTGTCAGTGCTGTGAAAAAGCGTCATTTCTCCTATTTTAACAAGAAGCGCAAGCTGCGCCGCTTCTGCAAGCAGGAGCTGCGTCTGACAAAGAAAAGCTATAGAAGCAATCGTGCGCTGCATCGTTGTCGGGATTTCGATGCGGTCATTTGCGGCAGCGACCAGATTTGGAACGAGTCGTTTACCTGCCGCGCGGAGGGTAAGCCAACGCTCAGCTTCTATTTGAACTTTCTGGGCGATCAAACCAAGAGAATCGCTTATTCAGCAAGCTTCGGCACACCGAAGCTGTCAGCCGAAATGCAAAAGCTGATCACACCGGAGCTTGCAAAATTTGCCAAAATTTCTGTGCGTGAAAAAAGAGGGCAGGAGCTGCTGCGTGAGATGAAGATCGACGCGGAGCTGACGCTTGATCCGACGATGCTCCTGACGGCCAAGGACTATTTGCCACTGTTCGAGGGACGCAAGTGCAAGGCGGCTACGAAGGTCTTTACCTACATTCTGCACAAGAATCAAACGGACGCACAGAAGGTCTGCCACATGGCCCAGCGGCATTTCGGCCAGAAGGAGGCAGATGGCGGTGAGCTGTTTGTCGACCTGCAGCAGTGGCTGCATGATCTGGCCAATGCGGAATTTGTCGTAACAAATTCCTTCCACGGTGCGGTTTTTTCTTTGCTGCTGCACAAGCCGTTTGTCGTGCTGCCCGTGCAGAACTCGGGCATGAATGACCGCATTGAAACGCTGATGCAGGCCGCAGGGCTATCTGAGCGCATCGTGACCGAGCCTGACAGGGCGCAGACGCTGTTTGACAAGCCGATTGACTGGAATTCGGTCGACGCACGACTGGCGGAGTTGCGCAAGGCCTCTGAAGATTACTTAGATGATGTAATTCGCAACGGAATCGGTGTTTGAAAGGACTGTGCGGCAGTCCGGACAAACATTTGTACTTGGTGATATAATGGGAAGAACAGAAAAAGCAACAAAAAATATTGCATGGTCGATTTTCGGCAAGCTGATCACACTGGCAGTGAACTTTTTGGTTCGTACGGTTTTTATACTTGTACTCGACAAGACACTTCTCGGTGTAAACGGACTGTATACGGAAATATTGGGGTTGCTCTCTTTTGCGGAATTGGGCTTTGGTACGGCAATGAATTTTGCAATGTACAAGCCGATGGCAGAGGGAAATGAAGAGAAGATTTACGCACTCTTAAAATTCTATAAGAAGGTTTACCGTATCATTGCCGTGACGGTGCTGGCCATTGGCTTGGCATTGCTGCCGTTTTTGGGGCATCTGATCAAGGGCGCAGAGCGTATCTCACCGCAAGAATTGAAAATATACTATGTTTTCTTCTTGGTCAATTCGGTGTCCAGCTACTTTTTGTCCTACAAAACGGCATATGTAAACGCTGCACAAAAGAATTACATTGCCACCAATTATGAAACGATATGCAAAGTAGCCACGACCATGTTGCAGGTGCTTGTGCTGTGGATCTTTAAGGACTACTTGGCATTTCTGATTGCCCAAATTGTTGTCTCGATTTCTTCAAAGGTCATTTTCTCGATCTACTTAGACCGTCGTTTTGCTATTTTTACAAAGAAGATGGAGGTCCGCCTTTCCAAAGAGGACAAGGGCCATATTTTTGCCGAGGTGAAGGCACTTGTTGTGCATCAGCTTTCTTCTGTTGCCATTTATTCGACCGACAACATTATCATGTCGTCGATCCAAAAGATCGGTGTTGTGGTGGTTGGTCTTGTAAGCAACTATACGCTGATTATCAACTCTATTACCGCCTTTGCGCAATTGATCTTCGTCAATATGTCCTCCTCATTCGGTAATTTGGCAGCATCGGACAATAAGAAACATATGCGGCATGTGTTTAACCAGATTGAGTTGGTTGGCTTTTGGATTTATGGCTTTGTTTCTATTTGCCTTTATGTTTTGTTGCCGCCGTTCATCCAACTGTGGATCGGTACAGATTATTTGGTCGATGGTCCCAGCTTCTTGTTGATCATCCTAAACTGCTATCTGATGGGCCAGACAACGGTTTATTATCATGTTAGAATTGTAAAGGGTGACTTTTTCAGAGATAAATGGCTGGCGCTGCTTCAAATGCTGATTAACCTTGTTGTTTCCATTGTGGCGGCAAGAATTTTCGGCTTGGCCGGCATCTATATCGGTACGGTAGCAAGCAGAATCTTCTTTGCCGTTGGGCGGCCGTTGCTTACCTATCGATTCATCTTTGGCCAGTCGGTTTGGCATTATTACAAGAGGACATCCATACACCTGTGCTGTGTGCTGCTCACCGGTGCAATTGCCAAGCTCCTTTGCGGCTTTATCCTGAGCGAGGTCGATGTGTGGCGATTTGCAATCGCTGCCGTCGTTTGCGCCGCAATTTCGGGCGGAATACTATTTGTTTCCGTGGTGAAAACGAAGGAGTTTGCGGAGCTTATGTCAAAAATAAAGGGAGTTATCCGTAATGTCAGAGCAAAATAAAACGCCAAAGGTCAGTATCATTATCCCTTGCCATAACGCTGAAAAGCTGTTGCACAATTCTTTGGACTCCGTTTTAGCACAAACCTATCGTTGTGTTCAGGCGGTTGTAATTGATGACGGTTCTACCGATGGGACTGCCGCCATGATCGAACAATACAAAGAGCGGTTCGTCGAAGCCGGCATGGAATTGCTGTTTTTTCAAAAAGAAAATGGTGGAGCGGCTTCTGCGGTTAATATCGGCCTGAAGAATTATGACGGCGATTATGTGATGTGGCTGGACTGCGATGATATTTTGTGTTCCAACAGCCTGGAAAAAATGGTAACTTTCTTGCAAAACAATCCGCATTGCGATTACTCTATGGGACAAGGCCTTGTGGTAGCGGCGGAGGATACAAGTACCGCCATTGGGAAGATCGCCCGCATTCCGCCGGCGAATGAAACAAAGGAAATTATGATGCGAGAGTTGCTCCTCGGAACGAATACTGTTTTTGGGCCGGGCACGGTGATGTGCAAAAGAGAGCTGATGGAATTGGCCATCCCCCGCAACGGTATTTACGAGAGCAGACAGGGACAGAATTGGCAGATGATGATCCCCCTTACATATTACGGTAGCAGAGGATACATCCATGAGCCATTATTTTTGTATGTGAAGCATGAAGACAGCCATAACCACAAGAAAAGGGACACGATGGCCAAAATCGCGCGCGAGAGAGAGTTTAGCTGTCTGTGTACAGGTGCCATACAAGAAATAGAGGCGATGCCGATTGACGAGAAGGAGAAATGGACTGCCTTTATCAAAAACTCGCATCTTAAAACAATGTATGACTATGCGCTCCTGGGCGGCAAATACAAGGAAGCTAAAAAAGTGGGCCGGGAGCTACAGAAAATGGGCTGCCGCAGCATTCGATACCGAAATGCGCTGGCCGGGATCACGATATATGTGACAAAAAAGATTTGGACGAAACTCAAAAAGATAAAAAAACGCTGCTTCGGCTGATGCATTGCACGGAAATGAGTGCAGGAGCTGCGAACAAAAGCTAAGGGAGTGAGAATGTGGTCAAACTCGCCAATAAGAGCCTGTGTTGCGGTTGCGGTGCTTGCGTGGCGGCCTGTCCGTCCGCCTGCATCACGATGCAGGCCGATCACGAGGGTTTTTGCTATCCGGTGATCGATGCGACACGCTGCATCGAATGTAAAAAATGTGTCGGGGTGTGTCCGTCTGTAAAAAATCTGCCGCTCACACTGCCTAAGAAGTGCCTTGCGGCACAAAGCAAGGATGACGCACTGCGGCAAAGCTCCTCCTCGGGAGGCTTGTTCTCCCTCTTGGCCGAACGGACGATAGAGAAAAACGGTATCGTTTTCGGCGCAACCTTCCAAGATGCCCAGACCTTGTGCCACATAGGCATCGAAAACAGTGCAGAGCTTTCCCGTCTGCGTGGCTCGAAATACCTGCAAAGCAGAACGGAAGAAAGCTATCGTAAGGTGCTTGAAGCGCTGAAGTCAGACAGATATGTGTTTTTTGTCGGCACGGCCTGCCAGATCAGCGGTCTGAGGCGCTTTCTGGGACGGGAGTACGAAAAGCTTTTGTGCGCTGATGTCGTTTGTCACGGTGTTCCGTCACCGCTGGTGTGGAAAAAACGATTGAGAGAGCTGCAAACGGACACAAAACAAGTGCAAAGCGTCGATTTTCGTGATAAAAAAACGGGTTGGCGTACCTATTCGGTGACTTACCGATTTACGGATGGCTCGGTCCTGAGCATTCCGTCGGGGAGCGAGCCTTATATGAAGGGTTTTATTGCAGATCTGTATCTGCGGCCGAGCTGCACCGACTGCAGCTACAAGCATTGCGGCTCTGACCTGACGCTCGGCGACTGCTGGGGTCTGGAAACACTGGCACCTGAGCTCGACGACGAAAAGGGCACAAGCATCGTTCTCGTGCACACCGAAAAGGGAGAGCGTGCCCTCAAAGCTGTGGAAAAGTCTTTGAAAATGCAGAGCATCGACTATCAAAAGGCCTGCGAGCGCAATCCGGCCATCCGCCGTGGCGCAAAGGCTAATACGAAGCGAGAGGCATTTTTTCGCCGTATGGACGAGCCGCTGAGCCAAGCGGTGCACGACCTGACCAAGGTCAGCTTTTTCACAAGATGCAAACGGAAGCTCCGCGCGATCTTCCGCTGATATAAGGAGACATGATATGTTTAAGGACAAAATTTTACTCATCACCGGCGGTACGGGCAGCTTCGGCAATGCCGTTCTGAGCCGCTTTTTGCAGACGGACATCAAGGAGATTCGTGTTTTTTCCCGCGACGAGAAGAAGCAGGACGATATGCGCCACGAATTCCAGGTCAAAATGCCTGAGGTCAGCGATAAGATCAAATTCTTCATCGGTGATGTGCGTGATCTGGGCAGCGTGAAAAATGCCATGCACGATGTGGACTATGTGTTCCATGCCGCTGCGCTCAAGCAGGTTCCCTCGTGCGAGTTCTTCCCGCTCGAGGCGGTCAAGACCAATGTGTTCGGCACGGAAAATGTGCTTACTGCCGCCATCGAATCCGGAGTTTCCTCAGTCATCTGCCTTTCGACCGATAAGGCCGCTTACCCCGTCAATGCCATGGGAACGAGCAAGGCCATGATGGAGAAGGTCGTCGTCGCTAAGAGCCGCACGACCAAGAAGACCAAGATCTGCTGCACCCGTTACGGCAATGTGCTGTGCTCCCGCGGCTCGGTCATTCCGCTTTGGATCGATCAGATCCGTGCCGGCAAGCCCATGACGGTGACCGATCCGGACATGACCCGTTTTGTCATGAGCCTCGATGAGGCGGTGGATCTGGTGCTGTTTGCCTTTGAAAACGGTACCTCCGGTGATATTCTGGTGCAGAAGGCACCTGCCTGCACGATCGCTGTGCTGGCGCAGGCGGTCAAGGAGATCTTCGGCGCAACGCAGGACGTTCAGGTCATCGGCATCCGCCACGGTGAGAAGCGCTATGAGACCCTGCTGACCAACGAGGAATGTGCCCATGCAGAGGATTTGGGCGACTTCTACCGCGTGCCGTGCGATCATCGCAGCCTGAACTATGACAAGTATATTTCCAAGGGAAATATTGAACGAAAGCATTTGAGTGAATTCAACTCCTTCAACACGGAGCTGATGAACGTTGAGCAGGTGAAGCAGAAGCTGCTGCAACTTGCCTATATCCAAGAAGAGCTGAAAAAGAACGAGGGGTGAAGCCCATATGTTAAAAACGCAGGAACTGGGTCTGATGGCCCTGGTTCGTTCTGCCCTGACACGGAGGAAGGTGGAATTGCCTGAGGGCTTTTCTCTGCAGGCGGTTGTGCCAATGGTCAGGAAACATCAGATCGCGCCGATCATTATGCAGGCCCTGAATTACTACAACCTGCCGGAGCAGCCGATGTTTGTGCAGGCTATGATGCCGACGGTTGCTATGTCGCTGTCTGTTTTTGAAAGCCAGAATCGGGAGTCTGAGAAGCTGTTTGCAGCTCTGCAGGAGCGGGGGATCGATTATGCGCCGCTCAAGGGAACGCTTCTGAAGAAGCTGTATCCGAGTGAGGACTTGAGAAGTATGGCTGATGTGGACGTGCTTGTCCGCACGGGCGACCGTGAGAAGCTCGATAAGCTCATGCGCGAGCTCGGCTACACGAGCGAGGGCGAGAGCGACCACGAATACAACTGGCGCAAGGGCTATGTCCACATGGAGCTGCACAAGTCGCCCGTGCCGAGCTATGATCGGGAGTACTATGCCTATTACGGTGACGGCTGGAAGTTCTTTGCCCCCATCGCACCGAAGGCCCATCGCTATGCCATGCGCAGCGAGGATGAATATGTGTATCTGTTCACGCACTATGCCAAGCATTTCCGTGACGGCGGTATCGGTGTCAAGCATCTGACCGATCTGTGGGCATTTTTGAAGGCCAAGCCTGACATGGACAGAGAATATATCCGTGGTGAGCTCAGGAAGCTGCATCTGGAAAAGTTTCATGAAAATGTGCTTGCGGCCATTGCCTGCTGGTTTGACGATGCGCCTATGTCTGAGACATCTGAGACAATCCTGCACGCAATTCTCGGTGGCGCAGCCTACGGCGTTAAGGAGATGCAGCAAAGGGCCGAGGCTGTGCGCATTTCGCCCAACGGCAAGAGCTCCAAGCTGCGCTGGACGACGAAGAAAATTTTCCTGCCGTATAAGAATATGTGCAGCAAATACCCATTTTTGCGCTACTTGCCGTTCCTGCTTCCGATCATGTGGGTCGTGCGCTGGGTGACGGCCATCGTTTGCAAGCCGAAGAAGCTGTCGCAGAATGTCAAGGATGCAAAAAATATGTCGCAGGAATCGGTGGACGAGTACAGAGCATATCTCGACTCGGTCGGTCTGCGCTTTGAAGGGAAGGGATAGGGTATGAAGCTGCTGATCACGGGCGCAAAGGGGTTTGTGGGAAAGAATCTTTGTGCTACACTATATAACATCGCGCAGGGGAAGGATCGATCCTTCGACCTGACGACCGATCTGGAGGTTTTTGCCTACGATCTGGACACCGATCCGAGTCTGCTTGAGACTTGGTGTGCTGAGTGCGACTTCGTTTTCCATCTGGCGGGGGTGAACCGCCCGAAAGAGCAAAAGGAATTCATGGAGGGCAATTTCGGCTTTACCTCCACGCTTTTACAGTGCCTGAAGAAGCACAACAATCGCTGTCCTGTCATGATCAGCTCCTCCACGCAGGCTGCTCTGAACAATCCATATGGACAAAGCAAGCTCGCAGGAGAGCAGCTTCTGCGTAAATACAGCGAGGAGACCGGTGCTGAGGTGCTGATCTACCGCTTCCCGAATGTGTTCGGTAAGTGGTGCCGTCCGAATTACAATTCCGCTGTGGCGACCTTCTGCCACAACATCGCCCACGGCCTTCCGATCACAGTCAACGACCCGAGTGTGAAGATGCGCCTGGTCTACATCGACGATTTGGTTTCTGAGCTGATCTGCGCTTTGAAGGGTGAGCCTCATCGTGACGGCGAGCTGTGCTGTGTGCCTGTGGTGCACGAGGTTCTGCTCGGCAGGATTGCTGAGCTCATCTATTCCTTTCGCGATAGCCGCGAAAAAAGAGCCGTGCCGAACACGAGCGATGCGTTCGAGGCCAAGCTCTATGCCACCTATCTGTCCTATCTGCCAACGGATGCCTTTTCCTACGAGCTGAAGAAGAACGAGGATTTCCGTGGCAGCTTCACCGAGATCATCCGAACGGACGACCGTGGACAGTTCAGTGTGAATATTTCCAAGCCCGGCATCACGAAGGGCAACCACTGGCACCATACGAAGAATGAAAAATTCCTCGTCGTCAGCGGAAAGGGTGTCATTCGCTTCCGTCAGATCGATTCCGATGAGGTGATCGAGTATTTTGTCGACGGCGAAAAACCACAGGTTGTGGACATTCCCACGGGCTACACACACAATATTGAAAATTTGGGGAATTGCGACATGGTGACCTTTATGTGGGCCAGTGAGTGCTTCAACCCCGACAAGCCGGATACATTCTATCTGGAGGTATGATATGAGTAAGCTAAAATTGATGACCATTGTCGGCACCCGACCGGAGATTATCCGTCTGTCCGCTGTGATCAAGAAATGCGACCGCTATTTTGATCAGTGTCTTGTGCACACGGGTCAGAATTATGACTATGAGCTGAACCAGATCTTTTTTGACGACCTCGGACTGCGTCAGCCTGATGCGTACTTGAATGCAGTCGGCAAGGACCTGGGTGAGACGATCGGCAATATCATTGCCAAGAGCTATGCGTTGATGGTTGACAAGCAGCCCGATGCGCTTTTGATCCTGGGAGACACCAACTCGTGTCTATCCGCCATTGCCGCAAAGCGTCTGCATATTCCCATCTTCCATATGGAGGCCGGCAATCGCTGCTTCGACGAGTGTCTGCCCGAGGAGACCAATCGCCGCATTGTGGATCACATTTCCGATGTCAATCTGTGTTACAGTGAACACGCCAGACGCTACCTCAACGCGGAAGGAACGGCCAAGGAACGAACCTTCGTTACCGGCTCACCAATGGCGGAGGTTCTGTTTGCCAACCAGGACCGCATTGACCAAAGCGATGTGCTCAGCCGCCTGGGATTGGAAAATGGCAAGTATATCTTGCTGTCTGCACACCGTGAGGAGAACATCGACACCGAGGAGAATTTCTTCTCTTTGATGAATGCCGTCAATGCCATGGCTGAAAAATATGATATGCCGATTTTGTACTCCTGCCATCCGAGAAGTGCGAAATTTATCGAAAAACGCGGCTTTGTCTTCGATCAGCGTGTCAAACAGAACAAGCCGCTCGGCTTCCACGACTATAACCATCTGCAGATGAATGCCTTTGCCGTCGTTTCCGACAGCGGCACGCTGCCTGAGGAGTCGAGCTATTTCCTCTCCATCGGCAAGCCGATCCCTGCTGTGTGCATCCGAACCAGCACCGAGCGCCCCGAGGCCATGGACAAGGGGAACTTTGTTCTGGCAGGCATCACGACCGAGCAGGTTTTGCAGGCAGTGGATACTGCCGTGGAGATGAACCGCAATGGGGACCTCGGTGTGCCGACGCCTGACTACACCGACCGCAATGTGTCGGATAAGGTCGTGAAGTTCATCCAGTCCTACACCGGTATCGTCAACAAGATGGTCTGGAGAAAGAAGTAAGGAGGCCGTATGAAACAGATTCGTTATTATGTCAGCCGTAAAAATCCGTTGAGCTGGCTGAGCGCTCTGATGAGCCTTGTTGCTGCGGTGCTGTTTGTGCTGGCCGCCTGTAAGACGGAGGCTTCCTGCCACACCGTGCTGCTGCAGACCGTGCTTCCGACCTGGTGCGCTGTCGGTTTTGCGCTGATCGTTGTGCTGCGCGGTCCGAAGG
Source organism: Oscillospiraceae bacterium (assembly GCA_015067565.1). Taxonomy (GTDB): domain Bacteria; phylum Bacillota; class Clostridia; order Oscillospirales; family Oscillospiraceae; genus JAZOXB01. The sequence goes on along the minus strand of SVMF01000003.1, from coordinate 63,478 downwards.
AGTTTTATCGCTCTACCAAGCCTGTGTTTTGGGGCTGTGTTTATTTTGGCGCAGTCGCATGGGACTGGTATGAGCGTCTGAGCGCACAGCCGTCCCTGGCTGACACGCTTTCCGGTGGCTATCAGCTCTTTGCCTCGCTGCGCTATGTCGTCGTGTGCTGGCTGCTATATTTGGTGATTTATGTCATTTACCGTATGTATTTGACGGGAAAATTCCACCGCACCTATCTGCTCTCTGCGATCTTGCTCGTGCCGACGGCGATCCTGGCCTATGATTATCTGAAGGCCGAGACCGATCACTACGCAAAGCTGGCAAATGTGCTGTTTGTCGGATCTCTCTTTGTGGCAAGTCTCGCCATGCACCGCTTCAATGACGGGAAGTATCATAACACCTGGGGTGATCGAAAGGACGGCCGCCGCCTGCGCTCCATCGATCCGATGAACCTGGTCGCAGGCTACATCATGCCTGACCGAAACGATGCCTGCAACAGCATTCAGGACAAGCTCGAGATCAGCGCCATCGAACGCTATATCCACAAAAAACGCGCCGAGGGCCTGAAGGATTTTGGCATTACCCATGTGCTGCTTGCCGCCTATGTCCGCTGCGTGAGCAAGTATCCCGGCCTCAACCGCTTCTTCTCCGGCCAGCGCGTGCATCAGCGCGACGATGACATCTCATTTGTCATGGCGATCAAGAAGGAAATGTCCGTCGATGCGCCGGAGACTATGATCAAGCTCCACCTGAGCCGTACGGATACGGCTGAGGATATCTACTACAAGCTCAATGCCCTCGTCGAGGAAGTGAAGAACACACCCCTTGACAGCAGCTTTGATAAGCTGGCAGGTCTTTTGGCCAGCATTCCCGGCCTTGTGCTGAAGTTTGTGGTGTGGGTGCTGAAGGTTCTGGACTATTTCGGCAAGCTGCCGACCTTCCTGACTGAGCTCAGTCCGTTCCACGGCTCTGTGATCTTCACATCCATGGGCTCACTCGGCATTCCGCCGATCGTGCATCATCTGTATAATTTCGGCAATCTGCCCGTGTTCTTGGCCTTTGGTCGCAAGTACCGCAAGACCGAGCTTGATTCTGAGGGAAATGCGGTCACAAGACGCTATGTGGACATGGTACTCAATACCGACGAGAGAACGGTCGACGGTTTCTACTATGCTGCCGTGCTCAAGCAGTTCCACAAGCTTACGCGCCATCCCGAACAGCTCGACCTTCCGCCTGAGCAGGTGATCGAGGATATCGATTGATAAAGAAGCCTTCGCCAAACGGCGAAGGCTTCTTTATCAGTCAAGGAACCTTACCGATGTCATTCTGATACTATTACCTAATAAAAATAATTGACAAATTCCAATTTATCGGTGCGTTGCTCACGTCATTGTAGTGTCACGGCATGCCGTGACCGTGTGCAAGAAGTCTCGTCTTTCGCATATCGTAGCGCGCGACATTCTTGGCGCGCTCGCAGGCAGTTTTTATAAGAAAATTACCACTGTACAAGTCGGAAGTTTGCTCCACTGCGTGGGGCGTACCTTTCTTGCTCCTGCAAGAAAGGTACCAAAGAACAGGCATGGGGAGGCACCGGAGCCTGCGGCGATTCAAACGTTTCATGTTTTGTTACTGCCTGCCCCGCAGCAGAGCCGCCCTCCCCATGACCCCTCCAGGCACGCTGCGCGTCGTCGTGACAGCGTTGTGGTCGTTTTTATCGAGGACAACCGGAGCGACAAATTGAAATTGGTCAATTATTTTCATAAAGTTTGATAAATTTTTTCTTGCAAAGGCGGCAAGAATTCCGCATCACGAAACCGATCACCACAGAGGAACGATACGCGTCAGCGTGCCTGGAGAGAGTCAAGAGAGAGGGCGGCTTGAAAACCGAGCTTGGCAGTAACGGTGCGTTGCTCCCGTCATTGTAGGGTCACGGTGTGCCGTGACCCTGTGCAAGAAGTCTCGTCTTTCGCATATCGTAGCGCGCGACATCCTTGGCGCGCTCGTAGGCAGTTTTTATAAGAAAATTACGACTGTACAAGTCGGAAGTTTGCTCCACTGCGTGGGGCGTACCTTTCTTGCTCCTGCAAGAAAGGTACCAAAGAACAGGCATGGGGAGGCGCTGGAGCCTGCGGCTATTCAAACTTTTCATGTTTTGTTACTGCCTACCCCGCCGCAGAGCCGCCCTCCCCATGACCCCTCCAGGCACGCTGCGCGTCGTCGTGACAGCGTTGTGGTCGTTTTTGCCGAGGACAACCGGAGCGACCAATTGGAATTTGTCAATTATTTTCATAAAGTTTGATAAATTTTTTTCTTGCAAAAGCGGCAAGAATTCCGCATCACGAAACCGATCCCCACAGGGGAACGATCCGCGTCAGCGTGCCGGGAGAGAGTCAAGAGAGAGGGCGGCTTGAAAACCGAGCTTGGCAGTAACGATCCGTTCAACGGAACGATAGGTTTTCTACAGCGCCTCTCTCTTGTCGTGTTCTTTGGTGCCTTTCTTGGCCGAAACAAGAAAGTCACGCCCCACGCAGTGGAGCAAAGTACCGATGTCCATCGCACCACGATACCTTGTGCTTGCACCCGTAAAGGGCAGGCCGCAGCCACGTCGCTTCGCTCCTCGCAATACTAAAACCTGATTTAGGTTATCCCTTTAATAAGGTTGATACAATATATAGGTTACCATCCATTGAAATAGTGTGTTCTTCGACAGACTGTCAGAGTTCAAAAAGGCGGCAAGACGAGCAAACCGAGTTCGTCGGCGTACGATGGTACGGTAGAGCTCGGTTTGCGATGTAAGTCAAAATGCCTTACGTAGCAAGCATTGAAAGCGTTTTTGGCTTATATCAGAGTTATATTCACAACAGTCTATTGGAACACAGATCGCCAACCGTCAAAAAATTAGCATTTTGACGATTGGCGACTTTTTTGACACTCTGGAGGCTTCTCCTTTGGGAGAAGCCTTTTTGTATTTCAGGGTGCTTCCCCGTCGTTGGGGAGCAGTGCTTGGGGTGGCAGCTCGGGGGCGCCTTCAGGAGGCTCGATGGGCTGCGGCTGCTCAACCTGACGGGTGTATTTCTCCAAAAGCTCAGAGAAGAGAACCATCATCTTGGCACACTGTGCACGCGTTGCGTTGCCACGCGGATTCAGGTTGACACCGTCTCCGCCGACAATGCCTTCGGCCACGGCCCATTGCAGGGCTTCTACCGCGTAGTCTGAGATCTTCCAACGATCGTCGAAAACGGTCAGATCCGCACTTGCGGAGGTATTACATCCGTAATACTGTGCAAAGCGGTAGAGCATCGTGGTCAGCTGCTCACGGGTCACATTGCCGTTGACACCGAAGTGAGTCTCGCTCAGGCCGTTGACGATCTTGGTCTCATAGGCCCAACGAACGGCATTTTCGTACCATTCGCCGCTCACAACGTCGGTAAATGGGATATCGGAAGTTGCTGTCGGGGTGCCTGCCAGACGGTAGAGCACCGTGACGAGCATGGCGCGTGTCATGCTGCTGTCGGGGGCAAATTTTGTCTCGCTAACACCGCCGAACAGACCTGCCTTCACAGCAGCGGTGACATATTCATAGTACCAGGCTGAACTCGGAACATCATAGAAGCTACCGTTAGGCAGCGGCTGTGTCGGTTCCGTCGGCTGTGTGGGCTCTGTCGGTTCCGTCGGCTGTGTGGGAGGCTCCGTCGGTTGTGTCGGCGGCTCGGTGGGTGGTTCGGTCGGCTCGGTGGGTGGTTCGGTCGGCTCGGTGGGTGGTTCGGTCGGCTGCGGCTCGGCTGCGCCGGGTTCCCAGTGGGCATAGAGCGTTACCGTGCCGTAGGACGGGGCGATCGTATCGATGGTGTAGCGTGTGCCGCCGACAGCCTTGTCATACCAGCCACTCAGGTGGTAGCCGGTACGGGAGGCACCGGGCAGATACTGCAGAGCTTCACCCGTTACATAATAATATACGCGGCGCTCCTCGACACCCTCAAGGCCCTTGAAGCAAACACCGAAATACTTCGTGCTGCCCTTTTCGTAGCGGCCATTGAGGTACATATTCGCCTCGTCCATGCGGCGGCGCATCAGGGGAGTCAGGATCGTGCCGCCTGCGCTGGCCCAACTGCCCATGGCATTGACAAATTCGCGCTCGGTATAATTTCCGTTTACAACATACTGGTAAATGCGATTGGAGCTGCTGATCCACTGGCCGCCCAGATTGAAGGTGAAGCTGACGAGTGCATCAAATTGCTGCTGTGTAAATGCGCTTGTGCGTTTGGTTTCGAGCTTTTCGACGGTTTCCTCGAAATTGAGGAGCATCTTGCGCAGAAGGTAATCGGCCTCTTCCTCAGTGATGCCATTGGGATAGTCGGCGGGGTTGCACTGCGTTCCGTAGCCGATGGAGTACTGGCCATAGTCCCACATGGCATATTTGCTGAAGCCTTCGTACTGCTTGATGAACTGGATGCAGTTCTCGCTCGTGCGCAGGTTGAGAGGCTCGTCGTTGCTGCCGTAGGAGCCGGCTTCGTTGGGATTGTCGACCTTCGTGTCAGCCCAGTGTGCATACACGCTTTGATTGCCGCTGACAGTGTCGGAATTGCACAGGTGCGTGCCGCCCGAGGCTGCGGTATACCAGCCTGCAAAATATTTGCCGCTGCGGGAGGCAGTGGGGAGCGTGTTGTAGCGCTCGTTCCAGGTGTAGCACATCACGGTGTTGTCATTCAGAGAGCCGCCGTTGGGATAGTAGATAACGTAGCGGAAGCTGACTTTGTCGCTCACGCCGTCGTAGCTGTCATATAAGAACAGCTTGATCTCACGCAGACGGCGATTGAGGCGACTTTGGGAGAACTGGGTGCCGTCCTTGACCCATGCGCAGAAGGCATTGGCAAGCTCCAGATCGGAATAGCTTCCCGAGCCAATGAGCTTTTCGACCTTGTAACCAGAGGTGAGGATGTAACTGCCGTAGGCCATGACCAGATCAACCAGCGCGTCAAACTGTTGCTGGCGCAGGTTGAGGCCGTAGCTTTTCATAAAACTGTTGACCGTATTTTCAGCAGAGGCAAGCTGCTGCGTACCACCGTAGCTGCCGTTCATCATTTCGTTGATAAAGGCGATGCCGGCCTGGCTGGTTGTGAGGCGTTCAGATGCCGCACATGGGAGCATCAGGCTGAGCAGAAGGCTTACGATCAACAAGAGGGCGCACAATATGCGTTTCATAATGTTCCTCCTGTCGGAATTATGTCAATCTTATTGTAACAGACATTTTTTTATTCGTCAAGAGGTGAGTGTTCTGTAACATTGCAAAATCGCAAAAATAATTACAAAAAAGTAACAATATTTAAGAAATTTTTCGCTTTTTCGACTTGGGCGGTCAATTGTTTTTGGCGCAAAGCCATAAAAAAGATCGAAATGTTTTCGACAAAATGTCAGAAAAATTTGGGTAAAAAATAATTCAAAGTCCTGTTTATGGGACAGTATAGGAGGTATGATAAAGAAAAAACAAAGGAGAGACGAGAAATGAACAACATGATCAACCTGATTCCCTACCTGCCGCAGCAGGTTACCGCGGAGCGCAGCGAGCGCCGCAGCAAACGCAGGGAATGTCTGTGGATGCTGCTGGACAGCGTTCTCACGTTGTGTATCGGCGCGGGATTTTTTCTGATGCTCTTTGCGTTCCTTGCGACGATGTAAAATAGGTGCCTTCGCCGCACGGCGAAGGCTCAACAGAGTGTAAAAAAGATCGCGACCCGTCAAAATGCAAATGTTTGACGGGTTGCGATCTGTGTGGATTTGGTCGGCATACGAAAGTGGCTGCGATTATTTGCAATTACGGCGGTAGAGCAGGTCGAGACCCTTGAGCATCAGTCGGCGGTCGCATATGATCTCACGCTTGCAAAGCGGAACGACAAAGCGAGCCATGCCGCCTGTGGCGACGACCTTGGCGGGGGCATCCAACTCTGCCTGCATACGCTCGAGCAGACCGTCGAGCATGGCGGCTGCGCCGAACATGATACCGCTGCGCATACAATCGCGGGTATTTTTGCCGATGGCGACCTTCGGCTCATCCAGGCTGATGCCCGGAAGCTGTGCGGTTCTGCCGGTGAGAGCTTCCATGGAAATCTTCACACCGGGGCAGATGCAGCCGCCGATGAAGCTGCCACTTTGATCCACAGCTGTGATCGTGGTGGCGGTTCCCATGTCGATAAGCAGCAGCGGTGTTCCGTATTCAGCGATTGCGGCCACGGCCACAACGATCAGGTCACTTCCGACCTCGCTCGGGTTATCCATGCGGATGTTGAGCCCGGTTTTGATCCCTGGACCGACGACCAGACAGCTCTTGCCGGTGAGCTTCAAAATGGCAGTTTTGAAGGAATTGAGTACGGGCGGAACGACCGAAGAAACGATGCTGCCATCGATGCTTTTCGGATCGACTTCAAAGAGCGCGAGCATGGTCTTGAGCTCGGCGCAGTATTGATCCGAGGTCTTGATGAGGTCGGTGGCGATACGGGCCTCGAAGACAATTTTGCCGTCCTCGATGCCGCCCAGAACGATGTTGGTATTGCCGATATCTACTGCAAGGATCATAAATTTCCCTCCACGATGCGGCAGCTCACGCTGCCATTTTCAATTTCAACAAGGCCGTAGCTGGCTCGGTACGAGCCGCAGGCTCCGGGATTCATCAGCCACATCTCGCCTCGCTTTTCACAATACGGGATGTGCGTGTGGCCGAACAGCGCAACCTGCGCACCTACCTCCATGGCTGCGTAGGTGAAAGAAAGCAGGCCACTCTTGACATGATATTTATGCCCATGTGCGGCAAAAATTTTCACGCCATCGATGCAGCTATGATAAACCAGGGCGGAATCGGAGAAGCTGTCGCAATTGCCCCTGACATAGCATACACAGACGTTGGGTTTCAGACGCTCGAGTGCTATGGCATCGGAATCGTGATCGCCCAGATGGAGCACCAGATCGGGTTTTTCGAGTTCGACGGCCATCACGAGCTTCTCGACCTGACGATGAGTGTCACTTACCACAAGAATTTTCATACTGTCACTCTTTTCCCTTGAATTACATATATTGTATTAGATTGCGGAAAGGGAGGCAATCCGAATGGACACGAAATTTTCCCCCGAGCAGATCCGTCAGGTGCTCGGCACAGCCGAAGGTCGGCAGCTGATTGCGATGCTGGCCAAAAACGGCAACCTGCAGACGGCCGCAAACGCCTTTCGCCAAGGGAACATGGCTGCCGCGCAGGAGGCTCTGAAACCGACGCTGCAAACGCAGGAGGCGGAAGCACTCCTGAAAAAGCTGAACGAAAGGTAGGTGATCATTACGGAGGGACTGGAGGATCGCATCAACCAAATCCTGAATGACCCTGAGAGCATTTCGCAGCTGATGGGAATGGCAAAGTCTCTTGGCCTGCAGGAGCAGCAGCCCTCCGCACCGCCTTCGGCACCCATGGACGACGGAATGCTGATGGGGATGATGCAGCTTATGCAGCACGCACAGCAGACTGACGGCAGGCAGGAGGCGCTTCTGAGCGCCTTGCGGCCGTATCTTGCGCCCGAACGGCAGGCGAAGCTCGATCGGGCAATCCAGATTGCAAAAATGTCATCTCTGGCAGGTATCGCTATGAAGAGCGGTCTGTTTGGAAAGTAGGTGAGATCCGTGTTTCACAAATATCTGCAGGTCAGAAGCAAGCCGCAGATCGCCACACGGCCGAAGCTTGACAGCGGCGATCTGATGGTGCTTGCGATCCTGATGCTCCTTTTAGCCGAGGGCAACGAGGTCTCACAGCCGACCGTGCTGACGCTGCTGATCTATCTGTGCCTGGGGGATAATTAGTCGATGCGGCGGCTTGGCTTGAGATAGCGCTCCTCCTCGGAGAAGACGCAGCCGCAATATTTTTGGATATACATTCCCAGCTCCCGTGCCTTTTCCTGCCCTGCGCGGAAATAGGGACGGAAATCACGGTACAAAAAGTCTACCCCGAACTCCTTGGCGGCACGCTCGGCCGTTTCGCGCATCAGGTCATGATTCTGATAGGGACTGATGAAGAGCGACGAGGTAAAGCTGTCAAAACCGCCCTCTTTTGCGGTTTTTGCCGCAGAAAACAAGCGCATTTCGTAGCATTTGACGCAGCGGCCGGCGATATCTGCGGCTACCTCGCGGACAAACGGCCGCAGGGCGTATTCGTCCTGTTCCAAAAGGTGAAGACCGATCGATTCGGTATATTCGCGCAGACAGTTTCGTCTGGCGCGGTATTCGGTGAACGGATGAATATTCGGATTATACCAAAAACCGGTCACCTCGATGCCGTCGGTCTGCAAGACCTCAATGCATTGGTTGGCGCACGGTGCACAGCACATATGCAGCAGCGTTTTCATGGCAGAACCCCCTTTTTGTGTGTATTATACCACAGCCGAATGCCGACGGCAACAAAAATCAATATGAAATTTTGTGTATTTTCACAAGTGGAAAAACCATTCGCTTTGTGGTATCATATATAAAATAATGACATGAAAGGATGGTTTTACCATGTCCGCTTCCAAAGAAAGCTATGCCGCAAGGATCCAGCGCAAGGTGATGAAGAAGCAGTATCTTGTCGATGTTGCCATGGGCCGTCGCAAGGCGGACCTTGTTCTGAAGAATGCGACCTATGTTAATGTGTTCTCCAACGAGCTGTGCCAGGGCGACATCGCCGTTGCCAAGGGCCAGATCGTCGGTATGGGTAATTATGACGGCGAGCAGGAGATCGATGTCTCCGGCAAGATCGTCTGCCCCGGCTTCATCGATGCACATATCCATCTGGAGTCCTCGCTGGCGGCTCCGAAGGAGTTTGCCCGCGCCGTCGTTCCGCACGGCACCACCACCGTCATCACCGATCCGCACGAGATCACCAATGTCATGGGTACCGACGGCATCGACTATATGCTGCAGGCCACCGAGGGACTTCCCATTGATGTGCGCTTCATGCTCCCGAGCTGCGTTCCGGCAACTCCGCTGGACGAGGCAGGTGCAAATCTGGACTACCGTGCCATTGACTCGTTCTACGACCATGGCCGTGTGCAGGGACTTGCCGAGATGATGAACTTCCCCGGCGTTATGGGCGGAGACAAGGAGGTCCTGGAGAAAATCATCGCTGCACAGGCACATCACAAGAAGATCGACGGACATGCACCCGGCATCGAAGGCAAGGATCTGGCGGCTTATGTTGCCGTCGGTGTCTATTCCGATCACGAATGCTCGGACACGGAAGATGCCATGCGCAAGATCCGCAATGGCCAGTTCATCATGGTCCGTGACGGCACAGCGGCAAGAAATCTCGAAGGCCTGGTCGATCTGCTCAAGCAGCCGTACTATGACCGCTGTATGTTCTGCACCGATGACAAGCACCCGAGTGATCTGCTGGAGAAGGGTCACATCGACTACATCATCAAGAAGGCTATCGGCTACGGTGTCGATCCCATCGTTGCTGTCAAGGTCGCAAGCCACAATACCGCCCGATACTTTGCGCTCAACAACCGTGGTGCCATCGCTCCCGGCTATCTGGCAGACTTTGCGATCATTGACAACTTTGAAAACTTCAACGTCGAAATGGTATTCAAGAAGGGTATCATGACCTGCAAGAACGGCGAGGTTCAGCCGTTTGAGGCTCCCGTGATCGAGGGATATCTCGACGAGCGTGCACACGATACTTTCCATGTGGCGCATTTGAGCGCAAAGGACTTCCATGATGAGCGTCCGCGTGGTGTCATCGGCCTGGTCGCAGGTGAGATTATCTCGACCGATAACGGCTATGCAACCGAGATTGACCTTGAGAAGGATATTCTGAAGATTGCTGTGATTGAACGTCATAAGAACACCGGCCATATCGGTCTGGGCTACATCCAGGGCTATGGTCTGAAGACCGGTGCGGTTGCAACCTCCATCTCCCACGACTCGCACAACATCATTGTTGTCGGCACGAATGAGGAGGATATGGCCTTCGCAGTCAACCGCATTGTGGAAAACCGTGGCGGCATTACTGTCGTCGATGGTGGCAAGGTGCTCGGTGATGTGGTTCTGGAGATCGCAGGTCTGATGACCGATGATGATTTGGTCACCATCAATGACAAGCTGGAAAATGCCAAGGAACAGGCGTTCGAGCTCGGCGTTGCCCGGGGCATTGACCCGTTCATGACGCTGTCGTTCATGTCGCTGCCGGTCATTCCGACGCTGCGCCTGACCACTCGTGGTGTCATTGATGTCATCAAGCAGCAGTATGTCTGATACATAAAACCGCCCGTTGTCTAAAGACAACGGGCGGTTCGTTGTGTTTAGGCCCAGCCGAAGATGTAACCGCAGGCGATGCCGCAGACAGCTGAGGCGATGATCAGCAGAATCGGACTGACTTTCTTGATGGCCGGAACGACCATCACACCGAAAATGCCGAGGGAACACAAAAATTCACTTGTAAGTACATTTTTCCAGGAGATGCTCATCTCATGGAAAAACACTGTCGGCAGCATTCCGAACAGTGCAGCGGCCATCAGGCCGACCACGGTTGCACGCAGAGAGAACATGGCACCGGAGACGAGCTTGCTCTGCTTGAAGCGGATGTAGCATTTGGCGACGATCAGAATGACAAGGAAGGATGGCAGCACAACGCCCAGCGTTGCGCACAGCGAGCCGAGCAATCCTCCGGTCTCGCTTCCGACATAGGTTGCGATATTGACCGCAAAGGGGCCGGGGGTGGATTCGCTCACGGCGACAAAGTCCACGATCTCCTCCAATGTCAGCCAGCCGTTTTCCACGACCTTCTGTTGAATGAGAGGCAGCATCGCATAGCCGCCGCCGAAGGTGAACAAACCGATGGTAAAGAAGGTATAAAACAGCTCCAGATAGATCATTGCATCTTACCTCTCTTTCTCATCATAGAGCAGTAGACGCAGCCGGCTGCGGCGCACAGGGCGATCAGTGCGATGACGCTCCAACCCAGAATGGCTGACCACAGGAAGGCACCGAGCATGATACACCAGCCAAAGACACCGTGGTCGGCGCGTTTCCAGAACGAGACAACGGCCTTGGTGATGAGGGCGAGGACACCTGCGCGGATGCCGAGGAAAGCATAGCGGACGATGCGATGGTCCATGACCTGACGCAAAAACAGCGCAATGAGCGTGATGATGATCAGCGACGGCAGCACGACACCCATGGTTGCGGCCACGGAACCCAGCACACCGCAGGAGCGATAGCCGATGAAGGTCGCGGAATTGATGGCGATGGGGCCCGGGGTGGATTCTGCGATGGCGACAATGTCGGAGATCTCCTGCTTATCGATCAGATTGCGTTTTTCGGCCGTCTCATGTTCGATCAGAGGGATCATGGCATAGCCGCCGCCGAAGGTGAATGCGCCGATTCTCAAGAAAATCCCAAAGAGCTGCAACGCATTGCGCAGCCGTTCTTTTCTGTTCATGACATTCCTCCGTTTGGTTCTTTTAAGAAAGTATACTCCAAAAAAACGAAAAAAGCAACCATCTTTTGTTTTGCCAAAAAAAGTGTGAATTTTTTTCAAACTCAGCAAAAAAAGGCTTGAATTTTGGATCATTTTATCATAGAATAGGAACGCAGCTTCTGAGGGCAGGGCTGCGTGAAAGACTTTTCGCCCGAAGAGGTAGTATGCTGAACATCGTTTTGGTTGCGCCGGAGATCCCACAGAACACCGGCAACATCGCCCGTACCTGCGCCGCCACCGGCTCCCGTCTGCATCTGATCAAGCCGCTTGGCTTTGATATTTCCGATGCGGCGGTCAAGCGTGCCGGTCTGGATTACTGGCATCTGGTTGAGGTGCGTGTTTACGAGTCGTTGGAGGATTTCTTTGAGAAAAATCAGGTGCGGCAGAAGCGCCTGTTTTCCACCAAGGCTCCCCGATGCCATGTGGAGGCTGACTATCAGGATGAATGTTATCTTTTCTTCGGTCGGGAGACAAAGGGACTGCCCGAAGAGTTTTTAGAGGCAAATTTCGACGACTGCGTCCGCATCCCCATGCGATCGGAGGCAAGAAGTCTGAATTTAAGCAATTCGGTTGCCGTGGCTGTGTTCGAGGCCCTGCGGCAATTGGACTTTCCCCATCTGCAAGACTATGGTAAAATGAAAACATTTTCCGGAGGTACATTATGAACTACAACAAGAAATCTGTTCTCGACATTGATGTTAAGGGCAAGCGCGTGCTGTGCCGCTGCGACTTCAATGTTCCGACCAAAGAAGGTAAGATCACCAGCGATAAGCGCATCGTTGCGGCTCTGCCGACCATCGAGCACCTGATCAACAACGGCGCTCGCGTCATCCTCTGCTCCCACATGGGAAAGCCCAAGGGCGAATGGAAGCCTGAGCTGTCCCTGAAGATCGTTGCAGAGCGTCTGAGCGAGCTTTTGGGCAAGGAAGTCATCATGGCTGCCGACGTCGCAGGCGAGGATGCAAAGGCCAAGGCTGCTGCCCTCAACGACGGTGATGTCATGCTGCTGGAAAATACCCGCTTCATCAAGGGCGAGACCAAGAACGATCCCGAGCTGAGCAAGGATCTGGCTTCCATGGCCGATATTTTTGTCAACGACGCATTTGGCACCGCTCACCGCGCTCACTCCTCCACTGCAGGTGTGGCTGACTATCTGCCTGCATATTGCGGTCTGCTGGTCGAGAAGGAAGTTTCCATCATGGGCAAGGCTCTGGCAGATCCGGCTCGTCCGTTCGTTGCCATCCTCGGCGGTGCAAAGGTCTCCGACAAGCTCAATGTCATCAACAACCTGCTTGAGAAGGTCGATACCCTCATCATCGGTGGCGGCATGGCTTATACCTTCCAGGCTGCCAAGGGCTGCAATGTCGGAAAGAGCCTGCTCGATACAGAGAAGATCGACTACTGCAAGGAAATGATGGCCAAGGCTGAGGCCAAGGGCGTCAAGCTCCTCCTGCCGGTCGATGTCGTTGTTTCCGAGTCCTTCCCGAGCCCCATCGATGCGCCCATCGAGGTCAAGACCGTCGCTGTTGACTCCATTCCTGAGGATATGGAAGGCATGGACATCGGCGAGAAGACCCGTGAGCTCTTTGCTGAGGCTGCAAAGACCGCAAAGACCGTCGTCTGGAACGGCCCGATGGGCGTGTTCGAGAATCCGATCCTTGCCAAGGGCACCATTGCCGTGGCGCAGGCCCTGGCGGATTCCGACGCTGTGACCATCGTCGGTGGCGGCGACAGCGCAGCTGCTTGTGAGCAGCTCGGCTTTGCAAGTGAGATTACCCATATTTCTACCGGTGGCGGCGCAAGCCTCGAGTTCCTCGAGGGTCTGGAGCTGCCCGGCATCGCCTGCTTGCAGGATAAGTAATAAATAAGGAGAAATATCATGAATAGAAAATACCGCAAGACTCTGATCGCAGGCAATTGGAAGATGAACAAGACCCCGTCTGAAACCAAGGCTTTCATGACTGAACTCAAGGCCATGCTGCCCAAGGGTCGCTGGTGCGACATCGCTCTGTGTGTGCCTTCCGTTTGCATCCCTGCTGCTGTCCGTGCTCTGCGTGACACCCGTGTCGGTGTCGGCGCTGAGAATGTCAACGCAAATGCCTCCGGCGCATATACCGGCGAGGTTTCTACCTCCATGCTGGTCGACGCAGGCTGCAAGTACGTCATCATCGGCCACTCTGAGCGCCGCGCCATGGGCGAGACGGATGCCGATGTCAATGCCAAGACCCTGGCTGCCCTCGAGGCAGGTCTGGTTCCCATCGTCTGCTGCGGCGAGAGCCTCGAGCAGCGCGAGAGTGGCATCACCGAGGAGTGGATCTCCATGCAGATCAAGCTCGCGCTTGCCAACATCGGTGAAGATAAGATCCGCAAGGTCGTCATCGCTTACGAGCCCATTTGGGCCATCGGCACCGGCAAGACTGCTACCCCCGAGCAGGCAGAGGAAGTCTGCCAGCACATCCGTGGTGTCGTTCGCAAGCTCTTCGGCTCCAAGAACGCCCGTGCCATGACCATCGTTTACGGTGGCTCTATGAATGACAAGAACGCTTTCGAACTCCTGGCACAGCCGGACATCGACGGCGGCTTGATTGGCGGCGCAAGCCTCGTGGCTGAGAAGTTCGTCAAGATTATCGAGGACGCCAACCAGCCGACGGCATAAGTCGATTGTGTGAATTCATAAAAAATCAAACGCTCGCTGCAGATCTCTGCGGCGAGCGTTTTCGCCTGTAAAAATATCGATTTACCTCTTGACATTTGCCAAATATCGTGATAGATTGTATTTGGTGAGTTTCGGCAATTTTTGACATTATGTCGATTTTTGGCGGCAAATACCACACAATTTGCAAAAGCGAATGGAGAACGAATATGAACATTTTGTTGAAAGTGTTTTTACTCTTTGGCGGCCTTGCGTTCTTTATGTATGGCATGAATGTTCTCTCGGCCGGTCTGTCTAAGCTGGCAGGCGGCTCGTTGGAGCGTTCCTTGAAAAAGATGACCTCGAACCGCTTTACGGGCATGGGGCTGGGCGCTGGCATCACCATTGCCATCCAGTCCTCGTCTGCTATGACGGTCATGCTTGTCGGTTTGGTCAACTCCGGCATCATGGCACTCGGCCAGACCATTCCTGTGATTATGGGTTCCAATATCGGTACGACCCTCACACCCTGGATCTTCTCGATGTCCGGCATCGAGGGCGCAGGCTGGGTCAACCTGCTCAAGCCTGAGAATTTCTCTCTGATCGTTGCGTTTATCGGCATCATTATGATCATGATGGGAAAGAAAAACAAGCACAAGGACATCGGTGCGATCTGTGTCGGCTTTGCCGTTCTAATGTACGGCATGAAGATGATGGGGCAGAGTGTTGATGGTTTGGAAAACTCTACCATCTTTGAGCAGGCTATTGAGTACCTCAAGGCTCCGGTTGTTGGCCCGATCCTCGGTGTAATTCTGGGTGCGGTTGTTACGGGCGTCATTCAGTCTTCGGCCGCTTCGGTTGCCATGCTGCAGGCACTGGCCTTGAGTGGTGGCATTAGCTACGGGGTTGCAATCCCCATCATCATGGGGCAGAACATCGGTACTTGTGTAACGGCTGTGATCTCTTCGATCGGTGTTTCGAAAAATGCGAAGAAGGTTAGCATTGTACACATCACCTTCAACCTTATCGGCACGGTGATCTGTCTGATCCTGTTCTACGGTGCAGATGCTGTTTTCAACTTTGGCTTTACCGATACCAACATTGATGCATTCGGCATTGCGCTTGTGCATACCATTTTCAACGTATTTACTACGGCGACCCTCTGCCCGTTCAATAAGCAGCTTGAGGCGATTGCGCACAAGGTTATCAGGCCCTCGAAGAACGACATTTCTACAGGCGCCTTCCTGGACGAGCGTTTGCTCCGCACACCTTCTGTTGCTGTCAGCGAGGCCGTCAATATGACAGGTAAAATGGCAAATATCGCACAGCGTTCCATTCTGACTGCCATCGAGCAGTTCAAGACCTATTCGCAGAAATCCGCTGATGCCATCATTAAGGATGAGGACGAGCTGGATAACTACGAGGACAAGCTGGGTTCGTTCCTGGTTCGTCTGTCCTCAAGCGCTTTGACCGATACCGACTCCCGTCAGGTTTCGAAGATCCTGCATACCATCGGTGACTTCGAACGTTTGGGCGACCATGCCGTTGAGCTCTTGAAGGGAGCAGAGGAATTGCGCGAGAAGAAGCTGTCTTTCTCCGATGAGGCAAAGGCAGAGCTGAGTATGCTTCAGGATGCGATCACGGAGATCCTTGATCTGACCGTCAGAGCATTTGCCGGCAATGACCGCGCACTGGCACAGCATGTTGAGCCGCTGGAGCAGGTCGTTGACAAGCTGATCGCCCGCGCAAAGAACAACCACATCGAGCGCCTGCAGAGCGGCAAGTGCACCATCAAGATGGGCTTTGTCCAGGCCGACCTGCTGGCCAGCTACGAGCGTATTTCCGACCATTGCTCGAACATTGCTGTTGCTGTCATCGAGACGCAGATTGGCTCGTTCGATACCCACCAGTACCTCAGTGAGGCAAAGGAGAGCGGAAGCCACCACTTTGCCGAGCACTACAAGGTTTACGCACAGAAATACGGTGTATAAGCAAAACGCCTCCTACGGGAGGCGATTTTGCATGAAGGGGGAGGGAAAATGCAAAAGTTCAGAGAGCTTACAACCGCGGCAGTGATCCGAAAACTGATCTTTGCGTGGCTTTTGGCGGTTACGCTGGAGTTTTTGTTTTTGCCCTCTGCCATGCGGGAGCTGAGCGGTATTAGTGTGGAACAAATGTCTTGGCTTCGCGTGTTGATCCTTACGACGGCGATCTGGTTGGGACTTGCTTTCTGCCAGATCCCGGAATGTTGGGAGCGCTGGGGTATTGTATTGATGTTTGGCACCTTGTGCGTGCTTGCGCTATGTACTTCTTTTGAAGCCTCGGTGCTCGGCGGCTGCGCGGTGCTGTTTGTGCTACTTGTGTGCTACGGCTTTTTTGGAGCAAAGACCGAGCGGAGTGCAGCGTTGCCGCAAAAAAACAACAAGTGGGAGTTTTCTGTCATTGCGCTTCTGGGAATCTGCTTCGTGCTGTTTGTGAGCGCATGGACGGTCTGTAGGTTGTATATTTTTTCCAGCTCGACTTACGATATGGGCATCTTCAGCCAGATGTTCTACCATATGAAGGCGCACGGCACACCCATCACGACCCTTGAGCGCTCGACGGCACTATCGCATTTTGATGTGCATATGTCGCCGATCTACTACCTGATGCTGCCGTTTTATTGCTTGTTCCCGTCGGCGGCAACGCTGCAGGTGTTGCAGGCTGTGATCCTGGCCTCGGCTGTCATTCCACTGTGGAAGCTTGCTAAGCTGCACGGTCTTTCACCGCTTGTGCGCACGCTTCTGTGCGCGGCACTGCTGATCTATCCGGCCTATGCCGGCGGCACAAGCTACGACTTGCATGAAAATTGCTTCCTAACACCGCTGCTCCTGTGGACTTTTTATGCCGTGGAGAAGCAGAGCATCCCTATGTGTGCGGTCTTTAGCCTGCTGACGCTGTCTGTCAAGGAGGATGCAGCGGTTTACATCGCGGTCATTGCCATTTGGCTCCTTGTGAAAACGATGGTACACAAGGATGGCAAAAAGCCGCTGTATATCGGACTTTCGATGCTGCTTGTGTCGGTGGCCTGGTTTTTAACGACGACCTGGTATCTGCAAAATGTGGGCGACGGTGTAATGAATGACCGCTATGCCAACTATTATGCAAATGCCGACGGCGGTCTGATGAGCGTGATCAAAACTGCGCTGGTACATCCGATGAAGGTGCTGTTTGAGTCCTTCGCGCCTGAAAAGATCGCATTTATTCTGCAGACCATGCTGCCGCTGCTGTTTTTGCCGCTTTTCACGAGGCATTACGAGCGATTTCTGCTTTTAATTCCATATTTTTTGGTCAATCTGATGTCGGATTATTCCTATCAGCACGATATTTTGTTCCAGTACACCTATGGCCCGCTGGCATTCTTATTCTATCTGACAGCGGTCAACCTCTCCGAGATGAAGAAGCTGTGTCCGTACGCGCTGGCTGCGGCAGTCGTGCTCGGAATGATCGGATTTGGACAAACGGTCTATCCGAAGGGGAATAAAACAGTCAAAATTTATCAGGAAAATGAGGCTTTTTACGAACGAATTTCCGATGCGCTCGAGCAGGTTCCTGAGGGCGCCTCAGTGACGGCGACGGCCTTCTACACGCCTCATTTGGGCAATCGTGAGATCCTCTACGACCTTCTGCACTGCACGACAGAGCAGTTGTTCAGCACGGAGTATGTGGTCCTGCAGGTCGGCGCGTCAAATGAGTATCAGGATTTCAACACTGCACCGGATTATCTCGATGGTTACCAAAACCTCACGCATATGCTTCATGGACGAGGATACCGCCTGATCCATCAGATTCCCGGTGTTCTGGTCATTTATCAAAAATAGAATCATACACAAAAAATCCCCTTTTTGCATACTATGGTGCAGAAAGGGGGATTTTTTATGGATGATTATCGGGTGCAGGCGGTTTGGCAGCGGGTGCGGCAGGGGACAGAACTGGAGCAGATTCTTGCTCGGGCGATTGAGGAGGAATATCGCTCCCATGTGACCTATCTTGCTATGGCAAAATGCGGCCGATACCCGCAGCTTTCCGCTATGGCCATGCAGGAGGCACAGCACGCACGGGAACTGGAAACGCTCTATGACCTGCTCTTTGAATGCAGACCTTGTCGGCCACGCTTCGGACTTCCGAAAATTCAGAATTTCTGTCAGGCGCTGCGTGAGGCTTACCGTGGGGAATGCGAGGCGAAGCAGAACTATTTGCTTATGGCGAAAAATCACCCGGCGCACGAGGAGTTGTTCAGCAGATTGGCGCGGCAGGAGGCGGCGCACGCAAGCTGCTTGCATAGGATGCATCATGCTGCGTTTCGGCAATGAACACAGATAGAGAAAAGCCGCCATCTGTGATGGCGGCTTCAGCGTGTCAAATAAGTCGCCAATCGTCAAAATGCAAATTTTTTGACGGTTGGCGATCTGTGTTCAAATAGCCTGTTGTGAATATAACTCTGATATAAGCCAAAAACGCTTTCAATGCTTGCTACGCAAGGCATTTTGACTTACATCGCAAACCGAGCTCTACCGTACCATCGTACGCCGACGCGCTCGGTTTGCTCGTCTTGCCGACTTTTTGAACTCTGACAGTCTGCCGAAAAACAAGTTTTTCGACAGACTGAAGCCGCCATCTGTGATGGCGGCTTTGGCCTTTAGCGATCTACACGCTCGATCATTTCGTCGATCGGCTGTCCCTGGACATCCTCTACGGGAGTCACAGCGATGGAGGTGGTCAGAACATCCTTCACCGCAAACAGGGTGATGATCATTTCGGGCTGCTCGAACTGCTTCATTTTCAAACCTCCTGTGATTTTTGGCCGCGAACGGCCTGAAAATGAACCAATTTCAATATAACGCTTTTTTTCGCAAAAATCAAGAGATATTTTTGAAAA
Source organism: Oscillospiraceae bacterium (assembly GCA_015067565.1). GTDB lineage: Bacteria > Bacillota > Clostridia > Oscillospirales > Oscillospiraceae > JAZOXB01. The sequence continues at coordinate 44,452 of SVMF01000003.1, read as the reverse complement.
GCTGCAAAAAATTACAGAGCTTACGGCTGGAACACGATGGAATCGCGCCACTTGGCGATGTCGTCGCTGTACTCAGAGGCCTCTGAGAGGCGGGTTGCAAACTGCACCATCCAAAGCTTGTTGTTGCGCAGATAGAGGTAGACGGTGTGCTGGTAGGTGGTCTTATTGGTTGATTCGTAGACCACGGCCACTTCACCGTCGATCATCTTGGCTTCACCGTAGCCCATGTTTTGCACCTGATCGTTGGCATAGTCCAGAAGCGTGGCCGGTGTCAATCCCTCGGGTTTTGCGAGAGTGTTGACGAAGACGGCAACATGCTTGGAGTCGTAGAAGGCGTCAAAATCAGGGTCCTTCTCTTCCGTGAAATCGGTGTTCAGGGTGATACTCATTTCGCCCACGGTAAAGGTCTTGGGGCTGGCTTTGAATGCAAATTTGGTGATCAAGATGCCGACCACGGTGCCGATCAAAATGGACAGCAGCAGGATCAAAAGGCCCTTACGGGAACCCTTCTTGCGGTTATTTTTTGCCTCGGGGTTATCGTTGTTGTCGAAACGGAAGGCGTTGCCGCTTGCTGGGTTCATCTCGTTTTTTCCGCTGTAGAACAGATCCGTCTCACCCTCGGGGAGCTGAACGAAGTCGTTGCAGTAGTTCTTGCTCATGGCACCGGCGATAACGAATACCTTGGCGGATTCATTTCCGATCAAGAAGGTCGCTTTGGTGCCGTTCTTGAGCTCTCCGAGCTTGCGGCAGGGGACATCGTTGATGGTCAGGTCGGGGTTCTCACTGACCTCGATATAGACCTTCATGGCGGCCATGCTGCCTGCAAAGCCTTTTTTTCTCTCGATGGTAAGATTTCTCATGATATCTCTTCCTCCAAAAGCATTGTGCCGAAGCAGGATTTAGGCGCAATCAGAAATTACAGATGAACGATGGTGCCACTCTCGCCCTTGACAGCCGCGCCTGCGTTCTCCAAAGATGCGATGATGGCCTGGCCGCCAGAGAGAGCAAAGGAGATGGCAGCCTTGACCTTCGGCAGCATGGAGCCGGGGGCAAAATGGCCTTCTTCACAGTACTTCTCAGCATCGGCAACGGTCATCTCAGCAAGGCTCTCCTGGTTCGGCTTGCCCCAGTTGATGCAAACGCGATCAACAGCGGTCAAAATGACCAGAGCATCAGCCTTGACCAGCTCAGCCAGCTTTGCAGAAGCGAAGTCCTTGTCGATGACGGCGGGAGTGCCGTAGAGCTTGCCATCCTTACGAACAACGGGGATGCCGCCACCACCGACGGTGATAACGACACAGCCGCTGTTAATCAATGCGTTGACGGTGTTCTTCTCGATGACATCGATGGGCTTCGGAGAGGGGACGACCTGACGGTAGCCGCGGCCTGCGTCCTCAACCATGGTGTAGCCCTTCTCAGCTGCAATGCGCTCTGCGGTTTCCTTGTCATAGAAAGAGCCGATAGGCTTGGTGGGGTTCTTGAAAGCAGGGTCATTCTCGTCAACGAGAACCTGGGTGACGACGGTAGCAACATCCTTGTTCATGCCGCGTGCTGCCAGTTCGTTGCCGATGGCGTTCTGCAGATGGTAGCCGATGTAGCCCTGGCTCATTGCGCCGCACTCGGGGAAGGGCATATCGGACTTGATGGCCTTGGCTTCAGCAGCGGTGCCCATGCCGAGGTTGATCATGCCGACCTGCGGGCCATTGCCGTGAGCGATGACGACCTCGTTACCCTGCTCGATGAGGTCGACGATGGGCTTTGCAGTCTCGGTCACGAGGGCGAGCTGCTCATACGGAGTGTTGCCCAGAGCGTTGCCGCCGAGAGCAATTACGATTCTTTTAGACATTATTTTTTTCCTCACTTTATGACAGCGGAAGCATCGCAAGGATACTTCCGCTGTGGATTTTTGAAATATTCGGAACAGTGCCGTTGTAGGGAACGGACATGTCCGTTCCGACCGCAAAGCGGCAGAGAGAACAAAGCCAGTTCAATCATGAGAGTCTTCATACGGAGCGGTCATGACCGCTCCCAACATGACTCTGCGAAGCAACTGTTCCTAATTAAAATCAGAACATCTTGCGCTTGTTGTCAGCAGCGTCGAGGTCCATCAGGGTCTTGACGGGATCCTTAACCTGTGCCAGGAAGATCATAGCAGCGATGATGTACGGCTTATAAGAAGCCTGCTTGTACAGAGGAACGAGGTAGCGATCGAATACGGAGTTATCAACTTCGCCTTCTTCGCAGCTCAGGCCGGTGATGTCAGCGGGCAGGCAGTGCAGATACAGAGCCTTGCCGTCCTTGGTCAGCTTCATCATCTCTTCGGTGCAAGCCCAATCCTTGTGGTTTGCGTTCTGAGCAAGCAGTCTCTTCTCGAGCTCGTCGATGCCCTTCTGATCGCCCTTGGAGTACAGAGCGGTACGCTCTTCCATAGCCTTGAACGGAGCCCAGGACTTCGGATAAACGATGTCAGCATCCTTGAATGCTTCCTTCATATCGTTGGTCTTGGTGAACTTAGAGCCGTACTTCTCGCAGTTCTTACGAGCGATCTCTTCGACCTCGGGCATAACTTCGTAGCCTTCCGGATGAGCAAGGCACACGTCCATGCCGAAACGGGTGAACAGGCCGATGACGCCCTGCGGGACGGACAGCGGCTTGCCGTAAGACGGGGAGTATGCCCAAGTCATAGCAACCTTCTTGCCCTTCAGGTTCTCAACGCCGCCGAAGTAGTGGATGACGTGGAGCATGTCAGCCATGCACTGAGTCGGATGGTCGACGTCGCACTGCAGGTTCACGAGAGTCGGGCGCTGCTCTAAGATGCCATCACGGTAGCCGTCTTCCAGAGCGTCCATGAAGGTCTTCTGATACTCGTGACCCTGATGGATGTACATATCGTCACGGATGCCGATAACGTCAGCCATGAAGGAGACCATGTTAGCGGTCTCACGGACGGTCTCGCCATGAGCGATCTGGGACTTCTTCTCATCGAGAACCTGCTCTTCCAGGCCGAGGAGGTTGCAAGCAGATGCGAAGGAGAAACGGGTACGGGTGGAGTTATCGCGGAACAGGGAGATGCCAAGGCCGGAGTTGAAGATCTTGGTGGACTTGTTGCGCTCACGCAGGTCGCGCAGAGCGTCAGCGACGGTGAAGATGGCTTCGATTTCGTCGTCGGTCTTGTCCCAAGTCCAGTAGAAGTCGGTCTTGTACATATTGTTAATGCGCAGGGTTTCCAGATGCTGGGCAAGCTTTACAGTTTTGCTCATTGTAAAATCCTCCATTTATGTTTTGGATTGCTGCTGCGCGATGGCCGCAGCAACATGATGTACAAATTGTTGATTACTTGATGTCGTTGCCGGTCAGTTCCTGACGGAAAACTGCCTCGGTGTCCTTGTTCTCGGGCTTGTACAGGCCGGGAACTGCTGCGTACAGAGCGGCACAGACAACCAGATCGTCCTTCCAGTTGATCTCGTTCGGAGCGTGAGCCTGGGACTCAGCACCGGGGCCGAAGCCAACACACGGGATGCCATAGCGGCCCTGGATGGAAACGCCGTTGGTGGAGAAGGTCCACTTGTCGGTCAGAGGACGGCCTTCGCGCTTTGCCTTGGCGACTTCGTCAACATACAGACGCTCGGTGCCCCACAGACCGTGGTGAGCATCGATCAGAGCCTGAACGTGAGCAGCGGATTCCTTGTTGATCCAGGTCGGGAAGAAGCATTCGGTCTCATAGACATGGCCGTTCCATGCGGGACGGTCATACATATACATGGAAACCTTGACGTCCTTAGCATACTTCTTGCAAGCGGGCAGATCCTCGATCTCCTTCAGGCAGGACAGGTAAGTCTCGCCAGCGGTCATGCGGCGGTCGATGGAGATGGCGCAGCTATCAGCAACAGCGCAGCGGGACGGGGAGGTGTAGAAGATCTGGGAGGTGGTGCAGGTGCCGCGGCCGAGGAAGCGAGCATCTTCGTAGTGGTCGGGGTTGTACTTCGGATCGAGCATCTTGACGAGGCCCTTGATCTCCTTGTCGTCGCCTGCATCGTTCTCGTTGAGGTCACGGACGTTGAGCAGGATCTCAGCCATCTTGTGGATTGCGTTGTCACCGCGCTCAGGAGCGGAGCCATGGCAGGAAACGCCACGGACGTCAACACGGATCTCCATACGGCCTCTGTGGCCACGGTAGATGCCGCCGTCGGTGGGCTCGGTGGAGATAACGAACTCGATCTTGCTTCTTGCGTCTTCCGGACCGTCGAAGTACTCGTTGACGATGGACTGCCAGCACATACCGTCGCAGTCTTCTTCCTGAACGGAGCCGACGACCATGATCTTGTAGCCCTCGGGGATGAGGCCCAGATCCTTCATGATCTTGCCGCCGTAAACAGCGGATGCCATGCCGCCTTCCTGGTCGGAAGCGCCGCGGCCGTAGATGATGCTGTCGGTCTCGTAGCCTTCGTAGGGATCGTGCTCCCAGTTGTTGATGTTGCCGATGCCGACGGTGTCGATGTGAGAGTCGATGGCGATGATCTTCTCGCCGTCGCCCATCCAACCGATGATGTTGCCGAGCTTATCGATCTCGACCTTGTCGTAGCCGAGCTTTTCCATCTCAGCCTTGATGCACATGACAACGCCCTCTTCCTCGCAGCTTTCGCTGGGGATGGCGATCATGTCGCGAAGGAAACGGCTCATGTCTGCGCGGTAGTCTTGCGCCGCCTTTTTGATTGCTTCAAAATTCATGAAAATGCCCTCCATAAATTGTTATCGTTCCTTCCGCATAATTGCGGTTCTATCATTATAATATCATAACAATTCTATATGTCAAACAATTTTTTTGAAAAACTAAAAATTTTTTGCAAATACTAAAAAATTTTTGAAAAAGTGATTGATTTTTCTTAATCTTGTGATATTATTAAAAAGGAATGAAGCGTGAAGGAGGAGGATCTATGCTCGGCGAAAGCGAACTGAATGCGCTGCAGCGTATTGCAAAGGGTATCGCAGCTCAGTTCGGCAGCAACTGCGAGGTCGTTCTCCACGAGATTTCAGACAGAAGCACCAGCAACTCCATCGTCGCACTTGAAAACGGTCACGTCTCGGGGCGAAAGCTCGGAGATGGCCCGTCCAGGATCGTCCTGGAGCGTCTGGCGCAGGACAACGGTTGCCCGGAGGATCATCTGTGCTATCTGACACGGACGCCCGACGGCAAGCTTCTGAAATCCACCTCGATCTACATTCCCGATGAGGACGGCAGAGTCGGTGCGATCATGGGCATCAACTTTGACATCTCTGCCCTTGTTATGGCACAGCAGGCGCTTCTCGGCCTGACCTCCACGGTCAGCGAGGAGGAGACTCCTGCGAAGATTACCCACAACGTCAACGAGCTATTGGACGATCTGATTGAACAGTCCGATAAGCTTGTCGGCAAACCCGTTGCGATGATGACCAAGGAGGATAAGGTCCGTGCCATCCAGTTCCTGAATGACCACGGTGCCCTGCTCATCACCAAATCGGGCGATAAAATCGCAAATCATTTTGGCATATCCAAGTACACCCTATATTCTTATTTAGATGTTAAAACAGGAGGAAAAAACAATGATTGATCTTCGCATCAACAAAGAAGGCCTTGCCCACAACATCCAGAAAGCTAAGGAAAACAACATCATCATCCCGACTTTCGCACAGATGCAGAACCCTGATCTCATCCCCGAGAAGATCAAGGCGAAGCTCACCACCACCGGTCTGTGGGATTTCGATCCCGTCAACCTCTTCCGTGTCACTTGGAAGAATGAGGCGAAGGAGACCGGCGGCTTGTTCCAGAAAGTCCCGAATTATGTCGAACTGCCCTCCGCTCTGACCGGCGTTAAGGCTCGTATCATCGCCATGTCCGGTAAGTGGTTCCCCACCGGCTGCCACAAGGTCGGTGCGTCCTTTGGCTGTCTGGTTCCCCGCCTCGTGACCGGTCAGTTTGATGCTACTTATCACAAGGCTGTATGGCCCTCCACCGGCAACTACTGCCGTGGCGGTGCTTTCAACTCCAAGCTGCTGGCTTGCCAGTCCATCGCTATTCTCCCGGCTGAGATGAGCCAGGAGCGTTTTGATTGGCTCAAGTCCGTCGCAGGCGAAATCATCGCTACCCCGGGCTGCGAGTCCAATGTTAAGGAAATCTTCGACAAGACTTGGGAACTGCGTCAGCGTGAAGATGTCATGATCTTCAACCAGTTCGAAGAAATGGGCAACCCCGTATGGCACTATAACATCACCGGTGAAGCTCTGGCAACTCTGTACGAAGCAGTTCGCCGCGATGGCGACCGCTTGGCAGGCTGCGCATTTACCTCTGGCTCTGCCGGCACCATGAGTGCAGGCGACTACCTGAAGGACCACTATCCCACCGCAAAGGTCGCTGTCGGCGAAGCTCTGCAGTGCCCGACCATCGTCAATAACGGTTTCGGCGGACACCGCATCGAAGGTATCGGCGACAAGCATATTCCTTGGATCCACAACGTTAAGAACACCGACATGGCAATCGCCATCGACGACGAAGACTCCCAGAGACTGCTGCGCTTGTTCAATAAGCCCGAAGGCAAGAAGTACCTCAAGGAGACCCTCGGCCTCGAAGATGAGCTCATCGAGAAACTCAGCTGGTTGGGTATTTCCGGTATTGCAAATGTCCTGTGCTGCATTAAGATGGCGAAGTACTATGAGTTGACTGAGAACGATATCCTGCTGACTGTTCTGACCGACTCTGCAGCCATGTACGGCTCCCGTATCACTGAGCTCGACGAGAACCACGGTGCATATAGCGACTTCGAGGCTGCGTTGGATCATAATCTGCACATTCTGGGTCTGAAGACCGACAATCTCATCGAATTGACCTATGCTGACCGTAAGCGTGTCCACAACCTCAAGTACTACACTTGGGTTGAGCAGCAGGCTCGCGATGTGGCTGACCTCAACGCTCTGTGGTACGATACCAAGGGCACTTGGGACGCTATCCACGCACAGGCTGCTGAGATGGATGCCCTCATCAACGAGTTCAACGAGGCTACCGGCTTGCTGAAGAACCTGTAATTCATAACGACCCTCACGGGCGGGCAGTGCCCGCCCGTGATTTTCTTGTGGGAGGTGCAAAAATATGAAACACGACACTTGGATCGGTAAACTGTTCCTGATTGGAGCGGTTGGTTCAGTGGTCGCACTGTTTATATTGCTTTTTTGCGTACTCTTCATGAATGCGGATAAACTAGGATATTTCTTTCTGCCAACGCTGCTGGGGATGTTCATCGCAATGATCTATTTCTATGCGCTGATTCTGAGAAGACACGGCCTGATGAATCTGCGTCTGCAAATGGGTGATGAGCTGTTTTTTCATAAATTCCCCAAGGAGAAAAGCCGCGAAATGCGTCGATTGGAGAGAGAAAAAAAGCGTGAACTGCGCCGCAAGGAAAAAGCCTCCGAGAAAAAATATCTCCACGAGTTGTAACAATCAGAAAGGACGATACGATGAAAAATGTAAAATGTGCACGCTGCGTTAAGTGCGGCAAGGAATATGAAGCAACTGCCAATGTGACCAACTGCTCCTGCGGCGGTATTTTGGACATTATTTATGACTATGACTACATCAAGACCACGCTGACGAAGGAAAAGCTGGCTGCTCGCGACGACCGTTCCATGTGGCGTTACCGTGAGCTGCTGCCCATCGAGGAAACCACCTGCAACACGCCGTTGCGTGTCGGCTGGTCTCCTTTGTACGAAGCGGACCGTCTGGCAAAGGAGCTGGGCATCGGCAAGCTGTGGGTCAAGGATGACGGCCAGAACCCGACCGCTTCTTTGAAGGACAGAGCATCCGCTATGGCAGTTGCCAAGGCACAAGAAGCTGGCGCAAAGGTCATTGCTTGCTCCTCCACCGGCAATGCGGCATCTTCTCTGGCAGGCAATGCAGCGGCTGCTGGCTTGAAGACCTATATTTTCGTGCCCTCCCGCGCACCCAAGGGTAAGGTCGCTCAGCTGATGACCTTTGGCGCAACGGTCGTTTCCGTTCAGGGCAGCTATGAAGACACCTTCAATCTGTCCAAGGCAGCCATCGACAAGTGGGGCTGGTACAACCGCAATGCGGCGATCAACCCGTATCTGTCCGAGGGCAAGAAGACTGTCGCTTTGGAAATTATGGAACAGCTCGGCTGGGAAGTTCCCGATTTCATCGCAATTTCCGTCGGTGACGGCTGCACCATCGCAGGTCTGTGGAAGGGCCTGAAGGATCTGTATGCCATCGGCTTCATTGATAAGCTGCCGCGCCTGATCTCTGCACAGGCAGAGGGCTGCTGCCCCCTCAACCGCGCCATTGCCAACAATGAAGAGTGGTACCCCATGGAAGAGAACACCCTGGCTGACTCCATCGCTGTCGGTGTCCCGAGAAATGCGACCAAGGCACTCAATGCCATCAAGGAATCCAACGGCATCGTCGTCAATGTTTCCGATGCGGAAATCATGGCTGCACAGAAGCTGCTTGGCAGAACCTGCGGCGTGTTCGGTGAGCCTGCGGGCGTTACCGGTACAGCCGGCATCAAGAAGCTGTGCGAAGAAGGCAAGCTTCCGAAGGATGCAAAGATCGTCTCCGTCGTCACGGGTAACGGCCTGAAGGACGTTGCAAATGCAATCGCAGCCTGTGGTGAGCCGATCTCCATCCCGTCGGATATGGATCTGCTGCTCAAGGCCTTTGCCGAAAACGGCATCGAAGTCGAAAACTAAAAAGACCCATTGTACCAAAGAATACGGGACTTGCGCGAGGATGCGGACATGACACAGACGCAGGTAGCGCAGTATTTGCAAATGTCGCAGACGGGCTATTCGAAATATGAAACAGGCGAAAATGACATTCCGACGCAGGTTTTGATTCAATTATCAAAGCTGTATTGCACCAGCATCGACTATATGTTGGGCATATCGGATGTTCGCTCCATAAAATAACGGGCAGGTCGCATGACCTGCCCGTTTAAAAGTGGTCTTGTAGGGTTGAGGCATGCCTCAACCGACAGAGATAAGTTTATTTTTGCAAAAATTTCTGTGAAAAGGGAATTTTTACCGCACGGGAGGGGCATGCCCCTCCCCTACATTTGATTACTTTGACACGCTGAAATGGGCAGGTCGCATGACCTGCCCGTTTTTCCTTTATTTTGCGGCGTTGGTGAGGATGCGCTTGAGGACGCGGACGCACGCCTCCATGTCCTCGATGGGGACATATTCAAATCTGCCGTGGAAATTTTCGCCGCCCGTGAAAATGTTCGGGCAGGGCAGACCTTCATAGGAGAGCCTTGCACCGTCTGTGCCGCCACGGATGGGGACGACCTTCGGCGCGACTCCTTCGTCCAGCATGGCCTGCTTTGCGTTCTCGACGATGAACATGACCGGCTCGATCTTCTCTTTCATATTGAAATAGCTGTCGCGCAGGGTGAGTTCAATCGTGCCTTCGCCGTATTTTGCGTTCAGGAAACGAGCGATTTCAGTAAAAATTTCCTTCTTGCGTTCAAACTTTTCACGGCTGTGGTCACGGATGATGTATTCCAGCGTGGATTTTTCCACTTCGCCGTGCATCTCGCACAGATGGGAGAAACCCTCGTAGGCAAAAGTGCTTTCAGGACGCTCGTGAACGGGGAGAAGTCCGTGGAATTCCATGGCGATATGCTGAGAATTGATCATGATATCCTTTGCAGAACCGGGATGGACATTTCTGCCATAGACGGTCACGACGGCGGAGGCAGCATTGAAGTTCTCATATTCCAGCTCGCCCAAGCCACCGCCGTCGACGGTATAGGCATAGTCCGCGCCAAAGCCTGCCACATCGAAGCGGTCAGCGCCGCGGCCGATTTCCTCGTCGGGGGTGAAGCCGATGCGAAGGGTTGCGTGGGGAGTGCCTTCCTTCAAGAGTTCTTCCGCAGCGGTCAGGATGGCAGCGATGCCGGCTTTGTCGTCTGCGCCTAAAAGGGTTGTGCCGTCGGTGACAATCAGATGCTTGCCGATGGAATGAGCGAGATTGGGATAGTCCTTTGCCTGCATGAGGATCTGCTTTTCCTCGTTGAGCAGGATGTCGCCGCCATTGTATTCGACGATCCTCGTACGGATGTCCTTGCCTGAGCAGTCCGGTGCGGTGTCCATATGGGCGATCAGGCCGATCACGGGAGCGTTTTCGCTGCCCTTGACAGTGCCGTAAATATAGCCGTTTTCATCCATATGGGCATCTTCAATGCCGATGGACTTCATCTCATCGACGATGGCTGCGCCGAGGACTTTTTGATCTGGTGTGGACGGGCAGGTCTCACTGGCCTCGTCCGAGGTGGTTTCGTAAGAAACATAGTTTAAAAAGCGTTCGGTAACTGTCATAAATCCTCCAAATTCAGTAATTGCCCCACCGGGGGGTGGGGCAATTTTTTTGTACGATCAGCAGAGCTCAGCGGTGTCCTGAGCGATCATCAGCTCTTCGTTGGTCGGGATGACCCAGACCTGAACCTTGGAATCGGGAGCGGAGATCTTCATCTCGTCACCGCGAACCTTGTTTGCTTCGGGATCGAGCTTGATGCCCATGAACTCCAGGTAGGAGCAGATGTCTTTACGGGTCTCGGGGCCGTTTTCACCGACACCTGCGGTGAAAACCAGGCAATCCAGACCGTTCAGTGCAGCGGTATAGGCACCGATATACTTACCGACTTCGTAGCAGAACTTGCGCAGGGCCAGTTCGCAAGCCTCGTCGCCGCGAGCCGCGCCTGCTTCCAGGTCACGGAAGTCGGAGGACAGACCGTTGGACAGAGCCTTAACGCCGCACTGCTTGTTGAGCATATTCAGGCAATCGTCGATGCTCATGTTCTTTTCCTTGTTCATGATATACTGTACAACGCAAGCATCGATGTCGCCCGAACGGGTGCCCATGGGAACGCCTGCCAAGGGAGAAAGACCCATGGAGGTGTCCTGGCACTCGCCATTCTTCACAGCGGAGAGGGAAGAACCGTTGCCGAGGTGGCAGACAATGACCTTGCTTTCTGCAGGATTGCCCATCAGCTCGATGGCGCGCTTGGAAACAAAACGGTGAGAAGTGCCGTGGAAGCCGTAGCGGCGCAGGCTGTCTTCTTCAAAATACTTGGTGGGGATGGCATAGCGGTATGCCTTCGGGGGCATGGTCATGTGGAACGCAGTGTCGAAAACTGCAACCTGGGGCTTGCCGGGCATGGCCTTCTCGCAAGCTTCGATGCCCATGAGGTTTGCGGGGTTGTGCAGGGGGCCGAGGGGGATGCAATCGCGGATCGCCTGCTTGCAGGCTTCGTCAATGAGGCAGGAAGAAACAAACTTCATGCCGCCGTGCAGAACACGATGACCGACAGCGTCGATTTCGTCAACGGACTTGATAACACCGTTTTCGGGATCGACCAGGATCTCCATAACGGCTGCGATGGCCTCAGCATGGGTGGGCATCGGAATGTCGCGCACGACCTTGATGTCCTTGGAAGGAACCTTGTGGGTGAGCCTGCCGTCGATATTGATGCGTTCGCAAAGACCCTTTGCGAAAACTTCACCGGTTTCGGGATTCATCAGCTGATACTTCAGCGAGGAACTGCCTGCGTTGATGACAAGAATGTTCATAGTAGCGTCAACTCCTGTTTACAATTTTTCTTATTTGTGGTAGTATAAGCACATACACCTACATTGTATAACAGAATCCAAATAATGACAAGCATTATTTTTGCTCGAGGGTGATTTTTGTGAAAAATATCGGCATCGTTTGTGAATACAATCCGTTCCACAATGGACATTTTAAGCAACTTCGCGGCATCGAGGGCAGCGTATGCTTAATGAGCGGCAATTTTGTGCAGCGCGGAGAGCCTGCGATCCTGGATAAGTATGTGCGTGCGAGGGCGGCCGTCGAATGCGGGGCAAGTTTGGTACTGGAGCTTCCGCTGACCTGTGCGGTGGCTTCGGCCGAGCGTTTTGCCGACGGTGCGGTGGAAATCTTCGAGCGCTTGGGTTGCATTGATGGTCTGTGCTTTGGCAGTGAGGAGGGTGACATAAATAATATTATGTCAACTGCAAGGGCGTTGCTGCAGCCGGAATTTAAGGAATATTTGCAACGGGAGCTGGAAACGGGAGTATCCTTTCCAACGGCACGTCACAGAGCGCTTGTGGCTATGGGTGCAGATGCAAGCCTGATCGAACGGCCGAACGACATTCTGGCGGTGGAATATTGCAAGGCACTCGTGCGCCGTGGCAGCTCCATTGAGCCAGTGACGATCCGTCGGGAGGGTTGCTATCACACGGGAACGGATTGCGAAAATCCCTCGGCCTCGTTTTTGCGTACGCAGGACGATTGGGAGGGGTTCGTTCCTCGGGCGGCCTGGGAGCTGTTCCGAACGGCACCGAAATATGCGCTTTGCAAGGGAGAACGGTCGATTCTTGCCCGTCTGCGTTCGATGCGTGAGGCAGACTTTGAGAATGTCGCCTACGGTTCGGAGGGTCTGTGGAGCAAGCTGATGCGTGCCTGCCGTGAGGAGCGTGACCTGCTGAGCATTGTTTCGGCTGTCAAATCCAAGCGCTACACCTATAGCCGTGTGATGCGCATGATCCTGTGCGCCTTCCTGGGGATCACCGACAGGCAGATGCAGCAGCCTGCGCCCTATGTGCGCGTGCTGGCCTTTGATGATGTGGGGCGTAGCATCCTGCGGCAGATGCGCGAAGGTGCGGACATTCCTATCATAAATGTTGGCCAAATGCCGCCCGATGCAGCCTATTGGGAGCTTGAGCGCCAAGCAAATGACCTGTTCGCCCTGTTTTCAGAGGATATTTTGCCGCCCGGAGGAGACCTTCGGGAGCGGGTCTTTTACAAGAGATAATTTTTTTGAAGAAAAATTGAAAAAACACTTGCAATTCCGAAAAAAGTGTGCTAATATGTTTGGGCATTGAAAAAATATGGGGGCAAAATGTCCCTTTACGACTACATGAAAGAGGTGAATGCAATGAAGGAAGGAATCCATCCGAAGTACGAACAGACTACGATCAGATGCGCGTGCGGCGAGATTATTGAGACCGGTTCTACCAAGAAGGACATTAAGGTTGAAATTTGCTCCAAGTGCCACCCTTTCTATACCGGCAAGCAGAAGCTGGTTGACACCGGTGGACGTGTTGACCGTTTCAACAAGAAGTTCGGTCTGAAGTAATGAGTAAAGTTCGCATCGTATCGGTGCGGACTTTTTTCATTTTTAGTCGAATTTTAGGGGAAGAATTATGATACAAAATGATCGTGTCGTATCGGAAAAGGCGATCCTGGTCGGCTTGAATGCCGACTGCTTCAAACCCGAGGATACGGCAAGTTATGAAACATTAGACGAATTGGAGGCCCTGCTCGAAACAGCCGGCGGCATCTGTGAGGCCAAGCTTCTGCAAAATCGCCATACACCCGATCCGCACAGCTTCATCGGTGAGGGCAAGGCGCAGGAGCTTTGCGAGCTTTTGGAAACAACGGGGGCGACATTGGTCGTGTTTGACAACGACCTTTCGCCCTCGCAGATCCGTGCGCTCGAGGAGATTACAGGGGCGACGGTGCTCGATCGCAGCGCCTTAATTTTAGATATCTTTGCCCAGCGTGCAAAGACGGCAGAGGGCCGCTTGCAGGTGGAGCTTGCACAGTATCAGTACCTTCTGCCCAAGCTCTCGGGCATGGGAAAATCGATGTCCCGTCTCGGCGGTGGCATCGGCACGAGAGGCCCCGGCGAAACCAAGCTGGAGACCGATCGCCGTCACATTCGCGCACGCATTGACCGCCTGCGCGAGGAACTGGACGAGGTGCGCAAGGTGCGTGCGGTGCAGCGTGAGCGCAGGATCAAAAATTCCGTGCCTGTGGTTGCGCTCGTCGGCTATACCAATGCCGGAAAATCCACGCTTCTCAATCAGCTTACCGATGCGGGAATTCCTGCAAATAACCGTCTGTTTGACACGCTCGACACGACGACACGCAAGCTGAAGGTGTCTGATCATCTGGAGGTTTTGCTTTCCGATACGGTCGGCTTTATTGCAAAGCTGCCGCATCATCTGGTCGAGGCTTTCAAGGCGACTTTAGAGGAGCTGCAGTACGCCGACCTGCTGCTGCATGTCATCGATGCCTCCGATCCCGACCGTGAGGCACATATTGCTGTGGTCGAGCGGCTGATCGAAAAGTTGGCTAAGCCCGATGTGCCTGTGCTGCGTTGCTATAACAAGGCAGACCTGCTGGAGGATGTTTCGAATCTCCCGATTGGGGAGAAGAATGTTCCCATATGCGCACGAAACGGCATCGGTATGGACGAGCTTCTGACCCGCATCGAGCAGACTCTCTTGGGCAAGCTGCACCATGTAAAGCTGCTGCTGCCTTACAACGAGGCAGGCGTGCTGGATATCCTGCACAAGCAGGCGCAGGTGCTCTCGACGGAATATACCGCTGACGGTGTGTTGGTCGAGACGGTTTGCTCTGAGGAGCTCTACGGCCGCTACCGCAAGTACGATAAGGAGCAGCAGGCATGACGGAATATCTGATCCCGACCAAGGATGCCGATGCGGAATTTGTCGAAAAACGCTCGCGCTTCATTGGCCACATCTTCCATACAGAGACAGAGGAAGAGGCGCTGGCGCAGCTCAAGCGGATGCGTGAAACGTACTGGGACGCGACGCACAATGTCTATGCCTATATCATCAAGGATGGCGCTACGCGCTTTTCTGACGATGGTGAGCCGGGTGGTACGGCAGGTATGCCCGTGCTGCAGGTGTTGCAGCGGGAGGGCATTTATAATGTAACTTGCGTGGTGACACGCTATTTTGGCGGCATTTTATTGGGCGCAGGAGGGCTCGTCCGTGCCTACGCCCACAGTGCGAAGATCGCACTTGATGCCGCAGGCCGTTCGATGAAGCGTGTATGGACGGGTGTGTATCTGCCCTGCCCGTACAGCTGGTTCGAGCGGATCAAATTGGAGGTCGCTGCCTTCGGGGGTATCATTCAGAAGTCAGATTTCGGCATGGATGTCGAATTCGAGCTGCTGCTGCCCGAGGCGCAGACAAAACCATTTCTGGACCGTGTGTATGATATCTCTGCCGGAACCATTGAGGGTATGATCCTGGAAAACGAATACCGCGCCTTTCCTGTAGAGTAAATTGAAATGGAAAAACATCACAAACGAAATCGTTTGGAAAATTACGATTACAGCACCGAAGGAAGCACTACGGGTACAGTAGTACCGAAATTTGTGTCTTCATGAAAGCGATTTACAAATCGAAAATGTGGGCATGCACTTTGGCAAAAAGGCTATTATGACCATATTATCCGCAATGAGGCGGACGATTTTCGCATATTGAGAATAATCCAAATGGACGGAAGATGAGTATGATTCGAGGGAGGAAATGCTATGACCATTCGGGAGCAGTTAGAGCGGCAGGAGCATTTGAGATTCAGTGAGCGGGCGCAGTTTTCCGACGCCAGTCGGGGAAGGAATCATTCCGAGGAAGAGCCTGAATTCGATGTACGCACCTGCTATCAGCGCGATTGTGACCGTATCTTACACAGCAAATCCTTCCGTCGTCTGATGCACAAAACGCAGGTGTTTTTACAGCCCGAGGGTGATCACTATCGCACGCGCATGACGCACACCCTGGAGGTATCTCGCATCGCACGGACGATTGCGCGCTCCTTGCGCCTGAATGAGGATCTGACGGAGGCGATTGCATTTGGGCACGATCTGGGGCACACACCGTTCGGTCATGCTGGCGAGGTCGCGCTAACCGAGGTGATGGGGCAGCCGTTTTGCCACAATGAGCAGTCGTTGCGCGTGGTCGACATCCTGGAAAAGGATGGACAGGGGCTGAACCTGACCTACGAGGTGCGCATGGGCATCCTCGGACACACCAGCTCGAGCCGTATGCCCGAAACGCTGGAGGGACAGATCGTCCGCAAGAGCGATCAGATCGCCTACATCAACCACGACATAGATGATGCGATGCGTGCCGAGATCCTGACCGATCGGGACATTCCCCGTGAGATCTCCGAGGTTTTGGGCAATACGCATCGTGAACGTATCAACACCCTTGTGACCAACATGATCGCCCACAGCATGGATGGCCCTCTCGGCATGGATGCCGAGGTGGAGCAGGCGATGCAGAAGCTGCGTGCATTTATGTTTGAGCGCGTTTATAAAAATCCCAAGGCTAAGGGCGAGGAAGCCAAGGCAAGAGAGATCCTGAAGCGTTTGTATGAATTTTATGTCCGCCATCCCGAAAAGCTGCCGCCTGATTTTCAGCCGCAACTCAGTTTCGACGGCATGGAACGGACCGTTTGCGACTACATTGCGGGCATGAGCGACAAGTACGCGATGTACAAATATGATGAACTGTTTATCCCTACGGCCTGGCAGGTGAGGGGATAAGGAAAGGAGGGCGGCATATGGCATTTTCACCGGCATTTCTGGACGAACTGAATCAGCGCAATCCCATCGAAGATGTAGTCGGTGCCTATGTTGCCCTGACCCGAAAGGGGAGCAATTTGTTCGGACTTTGCCCGTTTCACGGGGAGAAAACCGCATCTTTCTCCGTCAAGCCCGAAAAGGGAATCTATTACTGCTTTGGCTGTCATAAAGGCGGCGGTGCGGTAAACTTCATTATGGAGATCGAGAGCCTCAGCTATCCCGATGCGGTGCGTTTTTTGGCAAAGCGTGCAGGTCTGGAAGTCCCTGAGGACAACCGTGATAATTCACAGTATAAAAAGAAAGAACGCCTCTGGGCACTGTCGAGGGACGCTGCCCGATTCTTTAACGAGCAGCTTAGAACCCCGGGAGCGGAAAGCGTCCGCGCTTATATCGCACGGCGTGGATTGACAAAATCCACTGTTACACATTTTGGACTGGGTTACGCACCGAACACATGGAATGCATTGATGGATGCGATGATTGCAAAGGGATATACCAAGCAGGAGCTTTTGGAGGCAGGACTGGTTTCAAAGCATCGGGAAAAAGGGACGCTATATGATCGTTTCCGGAACCGTTTGATGTTTCCGATTATAGATGTGCGTGGAAATGTCATCGGCTTTGGCGGTCGTGTGATGGATGATTCCAAGCCCAAATACCTCAACACCGACGAAACGATTATCTTCAATAAACGGCGAAATTTGTTTGCGATGAATTTTGCGAAAAAGAGCAAGCAGGGGCATATCATATTGACGGAAGGCTATATGGATGCCATTGCCTTGCATCAATATGGCTTTGATTGCGCCGTGGCATCGCTCGGCACGAGCCTGACGCAGGAACATGCCGACATCCTCAGCAAATATACGGATGAGGTCGTCTTGACCTATGACGGCGATCAGGCAGGTCAGAATGCGACCAAGCGTGCCATTCCGATGTTGGAAAAAACGGGATTAAAAGTAAAAATCCTACAGATGAAGGGTGCAAAAGACCCTGACGAATTTTTGCACAAATTCGGCGCAGATCGCTTCAAGCTGCTGCTTAGCGGCTCAGAAAATCAGGCCGAGTACCGTCTGCGTTCGCTGGAGGCCAGGTTTGATTTGACAATCGATGAGCAGAAGGTCGAATTTGCAAAGCAGGCGGCTGAGCTCATCTCGAGCTATGCCACGGCGGTCGAGCGTGAGATCTACGGCGCAAAGGCGGCGCAGGCTGCCGGCATCAGCAGTGATGTCATGAAGCAGCAGATCTCCCGCGCCTACAAGCAGCGCATGGCTGCGCAGAAGAAGGCACAGGAGAAAAAACAGCTCGATGTCTACGCCGCACATCAGCCGCATAATCGACAGATCCGATATGACAATATGCGCTCTGCCATCGCAGAGGAGACGGTTCTGAAGATGCTCCTGCGGGAAAACGCACTGTTTGAGACTGCAAAGGAGCTCAAGCCACAGCACTTTTCTGTCCCAATGTTTGCCAAGGCCTACGAGACCCTTCGGCGGCATTGGGCAGAGGACCACAACGCAGGTGTGGCCATGCTCTCCGAGGTTCTCACTCAGGAGGAGATGGCACACATGACTGCCATCATTCACAAGGACGATCCTCCCATTTCTCAAGAGGCGTTTGCCGATTGCCTGCGCGTAATTATGAGCGAGGCTCGTAAAGCGTCCGGAGAGGGTGATCTTAGATCTTTGCAGGAAGCCATGCGAAAGAAAAAAGGATACGGAGGTACATAGAATGGAAGAAAAGGGTATGCAGATGCACGAGAAGCTCCAGAAGCTGTTGGAGTTTGGCAAGGCAAACGGCAAGGTTGCATCGAAGGATGTGATTGATACACTCGATGCCATCGATGCCGACGAAAAGCAGACCGACATGATCTACGAGGCACTGGAACAGGCCGGTGTCGAGATCGATGTGACGGATGTTGTGCAGATGCTGCAAAAGCCTGAGGAGATGCTGCCGAGCGAGGAGGATATCCGCCTTGTCAAGGAGGAACAGCTCATTGATACCGACGAAATGGCTGAGGTCATGAGCGTCAACGACCCCGTGCGTATGTATCTGAAGGAGATCGGCAAGATCCCGCTCCTGACGGGCGAGGAGGAGCTGGAGATTGCAAAGTGCATTGAGGAAGGCGATGAGAAGGCACGGCAGCGGATGGTTGAATCGAATCTGCGTCTGGTCGTCTCCATTGCCAAGACCTATGTTGGCCGTGGACTTCCGTTTTTGGATCTGATCCAGGAGGGTAATCTCGGCTTGATCAAGGCTGTGAGCAAGTATGACTACACAAAGGGCTACAAATTTTCTACCTATGCCACCTGGTGGATCCGTCAGGCGATTTCCCGCGCCATCGCTGACCATGCACGCACCATTCGCTTGCCGGTACATATGGTCGAGACCATCAACCGTGTTTCCCGTGCCCAGCACGAGCTGGTGCAGGAGCTCGGCCGTGATCCCTCGGCTGCTGAGGTCGCACAGAAGCTGCACATGACGCAGGAACGACTTGAGGAGATCATGCGCATGGCGCAGGATCCCATCTCGCTGGAGACCCCTGTTGGCGAAGAGGATGACAGCCATCTGGGTGACTTTATTCAGGATGAGGTAGCCTCCGAACCTGCAGATGCAGCGGCCTACACCATGCTGCGTGAGCAGCTGGCTGAGGTGCTCAAGACTTTGACACCCCGTGAGGAGAAGGTTCTGTGCCTGCGATACGGCCTTGCCGATGGCAGAATGCACACGCTCGAAGAGGTCGGCGATGAATTCCAGGTCACCCGTGAACGCATCCGCCAGATCGAGGCCAAGGCCTTGCGCAAGCTGCGCCATCCGTCCCGCTCGAAGCGTCTGAAGGACTTCATGAGCTGAGCGGGAGGGCAAGAGGATGGAACGCTTGAAAAATCTGACGGCAGCGGAAAACGAAATCCTGGATTATCTGGATGGCATAACCGATGGAAAGATGCATACACAGGAGGAAGCGGCGGCGCATTTCGCTGTTTCTTGCGGCCGTATTCGTCAGGTCGTGGGGAAATCTATGAGGAAACAAATACCGCTTGGACGGTCGAAACCGCTAAAAGATTTCCTGCGCTAAAAAATTTCTCTTGACATTATCAAAAAAATTCGTATGATATATCTTGTGCTTTGTAAAACTTATATGGAGGACTTGGTATGTATAACAGAATCAGAAAGTACCTTTCCGAACAGCTTGAGATTCCCGTAGAAGATATGGATCGCAACACTACCTTCGAGAGTCTGCATGTCGATTCCCTGGACATGGTCGAGATGGTCATGTACATGGAGGAGGAGCTGGGCATTGATTTCGAGATGGATGGCGATATGAAGCTCGAGACCATCGGCGAGTTGGCAGATTTCATCGAAGACAAGCTGGCATAATTTCATAACGATTCGACCCATGGTAAGGTCGCACTAGTCGGGGAGATAGCGGTGCCCTGTCACCTGCAATCCGCTATAGCAGGGATGAACTCCCGTACCCGGGTCTGTGCTGTGCTGTCTGTCCGTGTAAGCGGTGTTGAGGAGTCGGTCTCGCGCAACGAGCTCCCGTGAACCATGTCAGGCGGGGAACCGAGCAGCATTAAGCGGATCTGTTCGTGTGCCGCGAGCCAGCCGTTTCTGAGCTGGCTGCACGGGAAACGAGTATGGTTGCAGATTCAAATACGGGTGTGCGATCTTACCATGGGTCGAATCATAAAAAAACAGATGTCGGTTTCGACATCTGTTTTTTATATGCTGCTGCAGAACGATTGTCTGTTTACAACAAAATGAGATTCGCAACGGCGAAGTATACCAGCAGCGAGAGCGTATCAACGATGGTCGTGATGAACGGACTTGCCATAACGGCCGGGTCGAGGCCGATCTTCTTGGCCAGCATCGGTAGCATCGCACCGATCACCTTGGCAAACAAGACCGTCAGCGCCATGGTAATGCAAACAACGGTTGCAACGAGATAGGTGATCTCGGTATTGCCGAGCAGCAGCTTGTCGATGAAGATCAGCTTGCCGAAGCAGGCGACCGAAAGGGCAATGCCGCACAGCACCGAGGTGCGGATCTCCTTCCACACGACGCGCCAGAAATCGGAAAATTCCAGCTCACCCAGCGACAGAGCACGGATGACCATAACAGACGACTGCGAGCCGGAGTTACCGCCTGTACCCATGAGCATCGGAATGAAGGCGGTCAGAACGACCTGCGCGGCTAAGGCATCCTCAAAGCCGGTGATGATCATGCCGGTGAAGGTGGCGGAGAACATCATGAGCATCAGCCAGAAAATTCGGTTTTTGAACAGCTCGAAGACCGAAGAACGAAGATAGGTGTTCTCCGACGGCATCATACCGCTCATGAGCTCGATATCCTCGGTGGCCTCGTCTTCCATGACATCCATTGCGTCATCGAAAGTGACGATACCGACCATGCGGTACTCGGCATCGACCACGGGGAAGGCAAGGAAATTGTATTTCGAGAACATCTGTGCGACCTCTTCCTGGTCGGTGTGGGTGTTGACGGAGATCACATTGGTTTCCATGATCTCGCTGATAGGCATTTCGTCATCCTCGGCCAGGAGAAGATCCTTGACCGTGACCAGACCCAGAAGGGTACGGTCGCGAGTGACATAGCAGGTGTAAATGGTTTCTTTGTCGTATCCCGTGCGGCGGATGCGCAAGATGGCCTCTTCGACGGTCATGGCAGGTCGCAGGGAGACATATTCCGTGGTCATGATCGAGCCCGCGGAATTTTCAGGATAGCGAAGGATTTCGTTGATCTCCTTGCGCAGCTGCGGATCGGCCTGCGATAAAATGCGCTTGACCACATTGGCCGGCATTTCCTCGATCAGGTCGACGGCATCGTCGACATAAAGCTCGTTGACCATTTCGCGTAGCTCACTGTCGGAGAAGGCACGGATCATCAGCTCCTGCGCATCGGGCTCCATTTCAACGAAGGTTTCTGCTGCAAGCTCCTTCGGCAGAAGGCGGAAGAAGATCGGCAGACGATCCTCCTCGAGCTCTGCGAAGATGTAGGCGATATCCGACGGGTTCATCGTTACAAGAATATCGCGTACCGTGGTGTATTTCCGTTCGGAAATCAGCGTTGTCAGGGTGCCTGCGATGGTTACGCTATACTCTGCCATCGGTTTGTACCTCCTGATTCATAAAAATCGTCAGAGATTCTGCAAGCCGGCACGGCAGACCAATATTTACAGACAGCCTCGGATCCCCGGAGGCTCCTGCGGACTTCGGCCTACCGATGTGCCGTTACTACTCCCAGCATCCATGACTGTCCCTCCTTCAAAATCAATTCGGCAATTGCCGTATACATTAGTTTATTCCCAAAAATTGCATTTGTCAAGCAAAAACATCAGGAACAGAGGGCGGAATTTTCTGAAGCGGGGCATTTTTGAGGCTGCCATGTGATCGGAAGTCAAAAGCAGTGGCAGGCGTCAAAATTTGGCGAGCGAATGCAAACAACAAATTTTGGGCACCGCAACACAAAGTCGCCCCTGAGGAAAGGATAAAGATACGGTGAGATTGCTGTGGGGTTTTGTAAATTTGGCGTTTCATATGACGATTTTCGAGCAAAAATACGGCAAATCGGGGGTAGAATCGACGCAAAGGGCATGATTTTTCGTATGTAAAAGGAAAATTAAACAAATCCATCATAAAATGAGAAATGTAGTTGCATTCTTTTGTGCAAAGTGGTATACTTAAAATGTTGAATTATATACCGAAGGAGGATGAGGCGATCAAATGGAGCAAAATTTGCACAATTATTTCAAGCGCTTTGTCTGCGGCGATGAGCTGCATGCATACACATTCCTCGGCTGTCATGCGCAGGTGCGGCAGGATGCGGAGGGCTTTGTATTCCGTGTCTGGGCTCCGAATGCGCAGGCGGTATCTGTTGTAGGTGACTGGAATTTCTGGAACTGTGAGGATCTCCCGATGTGTAGGGTGGAGTACGGCATCTGGGAAGCCTTTTCACCGTACGCCAAGGAGGGCGACGCTTACAAATTCTTTGTTCGCAGGGCCGATGGCTCCACAGTGTTCAAGACAGACCCCTATGCCTTCCGCACCACCTCGCTTCCGGACACCTCCGGACGTATTTGCACTTTGGATGGCTATGAGTGGAAGGATGCGGCCTACCGTCGGGCGCAGGGTAAGAAAAAGCTGCTCGACAGTCCGATGAACATCTATGAAATGCATCTGGGCTCCTGGAAACGCAAGACAGATGGCAGCGTTTACAGCTATGATGAGCTGGCTGACGAGCTGGTGCCGTATCTGAAGGATATGGGTTACACGCACATTGAGCTGATGCCGGTTGCCGAGCATCCCTTTGACCCCTCCTGGGGCTATCAGGTAACGGGGTACTATGCGCCGACGGCCCGCTACGGCGAACCGAAGCAATTCATGAAATTTGTCGACAAGTGCCACCAGGCGGGGATCGGTGTGCTTCTGGACTGGGTGCCGGCACACTTCCCGAAGGATGAGTACGGTCTGTATGAATTTGACGGTACCTGCTGCTATGAGCTGGCTGACCCGATGATGAACGAGCATCCGGACTGGACGACCAGAATCTTCGACTTTGGTCGGGGAGAGGTGCAGTCATTCCTGATCTCCAATGCGGTCTACTGGATGGAAATGTATCATGTGGACGGCATCCGTGTCGATGCCGTTGCGGCGATGCTCTATCTGGACTACGGCCGCAGCGAATACCGTCCGAACAAGTACGGCGGCAAGGAGAACCTCGAGGCGATCACATTTTTGCGCAAGCTCAATCGAGCTGTTTTCTCGGTGCGGCGCAATGCCATTACCTGCGCGGAGGAGTCGACGGCCTTCCCGATGGTCACCAAGCCGGACTACGACGGTGGTCTGGGGTTCCTGTTCAAGTGGAACATGGGCTGGATGAATGACACGCTGCGTTATATGGCGCTCGATCCGCTGTGGCGTAAGGGCAGCCACAACTGTCTGACCTTCACGATGAGCTATGCCTACAGCGAGAATTTCATTCTGCCGCTGTCGCACGACGAGGTCGTGCATGGCAAGGCCTCCCTGATTAACAAAATGCCCGGCGATTACGGCATGAAGTTCAACAATCTTCGTGCCTACTATGGGTTCATGATGGCACATCCCGGCAAAAAACTCAGCTTTATGGGCAATGAATTCGGCCAGTTCATCGAGTGGAAATATGATCAGGGGCTGGATTGGATGCTGCTGGAATACGAGAGCCATCGCAAGCTGCAGGATTTTGTCCGCGATCTGAACCATTTCTATCTGGACAACAGTAGCTTCTGGAACAACGACAGCGACTGGAACGGCTTCCAATGGATCAGCGCCGACGACTGCGACAACAGCGTGATCGCCTTCCGCCGCATCGACCGCAGAGGCCGCGAGATCATTGCGGTGTGCAATTTCTGCCCCGTGGCAAGAACCGGCTATCGCTTAGGTCTGCCTCGCAACGGCGTTTACGCGCCGATCCTCAACAGTGACGACAGCAAATACGGCGGCAGCGGTATGGAGCTTCCTGCCGTAACCGCACAGAAAATCCCCATGCATGGTTTGGAATACTCGGGCGAGTTCACGCTTGCGCCGATGTCTGCGACCTTCTATAAACGCAAGATTACCCAACGAAAAGTGAAATAATGACAAGGAGAGATGAGCTATGAACTTCCCTAAAAAGCATTGTGTCGCCATGCTGCTGGCCGGTGGTCAGGGCAGCCGTCTGATGGTCTTGACGGAGAATACCGCCAAGCCTGCCGTTCCGTTCGGCGGTAAGTACCGCATCATCGATTTTCCCCTGTCAAACTGTGTCAACTCGGGAATCGATACCGTTGGCATTTTGACGCAGTATCAGCCGCTGGAGCTCAATGAGTATATCGGAAACGGTCAGCCGTGGCGCCTGAACCGCTCACACGGCGGTGTGCAGGTCCTGCCGCCGTATGCCAAGAGCCAGAAGTCGGAGTGGTACAAGGGCACTGCCAATGCCATCTATCAGAACATTCCCTTCATTGAGCGCTACGACCCGGACAATGTCCTGATCCTCTCGGGTGACCATATTTACAAGATGGACTATGCTGCCATGCTGCGCCATCACATCAAAAACGATGCCGACTGCACCATCGCTGTGCGTACGGTTCCGCTGGCGGAGGCCAGCCGCTTCGGCATCATGAACACCAATGCCGACGGCTCGATCTACGAGTTCGAGGAGAAGCCGAAGGTACCCAAGAGCACCAATGCCTCTATGGGCATTTACATCTTCAAGTGGAGCATCCTCAAGCAGTTCCTTATCGCCGATGAGGAGGATCCCGAGAGTGAAAACGACTTCGGCAAGAATGTCATCCCCGCACTGCTGAACTCCGGACATAAGCTCTTTGCCTACGAGTTCCAGGGCTACTGGAAGGATGTCGGCACGATCAACTCCCTGTGGGAGGCGAATATGGAGCTTCTTGGCGAGAACCCCGAGTTCAACATCTATGGTGAGAAGGGCGAGCGTATCTACGCCCGTAACTATGCTATGCCGTCGACCTTCATTGCGAAGGAATCGAAGAACAGCAACTGCTTCATTGCCGAGGGCTGCGAGATCTGCGGCAATGTCAAGCATTCCATCATCTCCACCGGCTGCGTGATTGAAAAGGGCGCCATCGTGGAAGACAGCGTGATTATGCCCGATGTCGTGATCGAATCGGGTGCGATTGTCCGCCATGCGATCATCGGTGAGGATTGTCGCATCTGCCGTGGCAGCGTCATCGGTGGCATCTTCGCCGACGGTGAGGAAAAGAAAATCAGCGTGATCGGAAAGGGCAAGATCGTTGCGGAGAACACATCCATCAAGCCCGGCGAGATCTACTAAGATAGGGAGGTACGAACGATGAATACAGCAATGGGTATTGTTTTCGCAAGTATTTATGACCACAGCAATCTCGGTGACCTGACGGCCAATCGTACGATGGCCTCTGTGCCCTATGGCGGCCGTTATCGTCAGGTCGACTTCCCTCTGTCAAATATGACAAACTCCGGCATCCGACATATCGGCCTGATCACCAAGGACAAGTATCAGTCTCTGATGAACCACATCGGCTCCGGTCAGGAGTGGGATCTGGATCTGGAAGAGGGGGGTCTGGAATTTTTGACTCCCTATGCTCTGGCACACAACGGCCTTTACAGAGGTAAGCTGGAGGCGATCCACTCGGCCATGAACTTCCTGGCCTATTCCAAAGAGGACTATGTCGTCATGGCAAACTGCTCGGTGCTGTGCGCCATCGACTTCCGTGAGGTCATCGAGGATCATGTTGCCTCGGGCGCGGATGTCACGGTCGTGGTCAAGGACGGCATCAGCGATGGCCGGAAGATGATCGACCTGGCTGTGAAGCTCGATGAGAAGGGCCATGCATCGGATATGGTCGTCGAGATGACGGCCCAGAAGGACTATCTGGCCTCCATGGGCATTTATGTCATGCGTCGTGAGATGCTGATGGATATTGTCGAGCAGGCCGTTGCGCACAACCGCTATCATTTCGAGCGTGACATCGTGCTGCATGCTTTTATTGAGGCGGCTGAAAAGGTAAATGTCTACCGGTTCCGGGGTGTTGCATTGTTCAACGAGAACCTGCAGGAATATTACAACAACAGTATGGCTCTGCTCGATCCGAAGGTTCGTCATGGCCTGTTCATGCGTCAGAACCGCACGATCTACACAAAGGTCCGTGACGAGGTTCCTGCCTCCTATGGTGAGCACTCTGAGATCGACAACTGTATCGTTGCCGACGGCTGCGTGCTCAACGGCAAGGCTGAAGATACATTGTTCTTCCGCGGCGTCAAGCTGGCAGCGGGTGCAAGTGTTCGTGACAGCATTATTATGCAGGATACCGTCATCGGCGAGGGTGCGGATCTGCAGTATGTGATTTTGGACAAGGATGTCGTCGTGCGTCCCGGTAAGAAGCTGTGTGGCACGAAGGAGCATCCGATCGTACTGAAGAGGGGAGCGATCGTATGAGAATTGCTATGCTTGCTTCTGAGGCGGCACCGTATGTCAAGACCGGTGGTTTGGGCGATGTGATGCAGGCCCTGCCCGCAGAGCTGGCGAAGATCAAGGGGAATGAGGTTGCTTTGTTCCTGCCGTATTATAAGAAGATCAAGCAGGATCCGACGATCAAGACCGAGTCGGTCGGCTCGTTCACTATGGAGCTGGCCTGGCGCGAGAGTTATGTCGGCATTTTCCGCCTCAAGAGCCGCCGCAAGAAGCTGCAGATCTATTTCATCGACAACGATTACTATTTCGGCACCAGAAATGCGATCTACGGTGACTTTGACGACGGTGAGCGCTTCGCCTACTACTCCAAGGCAGCGATGGCGGCGCTGTATTACCTCGACTTCAAGCCCGACATCCTGCACTGCCACGACTGGCAGAGCGCTATGGGTGTGGTCTACTGCCGTGCGCTGTATCAGAACTGGTGCCCGGAGACCAAGACGATCTTCACCATCCACAATGTGGAATATCAGGGCTGGGCCGATCAGAGCTTCTTTGAGAGCACGCTGGGCCTGCCGGAGTTCTTCCGCGGCCATATGACCTTCGACGGCTCTATTAATATGATGAAGGGTGCCATCGTGATGGCCGATATGGTCACGACCGTCTCCGAGACCTATGCCAAGGAGCTGTGCCTTCCCTACTTCGCCCACAGGCTTGACGGCATTTTGCGTGATGTGCCGCTGTGCGGCATCACAAACGGTATTGCCACCGATGTCTACGATCCTGCTACGGACAAGGCTCTCGTGGCCAACTACAGCGCAGAGGATATGCTCGGTAAATGGGATAACAAGCGTGCGCTGCGTCAGGAGCTGGGACTCAACACCGAGGTAGACACGCCGATTTTGGGCATGGTCACCCGTCTGGCCGGCCATAAGGGCATCGACCTTGTGTGCTACATTGCCCACAAGCTGCTGCAAAGAGATGTACAGCTTGTCATTGTAGGCACGGGCGAGCGTCAGTACGAATGTGTGCTCAGCGCCCTGCAGAAGCAGTATCCGGGCAAGGTCTGTGTTAAGCTGGCCTTTGATCCGAAGCTGGCCTGCAGAGTGTATGCCGGTGTCGATATGTATTTGATGCCGTCAAAGTCTGAGCCTTGCGGTCTGTCGCAGATCATCGCCATGCGCTACGGCGCAGTGCCGATCGTTGCCGAGACCGGCGGCCTGAAGGATACGGTTCCTCCGTTTGATCCCGAAAGCGGCGAGGGCAGAGGCTTTACCTTCGGCGACTACAACGGTGAGGCATTCCTCGATGCCATCGACCGTGCCGTTGCGATGTACTACAACGAGCGCGATGCGTTCAATGCGCTTGCAAAGCGCAATATGCAGATCGATTTTAGCTGGCAGGTTCCTGCCGGTGAATATATGCAGCTTTATACCAAACTGCTTTGCAAATAACAGATAAGATTTTTTAGGAGGCCCCATGAAAAAGCAAACACCCGAAGCAAATGCTGAACCGATGCTGAACAAAACGGATATGATGCAGCAACTCGAGCTCGTGCTGCATCATCTGTTCGGCTGTGACATTGCCGATGCCACGCAGAAGCAGATCTATCGCGGTCTGTGCACCGTGGTGCGTGAAATCCTGACCGAGAAGAACCATGCCTTCCGCCATAAGTACAGACACGAGGAGAAGAAGCAGGTTTATTATATGTCGATGGAGTTTTTGGTTGGCACCTCCCTGCGCAACAACCTTTACAACCTTGGTGTGGAAAAGGAATGCCGTGAGGGCTTGGCGAAATATGACATTGATATTGACCGCATTTATGAGCTCGATCCCGATGCCGGCCTCGGCAACGGCGGTCTGGGCAGACTGGCATCGTGCTATATGGATGCAGCGACCGGCCTGGGCTATCCCGTGACCGGCTTCTCCATCCGCTATGAGTTCGGCATCTTCCGTCAAAAGATCGTCGACGGCTGGCAGATGGAATTCCCAGACAACTGGCTCGAAATGGGCGATGTTTGGCTCAGAGCCCGTGAGGACGATGCTGTTGAGGTCAAGTTTGGAGGCGAGGTGCGTGAGTGGGTCGACAACGGCCGCTTCAAGGTCGCTCAGGTCGGCTACAACTCCGTCATTGCCGTTCCGCACGATCTGTTCATCTCCGGCTACGACAGCGAAGCTGCCAACCGCTTGACACTGTGGAGCGCAAAGCTGCCGCAGAGCTTCGATATGGCGGCCTTCTCCCGTGGCGACTATGTCCGTGCGCTCGAGCGCAATGCCATGGCTGAGACCATCTCGAAGGTGCTCTATCCGGCCGATGACCATATCCAGGGTAAGCGTCTGCGACTGAAGCAGCAGTATCTGCTGGTCTCTGCCTCTTTGCAGAGCATCCTAAAGCGCCACTTCAAGAAGTACCGCACGTATGACAATCTGGCCGACAAGGTCGCCATCCATATCAACGACACCCATCCGGCTCTGTGCGTGCCGGAGCTGATGCGCCTGCTCATCGATGAGCATGAGTACGGCTGGGACAAGGCATGGGAGATCACCTGCAAGACCCTGTCCTACACGAATCACACCGTCATGAGTGAGGCACTCGAGCGCTGGAATGTGGATCTGTTCCGTGAGCAGCTGCCCCGCATTTACTCTATCTGCGCCGAGATCAACCGCCGCCTGATCGAACAGCTCAATGCGATTTACCCCAACGATTGGGGTAAGATCGACTACATGGCTGTCATCGCCAACAACGAGGTTCGCATGGCAAACCTCTGTCTTGCGGCCTGCCACAAGGTCAATGGCGTCTCCAAGCTGCATACGGACATCCTGCGCAACGGTATTTTCCGTGATTACTGCAATATTACCCCGAAGCGCTTCCTGAATGTCACCAACGGCATCGCTTATCGCCGCTGGCTGTGCCAGGCCAATCCGCTTCTGACCGAGTATCTGACCGATTTGATCGGTGACGGCTTTAAGCGCGACGCTTCCGAGCTGGAAAAGCTCCTTGCATATCAGGACGACGAGAAGGTGCTGGCCGATCTGCGTGCCATCAAGCGCAAGAACAAGGAGCGTCTGGCAGCCTATATTGCCGAGAAGAACGGCATCCGTGTCGATCCGGATTCCATTTTCGACATTCAGATTAAGCGTCTGCACGAGTACAAGCGTCAGCTGCTGAACATTCTCCACGTTCTGCATCTGTATCGCCAGATCAAGGCCAATCCGAACGGCAATTATGTGCCCCGCACCTTCATCTTTGGCGCAAAGGCTTCGGCCGGCTATATCCGTGCAAAGCAGATTATCAGCCTGATCGTGGCTGTTTCCAACTTCATCAACAACGATGCCGATGTGCGTGACAAGCTCAAGGTTGTCTTCCTGGAAGACTACAAGGTATCGCTGGCCGAGATTATCATCCCGGCAGCCGATATTTCTGAGCAGATCTCCGTGGCAGGTAAGGAGGCCTCCGGTACGGGCAACATGAAGCTCATGATCAACGGCGCGGTCACCATCGGCACGCTCGACGGTGCCAATGTCGAGATCCACGAGCAGGTCGGGGACGAGAACATCTTCCTGTTCGGCATGAAGGCTCACGAGACCGAGGCTCTGTGGCAGCGTGGCTACAACCCGAATGACTTCTTAACGGCAGAGCTGCAGGCGGTCCTCGATATGCTGACTTCCGGCATTCTGGGTCAGCGCTTCGACGATCTGGTTACGAGCCTGTTGACCAACCGCTTCGGCACGGCAGACCCGTTTATGACGGTCGCCGACTTCACTGACTACTGCAGAGCGCAGCAGGAGGTTACCGATACCTATCGTGATGCAAAGAAGTTTGCAAGAATGTCTCTTGTCAACACGGCCAAGGCGGGCATCTTCTCGTCTGACCGTTCTGTGAAGGAGTACGCCGATAACATTTGGTATTTGCAATGAGAATTTTATTTGACAGCAGAAAGGCGCAGCACAAGACCCCGTTCGGCACTGTCCGAACGGGGGAGAGCTGTATTTTCAGGATCCATGTGCCCGACGTGTGTGCTGCGGTCGGAGTGAGTCTTGTTCTGGAAAATACAGACGATCAGATCATAGATGAAATCACCATGAACGCTGCCGAACGGGACGGGAAATATCAGATCTACGAATGTAAGCTGTCCCTGGGCAGCGGTCTGTATTTTTACTGGTTCCGTGTGCACAAGCAGGAGGATTCCTTCCGTCTGTTCAAGCGTGGCAGCGGCACCAACATGGAAGAAGGCGAGAAATGGCAGCTCAGCTTCATTCCGGCTGACTTTGTTACACCCGAGTATGCCAAGGGTGCGGTCATGTATCAGATCTTCCCTGATCGCTTCCACAAGGTCGGTGAGTGTGATCTTGAGGACAAGCTCGGGCCGTTCCATATCCACGAGGACCTGACCGAGACGCCGCGCTTTGGTGCGGACATCCATGGCAACTGGTGCAGTGACTTTTACGGCGGAAATCTGCGAGGAATCGAGGAAAAGCTGCCTTATCTGAAGGAACTGGGTGTCGATATCATTTATCTGAATCCGATCTTCATGGCCTTCTCCAATCACCGCTATGATACCGCCGATTATAAGCGCATCGATCCGATGCTCGGCACGGAGGAGGATTTTGCAAGTCTGTGTGAGATGGCGCATCAGCTTGGTATGCGCGTGATTCTCGATGGTGTCTTCTCCCACACGGGCAGCAAGAGCATTTATTTTGATGTCGACGGCCATTTTGGCAGTGGCGCGATCTCGCAGCCGGGCTCGTGCTACCGCGAATGGTACCGCTTCCATCGTTATCCCGATCAGTACGATGCCTGGTGGGGAATGGAGAATATGCCCAACATCGAAGAAACGACCCCGAGCTACATGGATTTCATCTTCGCTGATGAGGATTCCGTGATCGAAAAGTGGATGAAGCTCGGTGCCGACGGCTTCCGTCTGGACGTGGTCGATGAGCTGCCTGATGAATTTGTCAAGCCGCTCAAGGAGCGTATGCGTCAGATCAATCCCGAGGCTCTTCTGATCGGTGAGGTTTGGGAAGACGCCTCGAACAAGCGCGCCTACGGTGTTTCCCGTCGCTACTTTGTCGATGCGGAGTTGGACTCGACCATGAACTATCCGTGGCGCAAGGCGATCATCGACTTTGTCCTCGGGCATGACGATGGCCGTGGCCTCGGTGAGAGCATCATGTCCATTGCTGAGAACTATCCGCCGCAGGTGCTTGCCTGTGTGATGAACCTGCTCGGCACGCACGACACACCCCGTATCCTCACGGCACTCGGCGATCCATTCGAGGGTGACAAAGAGGAAAAGGCAGAGCGCTACCTGTCGAAGAAGGACAGAATGCTGGCCCTGCAGCGGCTGCACCTTGCAGCCTTCCTGCAATTCATGCTGCCCGGTATGGCAAGTATTTATTACGGCGACGAGGCCGGCATGGAGGGCTTCGACGATCCGTTCTGCCGACGCTACTA
Organism: Oscillospiraceae bacterium; assembly: GCA_015067565.1. GTDB lineage: Bacteria > Bacillota > Clostridia > Oscillospirales > Oscillospiraceae > JAZOXB01. The sequence continues at coordinate 12,598 of SVMF01000003.1, read as the reverse complement.
TCCGTGGGGTAGGGAGGATGAGTCGCTGCGTAGCTACTTTGCCCATCTTGCACGGGTGAAGAAGGAGCTGCCTGCACTGCGAGAGGGGTCGATCCTGGTCAAGAAGGCTGAAAAGGGTATTGTGATCTTCGAGCGTACATACGGCCCGGAAACGGCAACAGTTTATGTCAATCGCTCCAACGAGACGATCGCTATCCCGCAGGGCTGCGATCTGCGCTTCGGCTCGGGCATCGACTTTGACGGTGAAAATTATCGACTTTTGCCGAACGGCTTTTGTCTTACAAACGCAGTTCAGTTCATACTTTAATAGGAGTTGAAACTATGAAATTCAGTGAGTATCCATATGAGAGACCCAATATCGAGGAGATCAAGGCATATATCCTGACCACTGCCGAGAATATCCGCAATGCGCCCGATGCACAGACGATCATCAAGGAATTTGATGCCATGCAGGAAAGAACGAGCGATATTCTCAGCATGGGTACGATTGCCTATGTCCGCAATACCATCAATACCGCCGATGCTTTCTACGACGCAGAGCGTGAGTATTTTGACAATGCTTCTCCGGAACTGATTGAAGCCGGCAATGTCTGCAACGAGGTCATGCTGGATTCGCCGTTCCGCAAGGAGCTTGAGGCGCACTACGGCACGTTGCTGTTCAAGAATATGGAGATCGAGCGTCGCAGCTTTACCCCTGAGCTGATTCCCCTGATGCAGGAGGAAAACAAGCTCGCTTCGCAGTATCAGAAGCTCTATGCTTCTTTGACGGCTGACTTTGACGGCAAGACCATGCCGCTTCCCATGCTCGGCCCGTACAAGGAGAGTCCCGATCGTGCGATCCGCCGTGCAGCGTTTGAGGCTGAGGGCAAGGCATTTGACCTCCACCGCGAAGAGCTCGATGAGATCTACGACAAGCTGGTCAAGAACCGCAATGCACAGGGCAGACTTGTCGGCTACGAAAACTACATCCAGCTTGGCTACGACCGTCTGAGCCGCAACTGCTACGGCGGCAAGGAGCTTGCAAGCTTCCGCGATCAGATCGCAAGAGACCTTGTGCCCATCATCGCTGAGGTGAAGAAGGCACAGCGTGAGCGCATCGGCGTGGAGCAGATGTGTATTTACGACGACAAGTTCCGCTTCGTCGACGGCAACGCAAAGCCCATCGGCACGGCCGAGGAGATCCTGCAAAGCGGCAAGGAAATGTACCAGGCGCTTTCGCCCGAGACCAAGGAGTTTATCGAGGCGATGTTTGAGTGTGAGCTGTTCGATGTTTTGTCGAAGGAGGGAAAGGCCCCCGGCGGCTACTGCACCAGCATCAGCAAGTACAAAATGCCGTTCATTTTCTCCAATTTCAACGGCACCAGCGACGATGTCGATGTCCTGACCCATGAGGCAGGCCACGCTTTCGCTGCTTACCGCGCAATGAACAACCCCGAAATCATCCCGCCCCTGCAGTCTCCGACCATCGAGGCTTGTGAGTGCCATTCTATGAGTATGGAATTCTTGACCCAGGACTTCCATAAGAATTTCTTCGGAGAGAACACGAGAAAGTATGAGCTGGCACATTGCGAGGACTCTCTTGATTTCATTCCCTACGGCTGCATGATCGACGAGTTCCAGCACCGTATGTATGAAAACGAGAATCTGACGCCCGAGCAGCGCCACGAGGTGTGGAGAGAGCTTGAGGAGAAGTACCGCCCGTGGCTGAGCATGGATGAGCTGCCTCTCTACGGAAGATACGCACATTGGCAGTGGAAGCTGCATGTCTATTTGCATCCGCTGTACTATATCGACTACTGCATGGCACAGACCGTGGCCTTCCAGCTGTGGATGCTCTCCATGACTGACCGAGAGGCAGCATGGAAAAAGTATCTGGCCTTCGTGGATGCTGCCGGCACAAAGACATTCGAGGAGCTGTGCATCGGTGCCGAGCTGAAGGTGCCTTATGCCGAGGGAACCGTCCGTGAGATCGGTGCAGGCATCCGAGATTGGCTGAAATCGAACGCGGATTGATATATATACAGGAATTCCGTATATTTCCCTCAGATTCTTTTCCGAATTAAAGCGATATCGGAAAATAATACGACTCTTTATCATTTTTCTGCGTTTTATTTCCACCGGAAGTGTAGAAATTGACGAGAAAGATTTGTGTGAAATGCATAAAATGCAACGGAGATAACATAACGACTTTTATTAAAAACGAAAGAATTTAATAAAAAGTGCAAAAACTTGATTTTTATGTTGATTCTTTAACGATTTTGTGCTATAATGTGCGAAAGAATTTTTTGGGCTCTCGTAGTGGAGGTGTTCTCTTGGTTTCAAGAAAATATACGAGTGACTACACTTTGGAGACCTATATGGACGGCCGAGGCCGCTTGCGTGAGCGGGCGAGCTATACCGGTTCATACTATGAATTCTGTAACGACTCTGCTTCGATCCGCAGAAGCACATGGATCCTGGCCATCGGTTTTACTGTTTTGGCACTGTGCGTGTTTGTCCCACTGATCTTCGGCGGCGAATATGCCAAGCAGATGTATGTGTTCCTGCCTCTGGCCTTCGGTCTGATCCCCCTTTACCTGTTGGCTGCGGCTTTCAGACGCATCCTGATGGTCAAAGGTCCGGTCATCCGCGAGCATAAGGATAAGATTGTTGCCCGCCTGAATACCGCTGCAGCTTTTATGCTGATCGTCAGTGTGCTGAATCTGGCTGCTGCTGTCGTGTATTTCATTGCGGTGAAGCCGGATTGGGCGATGGGTGCATTCGCTGTCCTTGGCCTGTGCCAGTCGGTACAGCTTTTCTCCTTCAAAAAGGCTTTTGCAATGAAGGAGGCTCCGAAAAATTCGGAGCACTGAATCGATTCTCACCGTTTTTTTGCGGTAGAATAAAATTTATAGGAGGTAAAGAAAATGAAGAAGTTCCACAAGCTCCTTGCTCTGCTTCTCGCACTGTGCATGATCGCATCCGTGCTCGTAGGCTGCGGCAAGGACAAGGATGACGACGGCAAGACCGACGTCACCGACCCCACCACTGAGGCTCCGAGTGTCTCCGAAGATCCCTCTGAGACCGAACCCATCGAGGATAGCCCCTATCCCGCAAAGCAGGTTGGCCCCGGCAGCGACGCTGCAGCCAGCTACACCGGCGGCGATACTCTGGTTGTTGCTTATGACAAGTTCTCCCAGAAGTTCACCCCGTTCTTTGCAGACAGCGGCTACGACCAGGATGTCGTAAGCATGGTCAGCATTGGCCTGCTCGGCATCGACCGCGAAGGCAATGTCATCAACAACGGTATCGACGGCGAGACCCGTCCTTACAACGGCACCGACTATCTGTACCGCGGCATTGCTGACCTCGACGTTGTTGAGAACGAAGATGGCACCGTTGATTACAACATCAACCTGGCTACCAACGTTAAGTGGTCCGATGGCACCCCCATCACCATTGATGACGTCCTGTTCACCATGTACACCCTGTCCGACCCCACCTATGATGGCTCCAGCTCCTTCTACGCTGTTCCCATCGAGGGTATGGAAGAGTACCGTAACTCCATGATGTCCAAGACCGACTACATCCTCTCCCTCGGCGAAGATGCTACCGATCTGGGCGAGCTGACCCAGGAAGAGTACGATGCATTCTGGACTGCTTTCTATGCAGGCGGCGAGAAGTTCGCACAGGGCATCGCTGACTTCGTTCTGGCCAACTATGGCGAACCTTACGGCGCTGTTGACTTTGCTTCCGCAGTTGCACTGTGGGGCTACGAAGCAGCTGACGCTGCTACCATGTTCAGCCAGATGGTCGAAGCTTACGGCTACGACATCTCTGACGCCGGCATCAACTACGAAATGGCTGACAAGGCTATCAGCGAGTTCATCTATGATGAGCTGGGCGACGCTGCTGACTCCTACAGAGCTGGTATCAACGTCGGCGAGGCTGTTTCCACCATTTCCGGTATCGTTAAGACTTCCGACCATTCCATCCGTGTCCGTACCACTAAGGTCGACGCTCCCGCCATCTATCAGATGGGCATCACCATTGCTCCTCTGCACTACTACGGCGATCCGGCTAAGTTCGATTACGAGAACGGCAAGTTCGGCTTCGACAAGGGCGACCTGTCCAAGCTGCGTGACGAAGAGCACATGACCAAGCCCATGGGCGGCGGCCCGTACAAGTTCGTTTCCTTCGACAAGGGCGTTGTCACCTTCGAGGCTAACGAGAACTACTTCCTCGGCCAGCCGAAGATCAAGAACATCCTGTTCCAGGAAGTTTCCAACTCTGACCGTATCTCCGGTATTGTTGACGGCACCATCGATGGCGGCGAAATCGCTATGAGCACTGAAGTTGCTGACGTCATCAAGGGCTACAACACCAATGGCGAGCTGGTTGACGGCGATGTCATCTACACCTCCCTGATCGATAACCTTGGCTATGGCTATGTCGGCGTCAACGCTGAGAAGGTCAATGTCGCTGGCGATCCCGGCTCCGACGCTTCCAAGAACCTGCGTAAGGGCCTCATGACTGTCCTGTCTGTATACCGTGACTCCTCTGTCGCTTCCTACTATGCAGAGCTGGCAGCAGTTATCGAGTATCCGATCTCCAACACCTCTTGGGCAGCTCCCCGTCCCACCGACGAAGGCTACCAGAGAGCATTCTCCACCGATGTTGATGGCAACCCCATCTACACCGCTGAGATGACCGAGGAAGAGCGCTACGAGGCTGCTAAGAACGCTGCTATCGGCTTCTTCAAGGCTGCAGGCTACACCTTCGACGAGGCTACCGGTAAGTTCACCGCTGCTCCCGAGGGCGCAAAGCTTGAGTACGAACTCATCGTTCCGGCTGACGGCAAGGGCGATCACCCCGCATTCCACATGGTTACCAATGCACACAACACCCTGGAAGAGATTGGCATCAACCTGATCATCAATGACCCGGCTGACTCCAACTATCTGTGGGATACCCAGGATGCTAACATGCACGAGCTGTGGGCTGCAGCATGGGGCTCCACTGTCGATCCCGACATGTATCAGGTTTACCACTCCGCTAACTGCATCGGTGCAGAGGGTGGCACAAACTCCAACAAGTACAACATCAAGTCCGAAGAGCTTGACGCTCTGATTATGGAAGGCCGCGGCTCCGCAGACCAGGCTTACCGTAAGTCCATCTACACCGATGCTCTGAATGTCATTATGGACTGGGGCATTGAGCTGGCTACTTACCAGAGAAAGCTTGCTAACTGCTTCTCCGCAGAGCGCATCAACATGAGCACGATGACTCCCGACCAGACTCCGTTCTGGGGCTGGATGAACGACATCGAGCTGCTCGAGATGTACTAATATTCGAATTTTCTCGGATTTAATAGTTTAACCCTATCCGTGCCCCTTTTTGGGGCACGGAAAAGCGTTTGATTCGCATAGCTGTTTTTTTGACAGTTTACGTTATGCATATGGCTCCTACGGGGGTCATATGCATTCCGAGTTATTACAAATTAGAAGGTCGGAGAGGTATATATGTTCAAATTTATTCTTAAGCGCTTGCTGCTGAGTCTAATGATCCTCTTTTTCGTTTTATTTATAATTTATGGACTTATGTACTCTTTGCCTGCAAGCTACCCGGAAAAGAAAGCCAGAGAGATGGCCTCGAAGGCAAATCAGACGAAATCCTATGAACAGCTGCTTGAAGAAATGAACGAACGACTCGGTATGAATACCGATAACGTGTTTGAGGGCTATTTCCAATGGCTCGGCACTGCTGTTCAGGGCGACTTCGGCGACAGCTGGACTTGGACACAGCCCTGTGTTACCGTCTTTTCCAGTAAAATTTGGTATTCATTCTCACTGAATGTCATCGTATTTTTCTTTGAATTGATATTAGCCATACCATTAGGTATCTTAGCTGCGAGAAAGCAGTATTCCTTGGTGGACTACAGTGTTACTGTTTTTGCTTTGGTAGGTATTTCGCTGCCTTCCTTCTTTGTGGCGACCTGCCTGAAGATGATCTTTGGCGGCATTCTGCCTACGTTCGGTACGGTTACGGCCGGTGCAAATCTAAGTATGTCCGAATTCGAGCAGTTTATCGACATGGCGAAGCACTTTATTCTGCCGAGCTTAACCTTGATCATGGTAGGTATGGGCGATCTGATGCGTTACACGCGTACGAATACGCTAGAGGTTCTCAACGCTGATTATATTCGTACCGCTCGTTCGAAGGGCCTGCCCGAGAAGCGCGTCATGAATTACCATGCCTTTAGAAATACACTCATTCCCATTGTTACGATCATCGGCAATATGCTGCCGGGCCTGTTCTCTGGTGCGATGATCACCGAGCAGCTCTTCAGCTTTGAGGGTATCGGTCAGGCTGCCTTTACTTCTATGATGGGCGGCGACATTCCCTTCACGATGTTCTATCTTGCATTCTCCACTGTTCTGACGCTTGTCGGTACGCTGCTTGCTGACATCCTATATGCAGTGGTCGACCCGCGCGTGCGTATCAATTAAGGAGGTGCTTTTATGGAAAGAAACAGTTTGAATGAAGCATTAAAAAAGCGTGCCTCTGAAATTGAGAAGGTAAGGGAAGAGGAAGGTACCAGTCTGGATGATAGCCGACGCGTGAAGGTTCTTTCTCCCGGCAGATTGGTTGTCAAGCGCTTCTTCAGAAACCGTCTGGCCATGGTCGGTCTGATTGTTCTGATCGCCATGTTTGTTTTCTGCTTTGCCGGTCCGTTCCTGTATGAGCATGGTGAAACAGAGGTGTTTATGCACTATGACTATATGCAGCGCACCTATGCTACCGCTACCTTCAATACAGACTTTACTCAGGTTGAGATTCCCGGTGTCGAATCTGTTCCCTCTACCATCAGAAGAGCTACGAACTCCCGCGTTCTGACCATGAAGGAGCATGATGCAGACCATGCGGTATCCTTCTATACCAAAGAAGACACCATTACGACCTATCTCCTGACAAAATCGGACGATCATGTCTATCAGTGGTCAGAGCTCAAGGGCGAAAATGTCGGCACGTATCATTTTAATGTTGTGATTTCTGAATCCATCGACAGCGTGAAGGATTCTGACGGAGCCAATGATGTAAATGGCGATCCGATTGACCCGCAGCTGTTGGCTTCTGCCAATGCAGCATTTAAATCCATCAAGGGCGACAAGTCCAATGCTGACTTTGAGTATGAGGGCATCACGTACCGTGTTACCAAGATCGGCAAGATGACCTATAAGCTCGAGTGTCTGAACCCGATCATGCGCGGTGACATTGCGACCAATGAGCTGGCTACTGCGATCGGTGATGCCTGCGCTAAGAACCTTTCCGTAGTCACCTATACCGATGGCGAAATCTATGCACTGAGCGCAATTGACGAGTTCAACTATAATGTCATCCGCGTTGAGGAAGCTGAGCCGATGTGCATCTTCACCGACTATTCCTTCAACATGGCCGAGGCCGGCAGTAACATTTCCGCCGAGCTGAAGGCTGCTGCGCTGTTGAACCTTGCAAGTGAGGAAGCGTTCACCGTTGATGGCACATCCTACCATGTTGACAAGGAAAGCGGCGAGCTCTTTACCGCTGACGGCACGCTGGTTGCGCTGATGTCCGATGTCCGCGTGGTTGACTCTAACGCACAGGATACCTTTGATGTGGCATTCAAAGAGGGTCTGGGCGAGCTCATGAGTCAGATGCGCGACGAGAACCAGAAGGCTGCAACGTTGACCTGGTCATTGAAGCAGAGAAATATTACGAAGAATGAGGAAGGCAAGGAAGTTTTCGAGGATAAACTCGACGAAGAAGGCAATCCTATCTTCATGGATGAGGAACTGCAGATCACTGAACTGATCGGAACCTATACCATCACTCGCAATATGCCGTTCTATGTCACGAACAAGTATGCGCCTATGAGCGCTGAGCATCCCTTCGGCACCGATGGCAACGGCATGGATATTTTTGCCCGTATGATGTACGGTGGCCGTATCTCCCTGCTGGTCGGCTTCGTTGTTGTTATCCTTTCGATGCTGATCGGTGTTATCCTGGGCGGCATTGCCGGCTATTTCGGTGGCTGGGTTGATACGCTCATCATGCGTTTGGTCGAGATCTTCTATTGTATCCCGTCTTACCCCATCCTAATCATCCTCGGCGGCTATATGGATGCTGCCAGAATGGATGCAATTTCTCGTCTGTATGTCATGATGGCGGTTCTCGGTATTTTGAGCTGGGCCGGTATTGCTCGTCTCGTCCGCGGCCAGATCCTGTCTCTGCGTGAGCAGGAGTTCATGATCGCAACCGAGTCTACCGGCGTTAAGGTTCGTCACAGAATCTTCAGACACCTTGTTCCCAATGTCATGCCACAGCTGATCGTTTCAGCTACCGGCAGCCTGGGTGGTGTCATTCTAACCGAGTCGTCCCTGTCGTTCCTTGGTCTCGGTGTTAAGTTCCCCCTGGCAACCTGGGGCAATATGATCGAGTTCGTTACCGGCCTGAATGAGAATCTTGGCAGATATATTTATATCTGGCTGCCTGTCGGTTTGCTGATTTGCTTTACGGTTATCTCGTTTAACTTCGTCGGCGACGGACTGCGAGATGCTTTCGACCCGAAAATGAAGAGATAAGGAGGAATCTGAATGTTGTTTAAGAAGAAAGAGCGTAAGGATTCCTACATCTCCGGCAAGGAGTCACGTCGCATTTCAAAGTTCAATCGCAAGCTCACCTCTAAGCTGGAAAAGCAGCGTGCTGCTGCGGCAAAGAACCCTGAGCGTTATATGACCACAATGAAGGACAACAACAATGTTGTCGAATTCGACAATGTTTGCACCTACTTCTTTACCGATATCGGCACGGTCAAGGCTGTTGACGGCATCAGCTTCAACATTCCGAAGTGCTCGACTGTCGGTGTTGTTGGTGAGTCCGGTTGCGGCAAGTCCGTTACCAGCCTCTCTTTGATGCAGCTTCTGCAAAGACCGAGTGGCCAGACCGTCGGCGGTGAGATCCGTCTGAATGCGGGTGATGGCAAAGCCTATAATATCGTCAATGCTCCGACCAAGGTTATGCAGGAGCTCCGCGGCAATCTGATTTCCATGATCTTCCAGGAGCCCATGACCAGCCTGAACCCTGTCTTCAAGATCGGTTCGCAGGTCGATGAGGTCATCAAGCTGCATAACCCAAAGATGTCCGATGAGGACGTCCGGGCACGCACCATGGAGATGCTCGAGCTTGTCGGCATCGCTAACAAAGAGGGTGTGTACAAGATGTACCCCCACGAGCTCTCCGGTGGTATGCGCCAGCGTGTTATGATCGCCATTGCACTGGCCTGCAACCCGGCTCTGATTATCGCTGACGAGCCTACCACGGCTCTTGATGTTACCATTCAGGCGCAGATTCTGGATCTGCTGCAGAGCCTGAAGGATAAGATCAACAGCTCCATCATGCTCATCACGCATGACTTGGGTGTTGTTGCCGGCATGGCCGACTATGTCGTTGTTATGTATGCAGGTCGCGTGGTCGAGAAGGGTACCGCTGATGATATCTTCCATCATCCGGCACACCCATACACCATTGGCTTGATGAAGTCCAAGCCTGTCGTCGGCAAAAAGGTCGAGGAGCTTTACAACATCCCCGGCAGCGTTCCGAACCCCATCGATATGCCGAACTATTGCTACTTCCGCGACCGCTGCGAGATGCAGTGTGAGCATTGCGGCAATAAGTATCCGCCTGAGATCAAGATCAGCGACACGCATTATGTTTCCTGCTACCGCTTCTTTGATGAGGGCGAAGAGCTCGGATATCCCAAGACTGTGAATCTGGAGGAATTGTAATATGAGCGAAAAACTTAAGACCATTGAGCATATTGATTCCTTCATTCAGGGTGTCGAGGGTGCAGAGACCGATCCGGAAAATCTTCTGGTTGTAAAAAATCTGAAGAAGTATTTCCCCATCAAGTCCAGCTTCTTCCGCGTAACGGTTGGCAATGTCAAGGCAGTTGACGGTGTTTCCTTTAAGATTAAGCGCGGCACGACCATGGGTCTCGTCGGTGAGTCCGGCTGTGGCAAGTCTACCATTGGCCGTACGCTGCTGCGTCTTCTGGATAAGACCGAGGGTGAGGTTTACTTCAACGGTGAGGAGATCTTCTCCCTGAACAAGAAGGAACTTCGTGCAAAGCGCCCCGCCATCCAGATCATCTTCCAGGATCCGTATTCCAGCCTTTCTCCCAGACTTCCCGTCGGCGAGATAATTGGCGAGGCGGTCCGTGAGCACGGCATTGTCCCGAAGGAAGAATATGACGAGTATATCACCCGCATCATGGAGGCCTGCGGCCTTGCGGAGTACCACAAGGATCGCTATCCGCACGAGTTCTCGGGCGGCCAGCGTCAGAGAATCTGCATCGCCCGTGCGCTGGCTCTGAATCCGGACTTCATCCTCTGCGATGAGCCCGTTTCGGCCCTTGATGTGTCTATCCAGGCACAGATCATCAACCTGCTCAGAGATCTGCAGAAGCAGTTTGGCCTGACCTATCTGTTCATCTCCCACGACCTGTCCGTTGTTGAGCATATTTCCGACACTGTCGGTGTTATGTATCTGGGCAACCTCGTCGAGTATGCACAGACCGAGAAGGTCTTTGATGAGCCTCTGCATCCGTATACCAAGGCATTGTTCTCTGCCATCCCGATTCCTGATCCGGATTACAAGATGAACCGTGTTGTTCTGGAAGGCTCCATTCCTTCCCCTGCAAATCCCCCCTCTGGCTGCAAATTCCACACTCGTTGCAGCCAGTGCATGGAGATCTGCAAGCACTTTGCGCCTGACTTTATCGAGGTGCATCCCGAGCATTACTGCGCATGCCATCTGTACAACTCCAAAGAGAGAATGGATGAGTTCGAGCGTGCATTGCCGAAGGAGTAAGTGAAGCGCATGAAGAAAAAATACGATGACGACGACGGCCGCGTGATTGCCAACATGAATGTCGAAGGTATGCGCTGGTATCGTCCGAAGGCCTCCGACAAGCCCAACAATCAGATGAGTATGGAGGAGCTGACGAAGGACGAACGGCGAGGCTTGTACCTTGGCACCATGAGGGCTGTGGCGTTGATTGCCTTTGTGTTTGTTTGCGTGTTCTTTTTGCTGATCCTGGGATTGATTCTACTATGGAATTAAGGAATTAAATATAACGAACCCTTCGGACGAATGTCCGAAGGGTTCGTTCTGCAAGAAGCCGCCACAGGCGGCGCAGGATATCCATACGGCTAAAAAATGATTGTTAAATCATTTTATCGAGAAACAGTATTATGTCATTCCGAGCGTTGGCGAAGAATCTATGCGAGACGATACAAACTCAGTAATTTCGAGGATCTCCAACAGATTCTTGGCAGACGGTTCCGTAGAATGACATTTCAAAATTCATTGACACAATACACTCTCGAACTTTCATCTGAGGGACGCGATGCTATTTCAGAGCCTTTACGAAGGCGGCAGGGTCGGCGGACTTGAAGTATGCACTGCCGGCAACAAATACATTTGCACCGTTTTCGGCACATACCTTTGCGGTCTTCTCGTTGATACCGCCGTCAACTTCGAGCTCACAGTTGGGGTTCTGCTCGTTGATATATGCGCGGATCTGCTTGAGCTTCGGCATCATGTCCGCCATAAAGGACTGGCCACCGAAGCCGGGCTCGACCGTCATAACAAGAATGAGATCGCAGTAGGGAAGGAAGGGCAAAACTGCCTCCGCGGGTGTCTTGGGCTTGATAGAAATTGCTGCCTTCACACTGTTTTCACGGATGCGCTTGAGTGCGGCCAAGGTATTTTCTTGCGTATCGGCCTCGACATGAATGGTTAGAATATCGCTTCCGGCCTTGCAAAAATCATCCACATAGCGAAGAGGACGATCGATCATCAGATGAACATCCAACGGAAGCTCGGTGATTTTACGAATTGCGGCAACAACAGGAATGCCGATGGTGATATTGGGCACAAACAGACCGTCCATGACATCGACGTGCACATAATCTGCGCCAGTGGTGGAAAGTGAGCGAATATCACGCTCAAGGTTGACAAAATCGGCAGAGAGGATCGAGGGAGCAACCTTTAACATTTGAAACCTCCGTAGCATAGAATGATAAGCAGCTGCGCGGAACTCCGACCACGCAGACAAAAAAATTATATGATAAACTTCCGCCAGTGTCAAGTTTTTCCTTCGATAATGCTTCGGTTTTGGCACAAACTATAGATGAAAATTGAAGAAGGAGGGAAAAACATGAGCTGCTATACCAACGCAAATCGCTGCATCGAGTGTACCGTTTCGCAGTGCAAGTACCACTGTGACACAGAGAACTACTGCACCTTGGAGAAGATCATGGTTGGCACGCATGAGGCGGATCCTACCGCAAAGCAGTGCACCGACTGTATGTCCTTTGCTAAAAAGTAAGAAAGGGGCCGTAAAAAAAGTCCCAGAAAAAAAGCAGGCTGTGCCGAAAGGTACAGCCTGCACAGTCTGTCGAAAAACTTGATTTTCGACAGACTGACAGAGTTCAAAAAGTCGGCAAGACGAGCAAACCGAGCGCGTCGGCGTACGATGGTACGGTAGAGCTCGGTTTGCGATGTAAGTCAAAATGCC
>SVMF01000022.1 GCA_015067565.1 Oscillospiraceae bacterium | reverse complement strand
TTGAAGAAAAGGTACTTACGGAAAAAGATCGAGAAGATTTGAAGTACGAGAGCGAAGAAAACCGAACAAAAGGCATCGCCTTAGCCAACGAGATATGTATGAAATATCGCCGCGAAGGTCTGTTCTTTGATGAAATTATAAAGGCTGGTGAATGATATGAATGAGCTTAACCAACAGCAATTGCAAATGTGTGATATTCAGGGAAGACTTTTTGAGCTGTCCCTCAAAAACGGATACGACTCCCCTGCTTTCATTAAAGCATTTATGAACAGCAAAGCCGCTGTAGCATTAGACGATACCTATGATCGCCTTCAGTGGGCTGGAGAAGAATACATCCTTGAAGAACTTAATGAAGAGGTCGGCGGTCTTACGCCGGCAGGAAAAACCTTTTCCAATGAGGTCTTGTATTGGACAGGTTATACCTATCGATATTGGCACTATTATACCGGAGAATCCAGTAAAGAAATTTTCCAAATTGCCGGTCCAGATATTATGAATCATAGTTGGTTGGGGTTCCACACCCTGAGTGTGAATATGGCTATTGATGATTTGAAGGATATTTATAAGAAAAAGAATCAGTAACGGAGGAAATAATTTGTATATTTCAAAGCTATCTGTTAAAGGATATAAAAATTCACGCAGCAAAACCTGTTCCTTCAGGCCGTTTTGGATGCCCTCGGTCAGCGTTTTGATGGCCACAGGCTGATCGCCCGTGGGCTTGTAGGGCGATACCAGTTCAAAATGATCCACACGAACACCTCCTTTTGTGCATCATTATAACACAGCCGTTGGAAAAATAAAAGACGAGGCGGTGAGAATCTTGAAAAAAGCACAAAATTGTGCTATGATGGTCAAAACACTTGGGAGGAAAACCTATGAACGCTTTGAAGGGACTGCAGCCGGAATCGGTGATGCACTATTTTGAGGAAATTTGCGCTGTTCCGCACGGCTCATTTGACACCAAGAGGATCAGCGATTACTGTGTCGACTTTGCCAAGTCGCACGGCCTGCGCTATGTACAAGATAAGTACAACAATGTAGTAATTTTCAAGCTGGCCACAGCAGGCTACGAGAACCATCCGACGGTCATTTTGCAGGGCCATCTGGACATGGTCTGCGAAAAGGACGACGATTGCGATATCGATTTTTCGACCGACGGCCTGCGCCTGTGCCACGACGGGAAGTTCATCTCCGCCGAGGGCACGACACTGGGCGGTGATGACGGCATTGCCATTGCTTATGCTCTGGCGCTCTTGGCTGCAACGGATGTGAAGCATCCTGCGCTTGAGTGCGTGTTCACCGTCGATGAGGAGGTCGGAATGCTTGGCGCCGATGCGATGGATATGTCCGTGCTGCAGGGAAGACTCCTGCTCAACTGCGACAGTGAGGATGAGGGCATTCTGACCGTGAGCTGTGCAGGTGGCGCAAGAAGCGATTACCGCCTGCCGATCGCCTACGAGACAGCGCAGGGGCGTGCATGGCAGGTTGCCGTGGCCGATCTGATCGGCGGCCACAGTGGCGTGGAGATCAACAAGGGGCGCGCCAATGCCAATAAGGTTTTGGGACGGATCCTGGCCAAGCTGCCTGTGCGTCTGATCTGTATTGACGGCGGCAGCAAGGACAATGCCATTCCGAGACAGAGCGTTGCCAAGCTCGTCAGCGATGCCGAGAACTTTGAGGAGCTGTTTGCCGCTGCTGCTCGTCAGGAGCAAAAGACCCTGCCCGAGACGGAGACGGAGGTTCGCTTCCTCTGCGAGCCTGCGCAGGCAGAGAAGATGATGACGAGAGAATCGAGCGAGGCTGTGCTCGGTCTGCTCAACGACCTGCCCAACGGTGTGCAGAAGATGAGCAGCGACATTGAGGGCTTGGTGCAGACATCGCTGAACCTCGGTGTTTTGGAGACGAAGGAGGATGCGGTTCGTATGGCATTTTCCGTCCGCTCGAGCGTCAATGACGAGAAGGATGCGCTTCTGGCGCAGCTCGTGGCGCTGTCGAAGAAATACGGCACGGAATATTCCGAGTCGGGTCACTATCCTGCGTGGGAATACTGCAAGGACTCGATTCTCCGTGAGACGATGGTTCAGACCTTCCGTGAGCTCTACGGCCGCGAGCCGATCGTCGAGGCAATCCACGCAGGCCTGGAGTGCGGCATCTTCTGCGACCGCTTGCAGGGCCTCGATGCAGTCTCCTTCGGCCCTCAGATGTATGACATTCACACCAGCCGCGAGCGTCTGGACATTGCCTCTGTGGAGCGCACCTGGAACTATCTTCTGGCGGTGCTGGAAAAACTGTAAAAAAAGCGAAAAAAATACTTGACAAATACAGCGGATGAGGATATAATAATACTCGCAATTGCGGGTGTAGCTCATCCGGTAGAGCGCCACCTTGCCAAGGTGGAGGTAGCGAGTTCGAGCCTCGTCACCCGCTCCATGAAAAAGCCTTTGTCGTCAGACAAAGGTTTTTTTTATGTCATTTCGCTTTACTGAACTTAAAAATTTGAGGTAATTTTAGGCAAAAAAAGTGTATCGATTCGAATGAACAGTAAAGATTGTTATTTCAAAAAAATGGCTCTCCTGCGTTTTGCAGGAGAGCCTCTTTTTTATTAGATAATGATCGGGTGCTGTGCGTAGGACCAGGCGATGAAACGCATCAGCATGGTTGCCAGCTGTGCACGGGTGGCAGCTGCTGTCGGAGCGAGCTTGCCGTCCATGCCGTTGATGATGCCGTTTTCCGTTGCCCAGATGATGGCATCGACGGCGTAGGGGCTGACGGTATCGGCATCCGGATAATTCAAGGTGCCTTCCGTGGTGACATTGTGGCCAACCTTAGCGGCAAAGCGATAGAGGATGGTTGCGATCTGCTCACGGGTGATCGAGGCACTTGGGGCAAATGCGTTGTCGCTGACACCGTTGACAATGCCGTTTTCAGCGGCCCAAACGATGGCCTCGTAGTACCACTCACCTTCCTCAACGTCAGCAAACGGATTTTTCAGGCCCTCGATGCTCGGCGTGTCCATGGTCCTGTGGAGGATGGTCACAAGCATGGCACGGGTCACATTTCCGTTCGGCGCAAACTGATGGTTGCCGACACCGTTCATGAGTCCATATTCGATCATATATACGACCGGATCATGGAACCAATCGGTTTCGCTGACATCGGTGAAGTCCTCACACGGGCAGGTTGCAGGGTGAGGAGGCGTGGTGCCGCCCAGGTTGGTGCCGCAGTGGTCGCAGAGGTTGTCGTTATCGGCATCCTCATGGTCAACGGTCTCGGTGTAGTTCTTCTTGTAGGAGTCGCCACAGCGGCTGCAGGTGTACTCATCGTAGCCCTTGCTCGTACAGGTCGGGGCGATGGTGGTCATCACATACTCATGGCCGAGCTTAGCGATGGAGGTGCTTTCAAGCACCATACCGCAGTGGTCGCAGATGGTCTTGACGGCACCGTTCTTGTCGCAGGTCGGCTCGACGGTCTCGACGTGGCTCGACTCGTGCTTGCAGAGATTCGTCAGGTAGTGCGTGACGTTGCCGTCGACATAGCTGAAGGTGGCATAGAAGGTCACATCACCGGCGAGGGTGTAGCTGCTGCCTGCGGTCTTGACGGTGGGCTTGGAGGTGGTGTCGTCGAGCTCCTTGGTGCTCCAGCCGAAGAAGGTGTAGCTGCGGGAGGTATCAACGGGAGTGCCGCTGATGGTTGCCAGCTTGACGGTGTCGCCGACATAGCCGTTGGTGGTGCCGTTGGCGGTGATGCCTTCGGGCACGACATAGGTGATGGCTGCTGCGATTCTGGCCTTGAAGTTGATGGTCAGGGTGCAGTCAGCAGTGATTCTGGAGAGCTTGAAGGTATTGCCGTTACGGGTGACAGTGGCTGCATCGATGGGGGCAAGGGTGTAGCCGTCGATTTCGTAGCCGGTATTGGGTGTTGCGGTGACGGTTCTGCCGTCGAGGGTCACGGTGCCGTAGGCATCGTTGTTGGCCTTGGCGGTGATGTTGTACTTGACACCGGATTCCTTGGCCATGCCGGAGGGAGTGTCCATCTCGGTCGGCATTTCCTGATCGAACAGGAGCCATGCGAACTCGGGGTAGTCGATAAAGATGTTGCGGTTGCCCTGGATGGTCTGGCAAGCGTCGTTACGGCTCATTTCCCAGGTGTCAACGGGGTCGATCTCACACCACTCCAGAAGGGTCTCAAGGTCATACATAACCTTCCAGCCGTTGTTGCCGCCGGAGTCGTTGGAAGCGGTCTTGGGAGAAGGATCGTTTTCAAAGAGATTGCGCTCTTCCCAACGGACATAGACATACAGGAAGATACGGGCGACGTCGCCCTTGACATTGTCGTTGACCTCGACCAGGCCGTGAGAGCCGTTACCGTTGTAGCTGCCGTTGTACCACAATACGGTATTGCCGCCATTGCTCTTTGTTTCGTAGGAGGTGCAGACCTTTCTGACGTTACCCATGGTGAAGTTGCTGCGGGTGGAGTTGACGGAGGAGTTGGTCGGGCGAAGGTGATGGATATCACAGCCGCCGTCCTGCTGATGGAAGGAGGCACGGCTCTTCGGCCAGACATGTTCGCGGTTGTAGTTGCCGGAGGTGAAGTCGGAGTAGAACAGCGTGGCATTGTTGGTGCCGTTTTCGCGGTCGGTGTCCTTCCAGTAGCTTGTCAGGGAGTCGTAGGAAATGGAACTGGTCATGGTGTCATCCATGAGGTTGTGCAGAGCCTTGAACATTTCGCTGTTGACGGTGCTCAGGCCGCTTTCGTTGCCGGGAGTCAGGGCTGCATAGTCGGCATACTCAAAATCGTTCTTGTTGTAGTAAGAGGTTGCCTGCGAGGATAATGAGGTGCAAAGCTGGTGACGGGTACCGGTGTTTTTCTGGGCGGCGAAGGTCAGGCCCGAGAGCATACTCAGTACCAGAACAAAAACCAGCACTGCGGACATAATGCGGGTGGTCTTTTTCATAGTGATTCTCCTTTTTACAAAATCCAATATATTATAGCATATTCTGTCAGAAAAAGAAAGACCTAAAAGCAAAAAATGCAGCCGTTCGACTGCATTTTACATTTAAGACAGAATACGAGCGGCCAAAGCCGCAAATTCTGATTTATCGATAGGTTTATCGTTTCACACTGTAGGGGAGGGTCATGACCCTCCCGGCTGCAATCGCTACAATTTCGCTGCAAACTACTGCGAATACGAGCCTGTTTCTGCCGGTTGAGGCATGCCTCAACCCTACCGTGACTATACAATAACAGACCGCAAAAACTGTAGGGGCGGGGCATGCCCCGCCCGGCGGCAATCGCTACGATTTCGCTGCAAACTACTGTGAATACGGGGCTGTTTCTGCCGGTTGAGGCATGCCTCAACCCTACCGTGGTGTGCAACAGCAGACAGCAAAAACTGTAGGGGCGGGGCACACCCTTGCTGCGTGCAAGAACGAACGAAATGCTACAAATTCGGCACTTTCCGCTGTCTGCTGCTTTGCAGCCAGCCGAGTCATGACTCGACCGTACACAGGTGCGTAGCGCTACGGTGCATGAAAAGCGGAAATTCTTGCGCGGATGCGTTCGACTGCGCTCGTTACTGCTTGGCCTCGCCGGATCAGCCATGCCGCAAAGGGGCGTATGGTCAAGTCCATCTGCCCCATATATTCCACGAAACTTGCATCGAAGCCCTGCTTGAAACGGTGCAGACCATAGTGCGGGTTTTCAGGGTTTGGGCCTCCCTCAACACCGCGAAAATCGTAAAGAGTACAGCCTTGCTTCAAGGCATAGCGCATCATCTCCCATTGCAGCAGGTAATTTGGCATATCCTCCCGTCCTTGCGTAAATGAACAGCCGTAAGCATACCACGCTGTGTTTCCAAAGATCACTTCCATTGTGCCTGCAAGAATGTGTCCGTTTTTTTCGGCAAGTAGCAAGCGCACATTGTCTCCCATTTCGCGAAAAAAGTTGGTATAAAATTCTTGCGGTCTGCAAGGAAAGCCATCCCGTTTTGCTGTCTGCTGCATCATGGCGTGGAATATCGGAAGATCGGACAGCGCTCCTAAGCGGACTGTGACGCCTCTGCGCTGTGCAAGGCGGATATTGTAGCGGGTTTTGGTATGAAAACTGCTCAAAAGTGATTTCTCCGTCCGCTCTTCAAGCTTGGTTTGATATACGCATCTGGCCTGATAGGCGGAATAGTCGTCTCTTGCGTCAATATGAAACCCCAGTGCTTGTACCTGCTGACGAAACTGGCTGTCGTGTGCCGGGATGGGAGGGTCGATCCGAAGCAGATAACCGTAGTGTTTTTTGCAATACTGTTTCAGCGCCTGTATGATTTGCACGAACTGCTCCTGGGTTGTGAAAATCGGCCCTCGCGGAACATAGAACACTCGTCCCCCCAGAAAGCGGGACGCACGGGAATGCACTGCTGCAGAGGCGATGATTCTCCCTTCGGGATCCCGAAGAACGAGGGCATTCCATTGATAATCCGGGCGGCTTGCACCGTAGTAAGTTGTTTGCATATAGTGCCCCATCGGATGTCCTTTCACAAAGTCGTCCAATTCTGCGGCATTTTCCATAGTGAGATATTCGATCATGCCATCGAGCTCCTTTCTCTCCCTATGGTAGAGACGGAGGTCATCCAAACGGCAACAAACTGCCAATTTTGTGGCATATTTTGAAAAACTGTGCTAAAATAGGGAAAATGATGCCATTTTGATGCCGGCAGGATGTATGATAATGCGTACTGAACAACGCGAAAGCCCTTGCAAGCCAAAGCTTTCAGGGCTGTTTTGCGTTGTTCGAGTGCAAGGTTTTGGCGGTAAAACCGCTAAAAACCTTGCACATTTCGCACGAGCGTTGCGATGCTCGTGCGAAAATACGCATTGTTTACATGTCTGAATCGTGCAAAAACGGTTAAAAAGAGCCGTTTTTGCACGATTGCACAGCAAAGCTGTGCGAATAAGCCGCAGTAGCGACTTATTCAGCAGACATTATAATAAATACGAGGTGACAATCATGATCCATATTCTCGTCGTTGAGGACGAAAAAGCGATTTCCAATTTAATCCACATCAGCTTGAAACGTGCAGGATATTTTTGCGACTGCGCTTTTGATGGGACGGAAGCACTCGATTTGCTGGAGCAGCAGAGCTATGATTTGATTCTTCTGGACATTATGCTTCCGCAAATTGACGGTTTCTCTCTCATGGAGTACATTCGTCCCATGGGGATTCCGGTCATTTTTCTCACGGCAATGAATGCCGTATCTGATCGGGTGAAGGGTTTGCGTATGGGCGCAGAGGATTATATCGTCAAGCCTTTTGAGGTGCTGGAATTGCTTGCGCGTGTAGAGGTTATTCTGCGAAGATACCACAAAACCGCTGACCTCATCGAGATCGGCGGTTTGCACATCGATACCTCAGCTATGACGGTACAGAAAGACGGAAAAGAAGTGAATTTGACAAAGAAGGAATACGATCTTCTCCTTCTTTTTGCTCGCAATCCCAATGTGGCGCTGTATCGGCAGACCATCTATCAGCGGGTATGGAATGAGGACTTCCCATACGGGAGCAAAACTGTGGATCTGCACATTCAGCGTCTGAGGAAAAAGGTTGGCTGGGAGAGAACGCTGAAGGCTGTCAACAAGGTGGGCTACCGATTGGAGGTATAAATGAGATTCCGAACAAAAATTCTGCTGTGCATGGTATGGATCCTGGTCTTGTCGTTGGGGATCGGTGGCACTATGTTGATATGCTTTTCTTTTTCCAACGCCATGGGGCGAGAGCGCGAAAGCCTGCTGCAGAGTTATCGTATCACGACTTCTGTGATGGGGGCAGCTATGGAAGATGCAGAAGGCAAGCCTATGGAGGATGTCGCAACGGATACCCTTGCTCAAATGCAGGATGCCATGGAGTGGAGCCATGTTCAATTGCAGTTCCAGGGAAAATCATTGTTCAGCAAGGGGGAGCTTCTGCCTGCACCGGCTGAGCAGCCGAGCATCGGCCAATGTCACATCACCGTATACAAATCCTCCAACACGCAAAACTGCATTCGTCTTTGTGCGGGAATCACGGTGGATGACAGCCGCCTGATCGTTTCTTTGGCGCGCGACATTTCCCATGTCTACGAGGCTCGTGATACCATGATCTCCGCCTTCGGTAAAGTGTTTCTTCTGGCACTTGCCGTCGGCAGCATACTTTGCCTGATTCTCTCCGCCGCTTTGACCTCTCCGCTGCGCAGACTCTCCCGAGCAGCCCGTCAAATGGCAAAGGGCAATCTGTCTGTTCGGCTGAACGCAAAGTCTAACGACGAGATTGGACAACTTGCAGCGGACTTTGATGATATGGCGGACAAGCTGGAGGGGAATATCACTGCCATGGAGAGCGCCATGGCGGCACAGGAGCGCTTTATGGGCAGCTTTGCACACGAGCTCAAAACACCTATGACCTCCATCATCGGTTATGCCGATCTGCTGCGCACACAGGCTCTGGATGCAAAGGATGCACAGGATGCGGCAAACTATATTTTTTCCGAGGGGAAGCGTCTGGAAAGTCTTTCTTGGAAGCTGCTGCAACTTCACCTTGCCAAGCACGAAACACCGGAAACGGAAACAGTTGAGGTCGACAAATTTGTTATCAACATAGTCCGGCAGCTTCGTCCGGTGTATGAACAGGCGGGGATTCGTCTGGACTGCCGTACGCAACCGGGTTTTTGGAAGATGGATACGGAATTGATGGAATCTGTCCTGACGAATCTCATGGACAATGCACGAAAAGCTATGGAACAGGGTGGCGTGATCGTCTTGACGGTGGATTTTCCGCAGCAAACTTGTCGGATCCGTATCGCAGACAATGGCAGAGGGATGCCATTGGAGGTGCTGAGCCACCTGACAGAGGCCTTCTATCGGGTGGACAAGTCCCGATCACGTGCGCAAGGCGGTGCAGGTCTTGGTTTGAGCCTATGTAACGAGATTGTCCGATGCCACAACGGTGAGCTGTGTTTTGAAAGCAAGCCGGGGCAGGGGACTTGTGCTACCGTGGTGCTGAAAGGAGTGGAATCATGAAGCAGATTTTAACGATTTTTTTGTTTCTCTCCGCAGTGATCATGGGCCTGGCAATGCCAAAACTGTGGCTTGATTGGCAGGATGAACTTTTGCAGGAGACGATCGATGTGTATGAGCCGATGCTGACATGGCAGGCCAACAAAGTCGATGGCGATATTACAGAGTCTGAAACCGGTATTGAAAAAATTATGGAACGGCTAAAGCTGTTCGAGACAGGGCCTGCTATTTCGTTGCCGCAAGGCACGGCTGTTGACGATGAAGCTCAGATTTCTGAGCGTGCCATTCATTTTCTGAATGCTTTGTTTGAGGTTCGGCCGGAAATATACGGCTGCATGGTGGATTTCCGATATGCCTGGTTTGAGAAAGGTGAGGTTTGTCCCATCTGGACGGTTGAGATTGCGCTCAACGAAGTCTGGCACTGCACCCTCGATATCGACGAGGAGAGTGGCGCTATTTTGCGGTGCATCATCCAATCCGATTCACAAATGTTTGCAACGCTCTTCCCTGACAGCCTTGCCGCGTGCAATGGAGAGGAATCAAGTCTTGCCTTTCGGGAGCGGATGAACCTGCGGTTTTGTGAGGCATTGCGTTATTTTATGCTACGATATATGAATCTTTATGTTGATGTATGGCCGACCGCCGAGCTCGATGGTATCCAGCTCACGATGGTGGATCATCCAAATGTTTCACTCATAGTTGGCCTGTATGTGCACCCCGACGGAAGTCTCCGCTTCAATTATCCGCCCATATCAGATACGGCCAACTGGGAGCTTCCGAATTAAAAAGCCTGTAATATCGGAAAAATTCCGGTTTGTCGGTGAGTTTCGCACACACCGCTGTAGGGGAGGGGCATGCCCCTCCCGGCGGCAATCGCTACGATTTCGCCGCAAACTACTGTGAATACGGGGCTGTTTCTGCCGGTTGAGGCATGCCTCAACCCTACCGTGGTGTGCAACAGCAGACAGCAAAATCGGGATTTATGATGATGCGACGACAAAAAACGGAGGAACCCGGGGGTTCCTCCGTTGACTTTATTTTGCGTACTCGGTTGCCTTGGTCTCGCGGATGAGATTGACCTTGATCTGGCCGGGATACTCCAACTCTGCCTCGATCTTCTTGGCGATCTCGCGTGCCAGCAGGACCATATTGTCTTCGCTGACTTCCTCGGGCTTGACCATGATGCGGACCTCGCGGCCGGCCTGGATGGCATAGGACTTTTCGACACCGGGGTAAGTGCCGGTCAGCTCTTCAAGCTTCTCCAGACGGCGGATGTAGTTCTCGACATTCTCACGTCTTGCACCGGGACGGGCCGCAGAAATAGCATCGGCGGCCTGCACAATGCAGGCGATGACGGTATGCGGCTCTACATCATTATGGTGAGCCTCGATGGCATGGAGCACATCGGGCGACTCGTGGTACTTTCTTGCAAGCTCGACACCGAGCTGGACATGGCTGCCCTCCATCTCGTGGTCGACGGATTTGCCGAGGTCGTGCAACAGACCTGCACGCTTGGCCATGGTGATATCCACACCCATTTCGCTTGCGATCAAGCCGGCGATGTGTGCGACCTCGATAGAATGATTCAGGACATTCTGACCGTAAGAGGTGCGGTACTTCTGACGGCCGAGGAGCTTGACCAGTTCGGGATGCAGGTTGATGATGCCGGTTTCGAGCGTGGCACGCTCGCCCTCCTGCTTAATGACGCGGTCAACTTCCTTGCGGGACTTTTCGACCAGATCCTCAATGCGAGTCGGGTGGATGCGGCCATCGGCGATCAGCTTCTCAAGAGCCAGACGGGCGATCTCACGGCGCACGGGATCAAACGAGGAAACGGTGATGGCCTCGGGCGTGTCGTCGATGATGAGGTCGACACCCGTGATGGACTCGAGGGTGCGGATGTTGCGGCCCTCGCGGCCGATGATGCGGCCCTTCATCTCGTCATTCGGCAGGGACACCACGGAAACCGTGGCTTCGGCCGCGTGATCAGCGGCACAGCGCTGAATGGCGATGGAGATGATCTCACGAGCCATACGCTCGGCATTTTCCTTCGTTTCGGCCTCGATCTCCTTGATTTTCAGAGCGGCCTCATGGCGGCAATCGTTCTCCAGAGTCTTGAGCAGGTAATTCTTGGCATCCTCCTGCGACAGACCGGAGATCTTTTCCAGCATTTCAAGCTGGCCTTTCTTGATCAGGGTGACCTCTTCCTGCGTGGCGGCAACAGCGGCCTGACGCTTGCGAAGGTCATCCTCCTTGCGCTCGAAGGCATCCATCTTCTTGTCCAAAGATTCTTCCTTCTGTTGCAAACGACGCTCCTGCTTCTGCAGGTCGCTACGGCGTTCCTTGACTTCTTTTTCGTATTCTGTACGGTTTTTATGGATTTCTTCCTTGGCCTCGAGGAGCATCTCACGCTTCTTGCTCTCGCCACTTCTGATGGCGTCGTTGATGATGCGTGTAGCCTCGGCCTCTGCACTGGAAATCTCGCGCTCAGCGATCTTTTTGCGGTAGACGATGCCGAGGAAGAAGAAAATAACGGCTGAAGCGGCTGCAATGGCAGCCCAAATATACCATGCCATATCCTTACGAATACACCTCCTGTTTCAAATTTGGGTAATGTGCGAAAGATAAAGCAACGCTCGTCTGTGCTACCCCTTTGCACAGATGAACCATACTAATCCACCGTTTATTGTACTGTCTATACGGCGCAATGTCAAGGACTTTTTCAAAATTATGTCAATCCCATGGATGTAAATTTAAGCTCCGCAAAACAGCTACACAGCCGCTCAAAATCGTGCAGAAACCGAGAAAACACAGCATTTTCAAGGAATTCAACCATCGGTTGAGTGAGAATTCCACACCCAAAAGTCGAAAAGAAACCAATGGATGATAGACAAACGACCTCAACTGTGATATGCTGAAGGCAGAAAGGGGGTAACCGCATGAGTTACACTACATTAGGAGACAAGATCAAATATCACCGCAAGCGTATGGGCCTGACGCAGGAACAGCTTGCGCAGCGTCTGGGCGTGAGCGCACAGGCAGTAAGTAAATGGGAGAACAATCTCTCTTGTCCCGACATTTCGGTGCTGCCCGAGATGGCTGCTCTGTTCGGCATCAGCGTAGATGAGCTTCTCAACAAAACTTCCTCCGAACAGCCTGCCCACCAGGCCGAGGTCGTTGATGACGACAACGATTATAATGTAATATGGACCTGGGACATTGGCAAAAAACTGAAAAGCGTGCTTTTCGCCCTGTACATCATCGCCTTTGGCAGCTTAATGCTGGTCAATCATATTTATGAGTTGGATGTTTCATGGTGGACGGTCTGCTGGACGTTGTTTGTGACCTTCATCGGTCTAAGCGGCCTTTGCGCTGGCTTCTCCGTCTTTAGCCTGACCCTCACGCTCGGTGGCGCATATTTCCTGCTCGACAGCTATGGTGTGTTCTCCTTCGATCTGAGTTGGGGTATCGTCATTCCTGCAGTATTTCTGCTGTGGGGTCTGAGTCTGCTGATCGATGTGATCGTGGGGAAGAAATGGCGCGGTTTCAAGCCCGGAAAGGTCAATGTCAAGTCCAATAAGAAGCTGCGCAACGATTATAGCTGCGACAACGGCTATCTCGTGTGTGATCTGGCCTTCGGCTCGTGCCGCTCGGTTGTTTCGACGGACCTGCTGCGCGGTGGCAAGATTGATGCCAGCTTTGGTGAGTTCAGCGTGGATTTCTCGGCCTGCAAGGCCGTAGCGCCAAATTGTACCGTTGAGGTTGATATGAGCTTCGGCTCTCTGACGCTTCTGGTCCCGCGCCGCTTCCAGATTCGAATGGACGACGATAGCAATGCATTTGCCTCGGCGCATATCGAGGGAGCGCCGAACGAGATTCCCGACGGCATCTTGCATCTGGCGCTGGATAACAGCTTCGGCACCTGCAAGATTCGCTATACCGAATCATAAAAACAGCCGCCTTGGAAGAGCGAAGTGCCTCCAAGGCGGCATCGTGCGTAATACTAATTTTCGATGAAAAGTAGGCAGAGTGAAATTTTGTCATTGCGAAGCCGCTTGCGGCTGTGGCAATCTCATGCAGGCATTTTGCTTTTGGAGATTGCCACGTCGTTTCGCTCCTCGCAATGACATAACTGTCGACTTCTTATTGAAAATTAGTATAAAATTCCGATTTGCGCATAAAAATGGAGGAACCCGCCGGGTTCCTCCATTTTTTATGCATCGCCCTTGGGCTTATGGTTCTTCTTGTGGAAGCGCTTGTGATAGTAGTGCCCCTTCTTCTTCGGCTTTTCTGCGCCTTCGGCTGCTGCCTCACGGGCTGGGGCCTCGTGCGGCTTTTCCGGTCTGGCTTTCGTCTCCGTCGGCTTTTCGTGCTTTACCTTCGGCTCGACAGGCTTTTCCATCTTGGATTCAGCCTTCTTTGCAGACAGAGCGGCCTCCTTCTCAGGCTTTCTGCCCGGTTTGCGGCGATTGCGGTGCTTACCGCCCTCGTTCGGAGTCTCCGCCTCACCGGTCTCGATCTTCTTCTCTGAGCGCAGGACGACCGACTCCAGATAGGTCGAGAAGGTCGGCTTTTCCATCTGCTTGTTCTGCTTGCTGCCGGAGATTGGTGCCAGATCCTCGGGGATCGGCTCGTCGGTCTTCTTTGCCTTGCCATTGCGCAGTACGCAGATGTCACAGTTCTTGTGGCAGACGATGGTATCCGGCTGCTGCTCCAGGCGCACCTTCACGCTCTGGCGGAGCAGATTGACCTCCGTAACCGTGCCTCGCCCATCGGGTGTATCGACGAAGGATTCTGCCTTCGGCGCATTGCGCAGCAGATCCTCATAGGCCTCCTGCTCATAGTTCAGGCAGCACATGAGTCTGCCGCAGGTGCCTGAGATCTTGGTCGGGTTCAGGCTGAGACTCTGCGTCTTGGCCATCTTGATCGACACCGGCTGGAAATCCTCCAAAAATTCCTTGCAGCAGAAGGGTCTGCCGCAGATGCCCAAGCCACCGACCATCTTGGCCTTGTCACGCACACCGATCTGACGAAGCTCGATGCGGGTGCGCAGCACGGAGGCCAGATTGCGGACAAGCTCGCGGAAGTCCACGCGGCCGTCGGCGGTGAAGAAAAAGAGGATCTTGCTGCCGTCGAAGGCATATTCCGTCGAAACGAGCTGCATCTCCAGGCCAAGGGCCTCAATGCGCTCCAGGCAAACCTCGTGGGCCCGCTTCTCCTTGCCGCGATTCTCCTCGTCGATTTTGCGGTCGGCGTTGGTTGCAAGGCGCAGGACCGGACGCAGCGGCGCGACAGTCTCACGCTCAAAGACCTCGTGATTGCCACGGACGCACTTGCCGAACTCAGGGCCGCGGGAGGTGTCGATGATCACCTCATCACCGTCCTTGACGTCGATGCCGTTGGGGTCAAAATAATAAATCTTGGTTCCGGTGCGAAACTGAATGTCGCACACAACGACCTTATTTTCATTCAATTCCATATATTCTCCTTATTTGTTACAACAAAACTGCCAGCATGCCGCAAATATGAGCCGGCGAAACATTGGCCTCGAGCATGGTCAGAGCCTTTTTCAGATCCTGCGTGGCCTTGAGCATGGCCGATAGCGTGCAGCAATCGGCGATGCGCTGACATTCCTCACGCACGGCGGGCATTGAGCTGTGAGCACTGAGCGCACCGGTCAGAAGCTCGTACCACTGTGCCAAAATCGGCTTGATCTGATCGCGTTTGAGCTTCTCCATCGGCACAAGTACGCGCAGCAGCTTCTTGGTATCCTTGGCACAAAAGGCCTCGACAAATTCCATGCTCTGCGGGCTGAGGGCATCATCCTCGCTTAGGAGTGCGATCGCCTGGCCGAGATAGCCGCCGCTTCGCAACATGGCGGCCCTGCGCTGTTTTTCTGTGCCGTCGGGGAAGCGCTGCAGCAACTGCCGATACAGTTGATCCTCGGACAGCGGGGAGAGCCTGAGCTCCACACAGCGGCTGCGGATCGTGGGCAGCAGCTTTTCACCGTGCTCGCACAGAAAGATGAACGCTCCGTAGGGGGGAGGTTCTTCAATGCACTTGAGCAGCGTATTCTGGCTGTCCATACGAAGCGCCTGCCCACGGGGGATGAGATAGACCTTGCGTTTGCCCTCGTTCGGGCGGATATACAAATCTTCCAGGGTTTTTCGGACATATTTGACCTGAACATTGGCCTTCTCCGGCTCGTCCACCGTGATCACATCCGGATGCGTCTGGGAAAAAACCTTGTGGCACTGTGGACATTTTCGGCAAGGCTTGTCCTGTCCCGTGCACTGCATGGCAGCGATCAGAAGCTGTGCCAGGGTATGCTTGCCCGAGCCACTCGGGCCTGTGATCATATAGCAGTGAGAGGACTTGTCATTCGCAAAGGCAGAAGAAAGCCGTTGCTTCAGCGTATCGTTTCCCAACAGTGCATCAAATCCCATGCCTTTTCCTCCCCATAGCTATCTATCATAATATTATAGCGTATTTATTGCAGCTTTTCCACTACAATTTCGAAAAAGTGAAAAATTTCTTTTTCCGCAACAAAAAAATGACAAATTCATTAAAAAATTTCAAAAAAGATGGGCGTTTTATCTTGCAGGTATGCGTATCTTATTGTATAATGAAAGTAATATCTCATACTATGGGGTACTTTCCGACTTTGCCCGTGTCACCTCACGGGAAGAAAGAAGGTTTTGATATGTCAACATTCATTCTCAACGGCATAGAGATCACCGTGGAGAAGAAGCAGAAGCTGCTTCGTTTCCTGCGTGATGAGATGCACATCACCTCGGCCAAGGATGGTTGCAGTGAGGGTGCATGCGGAGCCTGCACCGTTTTGATCAACGGTGAGCCGTGTCGTGCCTGTATTCCCGATACCGATCGTCTGGACGGCAAGACAGTTCTGACCGTCGAGGGTCTTAGCGATTGGGAGAAGAGTGTATTCGTATATGCCTTTGGTGAGGCAGGTGCTGTACAGTGCGGCTTTTGCATCCCGGGCATGGTGCTGTGCGCCAAGGCGCTCTTGGATAAGATTCCTAACCCCACGGAAGAACAGATCCGTTATGCCATCCGTAACAATTACTGCCGCTGCACGGGCTATGTCAAGATTATTGATGCCATTCGTCTGGCCAGCAAGATCCTGCGCGAGGGGGTACTGCCGCTGCCGTCGGAGTCCGATTGGAAGATCGGCTCTCGTGTCCACCGCTTGGACGTCGAGGAGAAGGTTCTCGGCTTCGGCAAGTATCCCGACGATTTCTACATCGACGGAATGTGTTACGGCGGTGCGGTGCGCAGTAAATATGCCCGTGCGCGCGTGCTGTCCATCGATGCCTCCGTTGCACTCAAGCTGCCCGGTGTCATTGCGGTTCTGACGGCCGACGACATCCCCGGCGAGAACAAGATCGGCCACCTGAAGCACGACCAATACACTCTGATCCCTGTCGGCGGTCTGGTGCACTATCTGGGCGATGCCATTGCGCTGGTCGTTGCGGAGGATGCCGCCACCCTGGAGAAGGCCAAGAAGCTTGTCAAGATCGAATACGAGATCCTGCCCCTCGTCAACGACATCGAAACCGCCGCAGCAAAGGGTTCTCCTCGCGTCTTTGACGAAGAGGAAAACAATGTGCAGGCATACAAGCACATCAGCCGCGGCAATGCCGATGAGGCCATCAAGAATTCCAAATATGTCCTGAGTGAGCATTTTGAAACGCCGTGGACGGAGCATGCCTTCCTGGAGCCCGAATGCGCCGTGGCCTACAAGGACGATGACGGCGATGTGTTCATCATCTCCACCGACCAGAGCTCACACACCACCCTGCACGAATGCTCGCTGATGCTTGGCTCGAAGAAGGTCAAGGTACAAAACGCGCTCGTCGGCGGCGGCTTCGGCGGCAAGGAGGATATGTCGGTGCAGCACCATGCCGCACTGATCACCTACTGCACGGGAAGACCCGTCAAGGTCAAGCTCTCCCGTCCGGAATCCCTCCTGGTACATCCGAAGCGCCATCATTTCGTGATGGACTTCACCATGGGCTGTGACGAAAACGGAAAGATCATGGGTGTCAAGGCGAAGGTCGCCTCCGATACCGGCGCCTTTGCCTCCCTCGGAGGCCCTGTTCTGGAGCGTGCCTGTACCCATGCAGCCGGCCCCTATGCCTACGAAAACTTCGAGATCGAAGGAACCGCATATTATACCAACAATCCTCCGGCAGGTGCCTTCCGTGGCTTCGGTGTCACGCAGACCTGCTTTGCAACCGAGACGCTGCTCAACATGATGGCTGACCTTGTCGGCATCACCCCGTGGGAGATCCGCTACCGCAATGCCATCCGCCCGGGCGGTGTCCTGCCGAACGGTCAGATCGTGGACGGCTCGACCGGTCTGGTCGAGACGCTTGAGGCTATCAAGGACGATTACGACGCAGCACTGGCCGCCGGAAAACCCGTCGGCATCGCCTGCGCCATGAAGAACGCAGGTGTCGGTGTCGGCATCCCCGACTGGGGTCGCTGCAAGCTGATTGTTGAGGATGACAAGAAGCTGCACATTTACACGGGTGCTTCCTGCATCGGTCAGGGCCTGGGCACCGTGCTGGTGCAGATGATCGTGACCAACACCGATTTGACGCGTGAGGACATCGTCTACGAGCGCAGCAACACCTGGATCGCTCCCGACTCGGGCGATACCTCCGGCTCCCGTCAGACCCTTGTTACGGGCGAAGCCTGCCGACGCGCCTGCGAGAAGCTGATGGAGGCTAAGAAGAACGGCAAGACCCTTGCCGACCTTGTCGGTCAGGAGTTTTACGGTGAATATCTGGCAAAGACCGATCCCCTCGGCGCCAACGTCCCCAACCCCGTGTCTCATGTGGCCTACGGCTATGCCACGCAGATGTGTATTCTCAACAAAAAGACCGGCTTTATCGAGTCCTTCGTGGCCGCCCACGATGTCGGCAAGGCGGTCAACCCCCTGTCTTGCGAGGGTCAGATCGAGGGTGGCGTGGTGATGTCCATGGGCTATGCCCTCCGTGAGCAGTATCCCATCGACCGCAACTGCAAGCCGATTGAGAAATACGGCGAGCTGGGTCTGTTCCGCGCACACGAGATCCCCCCGAAGATCAAGGCTATTGTCATCGACAAGCCGGGCCTGAATGTGGCTTGCGGCGCCATCGGTATCGGTGAGATCACCTCCATTCCCACTGCACCTGCCATTGCCGATGCCTATTTCCGTCTCGACGGCGAGCGTCGCTTCACCCTTCCTCTGTCCGGCACGCCCTACGAGCGTAAGTAACGCAGAAAGGAGCTTGCTATGATCGTTAAGAAACAATCCCCCGCGAAGGTCGCCTGCGTGCACTGCAACGGCGGCTGTCGGGCAAAAAAGTCCGAAGAAGGCTATGACCTTTGTACCTACGGCTGCACCGGCTGCGGCACCTGCATCAGTGCCTGCAAGTTTGGTGCCATCTTCCTCAACTGCTATGGTGTGGCAGAGGTCGATGAATCCAAGTGCATCGGCTGCGGCGCTTGCTATCTTGTCTGTCCGCAGCGTGTCATCCATCTGCGTATGGACGTTAATCCCATTGTTGTCCTGTGTTCCAATAAGGACGCCCACTGCAAGCACGTTTGCGAGGTCAGCTGCATCGG
Source organism: Oscillospiraceae bacterium (assembly GCA_015067565.1). Classification (GTDB taxonomy): domain Bacteria; phylum Bacillota; class Clostridia; order Oscillospirales; family Oscillospiraceae; genus JAZOXB01. The sequence goes on along the minus strand of SVMF01000022.1, from coordinate 18,581 downwards.
CTGCGGCCTGTGTGAAAAGGTCTGCCCTGCCGGAGCGGTCAAGGTCTCGGAAAACCGCGCCTTCATCTTCGCGGATAAATGTCTGTCCTGTGGCGCCTGCGCCATGGTTTGCCCGCGCAATGTCATTCACGACAAACGCGGCATCCTCACTCACAGAATCTAAGGAGTTATATTATGAAGAACATTTTCAAAAGAAGCCTCAGCGTGATCATGACGCTGGCTGTTTTGCTGAGCCTGCTGGTCTGTGCCGCATCGGTCAGTGCAGCCTCCATTTCCTATAACAACGGCAAGAGAGAGGTTCTGTGCACCTCCCTGAGCGCAGATGCCAAGAGCTATTACACCGGCAACTACACCTACGAAAAGCTTTCTGCTCTGTCCGCTTCTTCTCTGCGCACCACGCTGCGCACCCTGATCAATTCCGATCGCGACACCGTCGGCTACGGCGGTCTGAGAGATTACATGAAGTATACCGATGCCTACCAGGGCAGCACTTCGAAGCTCGTGCTGTTCTACTGCAACGGCACGACCAACAGCGCCTGGGACAGCGCAAAGACCTGGAACCGTGAGCATATGTGGCCGGATTCCCTCGGCGGCAGCGCCATGGAGGGCGACCTGCATGCCATGCGCCCGACCGACCCCAACATCAACTCCACCCGAGGCAACCTGCGCTATGGCGAGGTCAGCGGTGGCAGTGCTGCCAAGGCCAACTCTCTCAACGGCAACCGCATCGGCGGTTACCGTGACAACAGCCTCTTTGAGCCGCTGGACAATGCCAAGGGCGACTGCGCTCGTGTCGTTCTGTACGACTATGTCGTCACCTCATCGATGAGCTCCGTTACGACCGTCTTTGAAAGCGTCGACACCCTGCTTGCCTGGTGTGCACAGGATCCCGTCGATGAATACGAAATGAGCCGTAACGATGTTGGTCAGGAGATCGAAGGCTGCCGCAATCCCTTCGTGGATTATCCCGAGCTCGGATGGATCCTCATGGGCAAGCCCATCCCTGCAGGCATGAGCACTCCCTCCGGCAACACCGGCGAGGCCTATACCATCACAGCAAAGTCCAATAACACCGCCTATGGCACCGTTTCCCTGAGCGGCAATACCGTTACCGCTACCCCTAAAACCGGTTACAAGGTCGCAGGCTATACCCTGGACCCGACCAACGCCGCTACCGTCAGCCAGAGCGGAAATGTATTCACCCTCTCGAATGTGAAGGCTGATTGCACCATCACGATCAACTTCGTGGCAAAGCAGGTTGCAACGATCACCTATAGCGTTCCCGAAGGTGTCAGCGTCAACGGTGTGACCTCGGGTTATATCGGCGAGAGCCTGAAGCTTGCCACGATCAGCGGCAAGCCGACCGATACCTCGCATAGCTACAGCTTTGTCGGCTGGGGCAGCAGTGAGATCGAAAAGACCGAGACCAAGCCTGCAACGAAGGCCGCCGGCAGCAATTTCACCCCCGCCGCTGCACAGACCGACTTCTACGGTGTCTTCTCCTATATGCACGAGGGCAAGACTTACTACATTACCAGCACATGTGCCCACGAGTCTACCCACGAGGAGATCGTTGAGCCGACCTGCACCGAATCCGGTGCGAAGAATGTTGTATGCGACAACTGCGGAGCCATCGTTGATACAGTTGCCATCGACAAGCTTGGCCACGACTATGTTCTGACCGTCGTTGCGCCCACGTGCACCGAGAAGGGTTATGACCTTTACACCTGCAGCCGCTGTGGCGACTCTTATAAGAAGAATTACACCGATGCTGCGCACGATTACGTCATGACCGTCGTTGCGCCCACCTGCACCGAGAAGGGTTATGACCTTTACACCTGCAGCCGCTGCGGCGACTCTTATGAAAAGAATTATACCGACATCATTGACCACGCAGATGCCGACAGCGACAACCGTTGCGACCACTGCGGTACCGAGCTGGAGACCACCACACCCCCGACGCCCGTCGAGTTCAGCGATGTCAAGCAGGGCAATTGGTTCTATGATGCCATCCGTTTCGTTTCGGATCACAAGCTCATGAACGGTGTCGGTGACAATCAGTTCGCACCGAATGCATCTATCACGCGCGCGATGCTCGTCACGATCCTCTACCGCATCGAGGAAGAACCCTCCACCGAGGGCATGAATCACCCGTTTGCCGATGTTGTGGACGGTCAGTGGTATACCGAGGCCATCATCTGGGCCGCAAACAACGGCATCGTCAACGGCACGAGCGCAACCACCTTCTCCCCCGATGTTGCCATCAGCCGTGAGCAGATTGCCGCCATCATGTACCGCTACAGCAATTCCATCGGACTGGATGTCAGCGTCGAGGGCACAGATCTGAGCGGTTATCCTGATGCCAGCACCATCAGCGGCTATGCTGTGGAGGCAATGACCTGGGCCATTTCTGTTGAGCTCATCCGCGGTATGGACGGTAAGCTCGCCCCCACCGCAACGGCCACCCGTGCACAGTTTGCAACCATTCTGCAGCGTTATTTCGAAAATCTGCTGCCGTAAAATGCTTACGCCGAAGTCTCTGACTTCGGCGTAACAGAGTGTCAAAAAAGTCGCCAATCGTCAAAATGCAAATTTTTGGCGGTTGGCGATCTGTGTTCAAATAAGCGATTTCGAACGTATCTCCGATACAGCAAAAAAGCACTTCAAATGCTTGCTACGCAAGGCATTTTGACTTACATCGCAAACCGAGCTCTACCGTACCATCGTACGCCGACGCGCTCGGTTTGCTCGTCTTGACGACTTTTTGAACTCTGTCAGTCTGTCGAAAATCAAGTTTTTCGACAGACTGTTACGCCGAAGTCTTTGACTTCGGCGTAATTTATCGGAGGGTTTTTATGAAAAGAATTTGTGTTTTTCTTGCTGTTGTGATGCTCTTGAGCGGTGTGGCCTTTGCTCACGAGGATTGCCCCTGCGAAATCTACGACGATATCACTCCCGAGGCATGGTGTCACGACGAGACGGTCTATGCCATCGAGCACGGCTTGATGAACGGCATCTCTGAGCGCCGATTTGATCCCAACGGCTGCGTGAGCCGTGCAATGCTCGTCACCATCTTGTATCGCTGCGAGGGCGCGCCTGATGTAAGCGACCTTACAAATCCATTCGTCGATGTCTTGGATGGCCAGTGGTATGCTGAGGCAGTCACATGGGCCTATGACAATGGCATCGTCAACGGTGTTTCGCCCAGCTCTTTTGCACCGAACCGCTATATCACCAGAGAGCAGATCGCTGCCATTTTATACCGTTATGCACAGTTCAAGGGTGAGGCTGTGAGCGTCAGCAACCCTGAGGCACTTGCGGCCTTTCCTGATTGTGACATCATCAGTGCCTATGCCGTCGATGCCGTGACCTGGACGGTTGAACGCGGCATCATCAAGGGCATTTATGGTACGCTCTCGAGTGAGGCGCTGGCTGTCCGCGCCGAGATTGCCGCCATGCTCATGCGGTATCTTGAGATGTCATGCTGAAAATATGAAATGAATTTGCGTACTTATCTCAGCAAAAATCGGAATTTATGGCTTCGTGGCATTTAGGTGCCTCTCTCTTAGGCGGCTGTATTGACAAATGCGCCGCCGGTCGCTATAATTCTTTCGTATAACAGTGATACAAGGAGCAAACCAATGAAACAGATGTATGACAAGCTCGGTGTTTCGGCCGAGGTTTATGGGTACGGCGAACAGATCCTTCGTGATCTGAAGGAACGCTTCGCTGAGGTTGATGCTGTGGCCGAGTACAATCAGGCCAAGGTGCTTGCGGCCATGCAGAAAAACCGCGTCGGCGCGTCATATTTTGCCGCGACGACCGGCTACGGCTACGATGATGTGGGCCGTGACAATTTAGAGCGCATCTATGCCGACACCTTCCATACAGAGGCGGCACTGGTGCGACCGCAGATCACCTGCGGAACCCACGCGCTGACGGTTGCGCTGTCGGCCAACCTCTTGCCGGGAGATGAGCTTTTGTCCCCGGTCGGCGCTCCGTATGACACCCTCGAGGAGGTGATCGGCATCCGTCCGTCGACCTGCTCGCTCAAGGAGTACGGTGTTTCTTACCGTCAGGCCGACCTGAAGGCCGACGGCACATTTGACTATGATGCCATCCGCGCCTGCGTCAATGAAAAGACCAAAATGGCGACCATTCAGCGCAGCAAGGGCTATGCGACCCGCCCGACCTTCTCGGTCAAGCAGATCGGGGAGCTGATCGCTTTTCTCAAGAGCCTCAAGCCCGACATCATCTGCATGGTCGACAACTGCTACGGCGAATTTGTCGAGACGATCGAGCCGAGCGATGTCGGTGCGGATATGATCGTCGGCTCGCTGATCAAGAACCCCGGCGGCGGTCTGGCACCCATCGGCGGCTATATCTGTGGCAAAAAGGAGTATGTCAACCGCTGCGCCTTCCGTCTCAGCGCTCCCGGCCTGGGGCAGGAGGTTGGCGCAAACCTCGGCCTGATGCCTGCATTCTATCAGGGATTCTTTCTTGCTCCGACGGTCGTGGTCTCGGCGCTCAAGGGTGCGATCTTTGCGGCAAACCTCTATGAAAGACTCGGCTTCCGTGTGGTTCCCAACAGCATCGAAACCCGTCACGACATCATTCAGGCTGTCGAACTCGGCTCTGAAGCGGCAATGATCGCCTTTTGCAAGGGCATTCAGATGGCCGCTCCTGTCGATTCCTATGTCGATCCGCTGCCGTGGGCGATGCCCGGCTATGAAAATGAGGTCATCATGGCGGCCGGCGCCTTTGTGCAGGGCTCGTCCATCGAGCTGTCGGCTGACGGCCCCATCCGTCCGCCTTATGCGGTCTATTTTCAGGGTGGCCTGACGTGGTATCACGCAAAGCTCGGCATTCTTCTGTCGCTGCAAAAGCTGATCGATGCAGGTTTGGCAAAGCTTCCGTCCTGACAGCCACCGAAAAACCAAAAGTTTACGGATTAGCGATTGACTTATGGATTTCGATGTGCTACAATAAATAAAATCATAAATTTGGAGGGTTATCAATATGATGATCAAGACTTTGGAAACCAAGAACCTTTGCGAGAGCGCAAAGAAGGGCGGCTGCGGTGAGTGCCAGACTTCCTGCCAGTCTGCATGCAAGACCAGCTGCGGTATCGCAAATCAGCAGTGCGAGAACAAGCAGGACAAATAAGATTTCGCACCCAAATGCCGCCATATGGCGGCATTTTTTGTGATAACAACAGAAACGGAGTAAGATTATGATACATTGCTATAAGCTTGGCGGCCTGAACATCGTGCTGGATGTCTGTTCGGGCTCTGTCCATGTGGTCGACGAGGTCGCTTTTGACATCATCGAACAATACGAGCAGACCGAGCATGGGAAGCTGTTGAACTATATTACGGAAAAATATCCCGCAGTATCCGCTGCGGAGGTGGAGGAATGCTTCGAGCAGATCGAGGCGCTGCGTGAGGCAGGTAAGCTCTTTGCGCCCGACATTTTCTCGCCCATGGCGGGCACCCTGAAGCAGAAGACCTCCGGCGTGGTCAAGGCTCTGTGCCTGCATGTGGCACATACCTGCAACCTGAATTGCGCTTATTGCTTTGCAAGCCAGGGCGAATATCAAGGGGACCGTGCCGTGATGAGCCTGGAGGTTGGAAAGCGTGCGCTGGATTTCCTGATCGAGCATTCTGCCGGCCGCAGAAATCTTGAGGTGGACTTCTTCGGCGGCGAACCGCTGATGAATTTTGATGTAGTCAAGCAGCTGGTTGCTTATGCAAGACAGCGCGAGAAGGAGAGTGGAAAGAACTTCCGCTTCACCCTGACCACCAATGGTGTTCTGATCGATGACGATGTGATCGATTTTTCCAACCGCGAGATGAGCAATGTTGTTTTGAGTCTTGACGGCCGCAAGGAGATCCATGACCGTTACCGCGTCGACTATGCAGGCAAGGGCAGCTGGGAGCGCATTGTTCCGAAGTTCCAGAAGCTCGTCGAGGCCAGAGGCCATAAGAACTACTATATGCGCGGCACCTTCACCCATGCCAACCCTGACTTTTTGAAGGACATCGAGACGATGCTCGACCTCGGCTTCACCGAGCTGAGCATGGAGCCTGTCGTCTGTGATCCGTCGTCGCCGTCGGCTCTGACAGCCGAGGATTTGCCGATCGTGATGGAGCAGTATGAGCAGCTTGCAGAGCTGATGTTGCGCCGCCATCGCGAGGGGAAGCCTTTTACCTTCTACCATTACATGATCGACCTCAAGGGTGGCCCGTGCATCTACAAGCGCGTGTCCGGCTGCGGCTCCGGCACGGAATATATGGCAGTGACCCCGTGGGGCGATCTGTATCCGTGCCATCAGTTCGTCGGTGACGAGAAGTTCAAGCTGGGCGACATCTGGCAGGGAGTGACCAACAAGGAAATTCAGAGCGAGTTCGCCTCCTGCAATGTCTATACCCGTCCTGAGTGTGCCAATTGCTGGGCAAAGCTCTACTGCTCCGGCGGCTGTGCCGCAAATGCCTACCATGCCACCGGTGCGATTACCGGCGTGTATAAATCCGGCTGCGAGCTGTTCCGCAAGCGTATGGAGTGCGCGATTATGCTTGAGGCTGCAAAGACCCTGGATGCCGATGCAAACACCGATTGTTGATTTTGTGCGGCAATATGCCGAGCGAAGTGCCCTGCGGCTGCATATGCCCGGACATAAGGGTACGGGGCCGCTGGGCGCAGAGGCCCTCGACCTGACCGAAATCGAGGGTGCGGACGTGCTCTACCATGCCACGGGGATCCTCCGCCAAAGTCAGGAAAATGTGGCCAGGATCTTTGGCACGGCAAAAACACTCTATTCCACCGAAGGATCTTCCCTTGCCATCCGTGCGATGCTGTATTTGGCGGTGCTTTTTGCCAAGTCGATGGGCAAGCGCCCGACGATCCTGGCTGCACGCAATGCACACAAGACCTTTGTCACGGCAGCGGCCCTTTTGCAGATCGACGTGCAATGGCTGATGCCGAGCCAAGAGGATACGGTATTGTCCTGCCATATCACACCGTCAGCGCTGGAAGAACAACTTTTAAAGAGCAAACCGACGGCGGTATATCTGACAAGCCCCGATTATCTGGGGAATGTGGCCGACATCGAGGCGCTTTCCCAACTTTGCCACAAGCATGGAGTGTTGCTCTTGGTCGATAATGCGCACGGCGCATACCTGCGCTTTGTCGGCAGACATCCGATGCAGCTGGGGGCCGACCTGTGCTGCGATTCGGCGCACAAAACGCTTCCTGTGCTGACCGGAGGCGCATATTTGCACATCGCCAAAGGTGCGCCCGGGTTCTTCCTTGAGCACGCGGATTTGGCAATGTCCATCTTTGCCTCGACCAGCCCGTCGTACCTGATCCTGCAATCCCTCGATGCGACAAATCGCTACCTGAGCGAAGGCTATGAGGGACGTTTGGCGGCATTTATAGCTGAGGCTGCGCAGACCAAACGGCGTCTTTCTGCGCTTGGCTACCGCTTCCTCGGAGAGGAGCCACTCAAGCTGACGATTGCAACAAAGTCCTACGGATATACAGGAGACGAGCTTGCACAGCATCTGACAGAGCAGAATATCGTGTGCGAATTTTCTGACCCGGATTTTCTCGTGCTGATGCTCACTCCGGAGGTCGGAGAGGCAGGCTTGGAGCGCTTGGAAACGGCACTTGCTTCCATCGAACACAGACAGCCCATTGCTGTATTGCCACCAAAACTGCCAAACCCCGTTCGTGTCATGCCGATGTATGAGGCGCTGACGCGTGAGAGCCGCGAGTGTCCCATTGTGCAGTGTGACGGTGCGGTACTTGCTGCACCGAGCGTGACCTGTCCGCCCGCGGTTCCAATCCTTGTGTGCGGAGAACGCATCGACGCGCAAGCGATTGCGTGTATGGAATACTATGGCATTGAAAAATGTCGTATCGTGGTATAAAGGATCTGCGGTAGACATTGAAATAATGCGTAATGAACAACGCGAAAGCCCTTGCAAGCCAAGGCTTTCAGGGCTGTTTTGCGTTGTTCAAGTGCAAGGTTTTTGCGGTAAAACCGCTAAAAACCTTGCACATTTCACACGAGCCTTGCGATACTCGTGTGAAAATACGCATTGTTTACATGTCTGAATCGTGCAAAAACGGTTAAAAGGGCCGTTTTTGCACGATTGCACAGCAAAGCTGTGCGAATAAGCCGCAGTAGCGACTTATTCAGCAGACATGAAATAACAACCGAATGACGAAATAAGAAAAAATCCCGAGAACGGTTGTTCTCGGGATTTTTTCGTAAAAGATATTGTAAGAGCGCTGGATCAATCGTCTCGTCGGCTCGTGACCATGAGCAGCAGTCTCAAAAACTGCATGGAGCTGACGGCCAAAGCTGCAACATAGGTCATCGCAGCGGCTGAGAGTACCTTCTTTGCGCCCTTGCGTTCGGCTTCGCCGAGCAGATTCGTTTGCTCGATGGCTTCGTTGGCACGGCGGCTGGCATTGAACTCCACCGGCAGGGTTACAAGCTGGAATACCACACACAGACCGTAGCACAGCACGCCGGCGATCGCCAGGTAGTAAAACAGCTCACTGAAGGCAGATAAGCTCTGTATGCCCATCAGAACAATGCCAATCAGGATCATCGGCATGGACAGCTTTGAGCCAATGTTGGTCACATTGACAATGGCGGCGCGGATCTTGATGGGCGCATAATTCATGGCGTACTGCACTGCATGGCCTGCTTCATGCGCAGCGACACCAACAGCCGCAGGAGTGGCCGCGTTGTACACGCTGTCAGACAGACGGATGACATTGGTCTTCGGGTCATAGTGGTCGGTCAGATCGCCTGAGATGTGCTCGATGCGCACACCACTGACACCGTTGGCGGACAAAACACGCTGCGCCGCCTGCGCACCGGTCATACCTCTTAAATTCTGCATCTGGCTGTACTTTTTGAAGGTGCTGTTGACCCTTGCGCTGGTGATCATGGAAAAAATAATCGCAGGCAGCACCAGAACGATATAGGTCCAGTCAATGCCGTAAAAGTAAAACATAGGTTTCCTCCGTACTTACATGGGTTCCATGGCATCGTGCAGCGTTTCCGTGATTGCTCCGCGGAAAATGCGGTTTGCGTTGGTGTGCACGGTGGTGAGTGCGCCGGCTGAGTGCTTCATCTCGACCTTGCCTGCCATGAAAATGTCGATATCCAGAATGAATTTGACTTCCTTGTCCTCTACATTACCGCGCTTGAGCATTCCCGGGCCGCAGTTGAGCTTGAGCTGGCAGCCACCGGGCAGACGCACCTCTGTCGTCTGCATCGTGCGCAGGAAAGCACGCTCTTCCACATCGTCATCCGCCATCAGACCGAGATACCCCGGTCGGATCAGCTCAGAGAACGGAAGATCCTCAACACCCAGCTCCTTGCGAGAGATGGCGTTGATGTAGCGCAGACCGATGCGCTCGAAGAATGCTGGCTTGTATACAGCGATAAAATGTGCAAGAACTTCATCCAGCTTGCCGGCAAATTCCTCCCAAGTGGTGTAACCGGGCGTGGCAAGTGCGATGAAATGATTGGTCAGATTGACTTTCCAGCGGCCGTCAGCGGAGAGGAACTGATAGTTCGTGACACCGGGCTGTTCTTCGACTTTCATACCGCCCGGGCCCTGCATGACCTTCGGCGGCTGCTTTTCAATGTTTTTGGAATAACGAGGGAATTCCCCACGGATCAGCTCCTGAAATTCCGCAGGCTCCTTTGCGCTGATGGAGAGAATCGTCGGGAATCGAAGCTGACAAATGACCTCCAGAACAGGGGGCTTTCGATACTGCACACGCGGACTATCTTGAAACATGGGCGGTCTCCTTTCATTTTCTGCAGTTATTATATCATTATACTGCCAACAATGCAAGTATCTTCACAAAACAGTTACAAACAGTAATTTCAAGATGTAAACTACACATCCGCAAGGGAGAATGGGCTACCTGACGCACTTAAACGGAGCATATACCGTATGCGCTTTTTGCACAGACACGGAGCGCTAAAGACAGATAGAATGGAACGATCAAAAAAAGTCATATCTTGTCAAAAGATTTTACTTGACAAATCAACAATTATGTGCTAATCTAAATGAGCACTAAGGAATGGACCACAGGGTGCTGTTCTTTAGAGCCCAATATCGCGGAGTAGAGCAGTTGGCAGCTCGTCGGGCTCATAACCCGGAGGTCGGGGGTTCAAGTCCCTCCTCCGCAACCAGATTTAACACCAAGAATCTTCGGATTCTTGGTGTTTTTGCTATGTTTTCCAAACATTTTTGCCATTTGCATTTTCCGCACTTTTTCATAGGTCGAGCATCACCTGCCATCTTCACTTGTCGGCAATTTGTCGGCAAGACGACGACGGCGACGAAATCAGCTCTTTGCTATTCTTTTCTTTAACCTGAGATGCTCCGTTACACATTTCTCGCTTTCCAAGCTAACATTTTTGCATTTATAAGGTAACATTATAGAAATAGTCTGCATATTCGCTTGGGAGAGCGCCTATATGCGGATTATTTATTTGTGTCAAATACTTATGAGCTTTTCAATTTACTGCTTGATTTTGGCTACAATATAAAAATGCGAAAAACAAGTCAAGGAGGTAACAGGATGGTTTTAACAAAGGAACAAGGCAAAACTGTGCCGTGAGGAAAAGCGTGCCGCAACGCAGGAACAGCTCCTGTTTTCCGGCATACCATACTTGCGTTTTGATATATTTTGGAGTATAATTTTGCTATGTACTGATTATATTGGAGGAACATACATACTACATAATGATGATTATGTTGTTATGGAGATACTGTTGCAGGAGAGTGGAAAATATCATGCACCTAACGAAACCGCAGAAATTAATATATGATATGGAGAGGTTTTCTGGTGGGGCGATTGCCATTATTTGCGGCAGTATGCTCATTAGCGGTGAAAAAAACCTATCAGCATTGAAAGCAGCTGTTAATGAGCTGTATCGGCGGAACGATGCACTTCGGATTCGCATAACAGAGAACGGCGGCGAAGTTACTCAAGCTGTTGCGGACTATAGCGAACAAGAAATAAATGTACTCTGCTTTGAAAATAAAGCAGAGCTAGACTGTTATGCCCAAAGTTATGCCCAGATACCGTTTGACTTGCAAGGAGCTCTGTGTCAAATCAACATCGTTACTTTGCCCGGACAGTACGGGCTCTTGGTGAAACTGCATCATTTGATCGGCGATGCTTGGACGTTGGCATTGTTGGGAACCCAGTTTAACAAGCTCCTCAAAGGTGAAGATGTTGTTAGCTATTCCTACGCTGATTATGTCGAAAGCGAGAATTCGTATTTGCAGAGCAGGCGTTACGGAAAGGACAGAGACTTCTTCCTTTCGCAGTTCAAAAGATGTGACGAGGTAACGTATCTTAGTGAGAAGCAAAATAAGACTTTGCTCGCTTGCCGTAAGACTTTTGTTATTGATTCTAAAAAGACAAGCCTCATCAATACTTATGTACAGCGAAAAGGCACTTCTGCTTTTATGCTGTTTACGGCAGCTCTGTCTGCCTATATAAACCGTACTAAAATGAATACAGAGAAGTTTTATATAGGTACTGCTGTGCTTAACCGCAGTGGTGTGAAAGAAAACAATACTGCAGGTATGTTTGTTAATACTGCACCAATGCTGATTGAGCTGGATAACGCTAAAACCTTTGCCGAGAACCTTTCTGCAATAGAAGAAACCGCATTTTCGGTGTTCCGTCATCAAAAGTATAATTACGGTGATGTGCTGTCTGCTATCCGCAATGAGTTTAACTTTACCGAGAAACTCTATGATGTGATGATTAGTTATCAGAACGCAACCGTCACCGGTGCAAATATTGAAACGACATGGTATCATAGCGGCTCACAGAGCGAGAGCTTGCAGATTCATATTGATGACCGCGATAACGAGGGCATCTTCCGCATTCACTACGACTATTTGACCGACAAATTCACCGAGCACGAGATCGATAGACTGCATCAGCATATCTGCAATCTGCTTTTCGATGCGATCACCGACGATGCAAAGAAACTCTATGAATTGAATATTCTGTCTGATGATGAAAAGCAGAAACTGCTTTATGATTTCAACGACACTGCTGTTGATTATCCGAGGGATAAGTGTGTTCACCAATTGTTTGAAGAACAGGTAGAGCGCACTCCGGATAAGGTTGCGGTTGTTGCTTGTGATAGAACTTTAACCTATGCAGAATTGAATGAGCAAGCAAATCGTATTGCACATTCTTTGGTGGCAAGAGGTATTGGCATTGGAGACATCGTTGCACTTAAACTGACTCGTAAAAGTTATTTGTTTTCCGCAATGCTTGGGACGCTTAAATCTGGTGCGGCATATATGCCGATTGATCCCAGCTACCCAGAAGATAGGATTTCTTATATGCTTGCCGAGAGTAAATCTCGATATTGCATTGACGAAGATAATGTTTCAGAGTTTCTTTCGGGCCGTCATACTCAAAACTTATATACTACAATCAGCCATGATGATGCTTTCTGTGCGTTGCATACTTCCGGTTCGACAGGAATGCCGAAAATGTCCTTGTTAAAGCATGACAGTATGATGAATTTCATTGCGGCAAATCAAAAGTTCTGGAAAAATATTGATACTGTAGTATCTGCAACTATCGTAACCTTTGATGCATTTATAATGGATTCTGTCTTATCCGTGGCACAGGGAAAACAGGTTATTTTGGCAAGCGAGGACGAAATTTATAATCAAGCGAAATTTGAATCCTTGTTTGAACACTCGGAACACAACATGCTCTTCTCAACGCCTACAAAAATTGAGAATTACATAGTCAACCGTCAAAACAAGTCCTGTTTCGCAAGAGTTAAGAGCTTTGTTGTTGGTGGCGAGGTGTTTTCAGAGCATTTGCTTGATCTGATAAAGGATGTTTCCCCTAGTGGCCAAATCTATAACATTTACGGTCCTACAGAAGCTACGATCTGCGTGTTGGTCAATGAGCTTACTCGAGGAAAACTAATTACGATAGGCAAGCCTATTGCAAACACCCAAATTTATATTGTTGACAAATACATGCAGCCAACACCTATTGGTGTAACCGGCGAGCTCTGTATTGCAGGAGACGGTGTCGGTGCCGGTTATCTGAATCGTCCGGAACTGACGGCGGAGAAGTTTGTCGATAATCCCTTTGGTGAAGGAAAGCTGTACAAGACCGGTGATCTTGCCTATTGGCGTGAAGATGGAAATGTTGTCTATGTGGGAAGAAATGATTTCCAGGTAAAAATCAGAGGTCTCCGTATTGAGCTTGGGGAAATTGAAAATGCCATTTGCGGCATTGACGGTATTTCCCAGGCTGTGGTCGTCGTGCGTAAAAACAGCGAAGGTAGACAGTTGATCTGTGCGTTCTATACCGGCGAAGAGATAGAAGCAAAGGAAATTCGCGCACATATCGGCAAGAAATTGCCAAAGTATATGCTACCCCATATCTTCGCCCATCTAAATGAAATGCCCCTGACCAGCAGTGGAAAAGTCAACCGCAAGGCGTTGCCGGAAGTGGATCTGTATGCTATTGATGCAGCGGTTGAATATGTGGCACCTACGACAGAGAAAGAAGAAATCCTTGTATCATTTATTGAAGCGACACTCGGTATTGACAAAGTCGGTATTATGGATAATTTCTTCGACATCGGCGGCGATAGCCTTAAAGCAATTGAGCTTATTTCAAAGCTGGAAAAACAGGGTTATCATACCGATACCAAGACTATTTTTGAATGCGATACAGTAAAGGAATTGGCAGAACAGCTGACGGCTGCGGAATGTTTCGATGAAGTGTTTGATTATTCCGGAGATATTCCTGCAACCGATGCGCAGATGCGTGTTTATACCGCACAAAATATGAACAGTGACAGCGCTACCTATAACGTGCCGTATGTGTTTAAGGTTGACAGCGTGGATATTGACCGTTTGCAAAATGCGGTTGATGGACTTATTGTTCGTCATGAAAGTTTACGCACACACTTTGAGAACAAAGACGGACATATTATTCAGGTCATCAATGATGCTGTGCAATGTCCGGTGGAACAGTTAGCTACTGACGATATTGCTGCCTTTATCCGTCCTTTTGATTTGGGGCAAGCCCCACTTTTGCGCGTAGGTTACTATAAAAATATGGTGATGATTGATATGCACCATATCATCACCGATGGTAGCTCTATGCCCATTTTTCTTCGGGAATTGAACGAGTTGTATATGGGCAGAAGTCTTAAAAACACACCGGTTCAGTATAAACATTTCTCCGTACAAAGGCAGGATTACAGCGAAAGTGAGAAGTACTGGCTGTCCATCTACAATGATGAAGTACCCGTGCTTGAGATCAACACGGACAACCACCGGGGCCCAAAACAGAGTCACAACGGTAGCGCAATTTATGACTCTGTCGATATCAATTTGCACAACCAAATCTTAGCATTCTGTAAGGAGCAGAAGCTTACTCCCTATGTGTTCTATATGGGTGCTTTCAACATTCTCCTATCTAAGTTCTCCGGTAGTGAGGATATTGTGGTTGGTATGCCAATTTCCGGCAGAAGCAGCAAAAATTTAGATACCATTGGTATGTTCGTCAATACCATTGCCTTACGGAATAGGCCTGTTGGAACGAAGACAGTAGCTGAGTTCTTGCAAGAGATAAAGGAAAACTCCGTTGCTGCCATCAATCATCAAGACTATCCATATGGAGAACTTGTCAAAAAACTTGACATACAAACATCTGACCGCAATCCGCTTTTTGATGTGATGTTTGCATACCAAAGTGAAGAAATGACAGATGTGGTGTTCGGAGATCAAAGAGCAGAACTTTTATCTTTACCAATAAAAACATCCAAATACGATTTCACGTTCAATATTATTCCAAGAGAGTCTGACAGCTTGATCATGGCAGAATACTGCACCGATCTCTATATGCAGACTACAATGCAGAGATTCATTGATAGTTACAAGCGAATTCTTGAACAGCTACTTGATAGCAAGAAAGCTTTGATGGAAATCACAGCTCTTACAGAACAAGAACGCTTTAAGCTATTATATGGCTTTAACGATACGGCTATTGTCTATCCGAGGGATAAGTGTGTTCACCAATTGTTTGAAGAACAGGTAGAGCGCACTCCGGATAAGGTTGCGGTTATTGCTTGTGATAAGACTTTAACTTATGCAGAATTGAATGAGCAAGCAAATCGTATTGCCCATTCGTTGGTGACAAAAGGTATTGGCATTGGCGATATCGTTGCGCTTAAACTGACTCGCAAAAGTTATTTGTTTTCTGCAATGCTTGGGACGCTTAAATCTGGTGCGGCATATCTGCCCGTTGATCCTGATTATCCCCAGAACAGAATTGACTATATGCTTGCAGATAGTAATGCAAAGTTGTTTATTACAGAAGATAATATACAAGAATTGCTTGCTGCTGATGATGTTTCAAATCCGCACGTAGATATGTCAAGCAACGATTTGTGCTATTGTATTTACACTTCTGGCTCTACAGGAAAGCCTAAAGGCACTGTACTAAAGCATCAATGCGTTGTGAATTATGTAAATAATAATAATAATAACGTAGTACACAAAATCATTAAGAGTGATTACAAGCGTGTTATTAGCGTTACAACTATTGGATTTGACATTTTTGTTACCGAAAGCCTTTTGCCACTTGCTAATGGCTTGGAAATTCTTTTGACTAACGAAGAACAATCAAAGTTACAAATAAAGTTAAATGATTTGTTATTAAACTGTCCTGCAGATGTTTTGCAGACAACACCAACAAAAATGAAATCTTTGATTGTAGATAAAGAAAATCTTGACTATTTAAAAACATTGAAAGCCATCATTTTAGGTGGTGAGGCTGTAGATGAAGCATTAGTGAGTGAATTATATTCTTATACTGATGCAAAAATATTTAACATTTATGGCCCGACAGAGACTACCGTTTGGTCTACTAATACGGAAGTTATTGATGTTAAGGATATTACCATAGGCAAACCCATCGCCAATACACAAATCTATATTGTTGATAAACATATGCATCCTACTCCCATCGGTGTTACGGGTGAGCTCTGTATTGCCGGTGATGGTGTTGGCGCAGGGTATTTGAACCGTCCGGAACTGACGGCGGAGAAGTTTGTTGACAATCCTTTTGGCGAGGGCAAGTTATACAAAACCGGCGACCTTGCTTATTGGCGCGAAGATGGAAATATTGTCTATGTGGGAAGAAATGATTTCCAGGTAAAAATCAGAGGTCTCCGTATTGAGCTTGGGGAAATTGAAAATGCCATTTGCGGCATTGACGGTATTTCCCAGGCTGTGGTCGTTGTGCGTAAAAACAGCGAAGGTAGACAGTTGATCTGTGCGTTCTATACCGGCGAAGAGATAGAAGCAAAGGAAATTCGCGCACATATCGGCAAGAAATTGCCAAAGTATATGCTACCCCATATCTTCGCCCATCTAAATGAAATGCCCCTGACCAGCAGTGGAAAAGTCAACCGCAAGGCATTGCCGGAAGGACAAGTTATTGAAACTCCTCATAAAAATCAGTAATACACTACGTAAGTGCAAAATAGATTTGCGGAAGTCTCTTTTCAAGTCTGTTATTTCTGCATTTGGTGGAAATCTTGATCTGATCATATGTGGTGGTGCACCGTTAAACTCAGAACTTGTAACAGCCTTCGATTCGTTGGGAATAACCTTGCTTGGAGATCGTAATATCATTGGTGCTCGTGTGACTGAGGCAAGACTTGCTCAGGGAATGAAGCAAGTGGAATTGCTTGCGAAGCTCCAGCTTGCAGGTGTTGATATGAGCGTTCCGGCGTTATCACTTTTGGAAGGACAGAAACGCCCCGTTTCAGACATTGAACTAAATGCCTTAGCAGATATTCTGAATGTCAGTGTAGATTGGCTCCTTGGCAGAAAATAGCCGTGAATTGAATCATTTTTTGTCTATATATTATTCTCATGAAGCCATGCAGACAGTTGTTTGCATGGCTATCTTTTATTTTGGAGGATAATACAATGAAAGAAAACATGATTCACTGCTTGAAAGTTGAGCCCGGGAAGATACCGGAAGAGTGCACATTGGAAAACTCTCTGTCCGCTTTACAGGAAGCCGTGGGAGGTCTGATTGAGCTTTTGGACATACTAGTTCTTGTTAAAAAGCTTGAAAACCTTTTTATAGCGCCGAAGGCGCGTCAAGAACTGCATGAGACGGTGCAACGTGCTTTTGCACGGTGCGAGTGTGCGAAGCACACGGTATTCTTGATTAAACATTTTAATCAAGAATTAGTATTAGAAATGGACAAATACAAAGGTAATGCATAACAAAAAGCCATCGTACGAAAGCGGCGCTTAGTCGCTTCAGCACGATGGCTTTTGAGTTTTATGGTGTTCTTTCCTTCATGGATCCTATTCGGCGGCGGTCATGTTTTGCGATGTGGTTGATTATTCTCGGGATAAAGAACGCATTCCTCAATTGTATGAAAGCGTTACTCATGATGCCCGCATCCGTGGCTGCCACAGCCGTGGTTGCCGCAGGAGTGACCCTCTGCACCGTGGGCGTGCTCGTGGTGGTCACATCTGACATCCGGATTATAGTCCAGCTTACCTGCAAGGAAAGCCTTTACTGCCTCGTCACAGGAGCCGCTGACGCCTCCATAAAGCTTGATGCCTGCATTCCCTAATGCTATCTGCGCACCGCCACCGATGCCGCCACAGATCAGGATATCAGCCCCCAGCCGGGACAGGAGCTCCGCAAGAGCCCCATGTCCGAAGCCGTCCGTATCCACGACCTCTGCTGAAAGGAGCTCGGTTCCCTCTACTGTGTAGACCTTGAACTGCTCCGTATGACCAAAATGCTGAAATACCTGACCATTTTCATAAGTGACTGCAATTTTCATTATAATTCCTCCTACATTTCCCAGCTTCCCAGCCAGTTTGCAAATTCAGTATAGATTTCATTCATTCGAGCCGCCAGCTCATCGCCCTTATTCAGGGTGTAGACATAGTCTTCTTGCCCGAACATTTCCACATATTGATACTCGGAAGTATAATTCCCGTTTTCCAGCTCTGCAAGTGCCTCCTGTGCAAGGGCTTCTGCCTTACGAATGTTGGCAACCAAGTCCGCAAATGCAGAGGGGTCTACAGACTCGATTTTGGCGATGATGGAGTCAAAATAGCCTTCCTGATAGCCGTAGTTGTACTGTGCCCCATCCTGATATACGAAATTTTCTGCATCGGCTGCGTACAGATAGTAGCCCTTGACCTCGTTTCCATTCTCATCTGTGAAATTGTTGACATAGTAGGTAGGCCAAGAGCACAGGAAGTTGACATAGTCGTACATCTTATAGATATCATTCACCACATCGCTTTCCGCAATCTTCTGCCACAGTGCCATATCCGCAGAAAGCTCCTCGGCTTTGATAATCGTATAGCTTGCATCCACGATCTTACAGCAGAACTCATACCCATAGGTATCGGTAAAGGGCTTGTCCTCACTGTCGGACACTGCCAGAGTTCCCTCAACCTTGATGGCCTGTGCGGTATAGG
>SVMF01000031.1 GCA_015067565.1 Oscillospiraceae bacterium | reverse complement strand
GCGGTGACTACACCGTCCAGCAGCATACCTATGTTGACGGTTCCTGCGCTTGTGGTGCGATCGAAGTAGTTGCACCGAAGGAAGAATTTGTCGAGACGCTCAAGCCGAGCATGAGCATCGTTGTCGGTGCGGAAATGAGCGTAGCCTTCACTGTTCCCAACGCACTCGTTGGCAAGTATGAGAGCTTCTACCTCGTTGTCGAGAAGGATATGGTTGGCGCAGAGCCCAAGACCGTGACCTTCGGCTACGGCGAAGGCCAGACGGCTCTGACTCCGATGCCCAATGCAGCAAATCCGTTCCTGCACAATGCAAGCTTCACCGGCCTGACCGCAAAGGAAATGGGCGACGAAATCAGAGCAACCCTGTACTGCGTGGACGCAGAAGGCAACATCTTCTACGGCCCGACGCAGGCTGACTCCGTCAAGGATTACCTGATGAGAGGCCTGGATCTGGCAACCAGCACCGATGCAAAGAAGACCATGTATGTCGATATGCTCCGCTACGGCGCAGTGGCTCAGACCTACTTCCAGTACGACACGGAGAACCTGGTTGACGCTGACCTGACCGAGGCTCACATGGCTTATGCTACCATGGAGACTCCGGAAGCTGTTGACAACTCCAAGGCAGAGGGCGGCCTCGGCACGCTGAACACCAGCGTCGTTCTGAAGGCAAGAGTCACCCTGACTCTGTCGCACCTGAAGCCCGGTGCAAACCTTGCAAACATGAAGTTCATTGTCAAGGACGCACTCGATGGCACGGTTATCAAGGAACTGCCTGCTTACAACCTCAACCCCGTCATGATTGCAGCAGACTTTGACGATGTCGGCGCAAAGCAGATGAGAAGACTCATCACCGTCACTCTGTACGACGGCGACACCGCCATTACCGATACCGTGACCTGGAGCGTTGAGAGCTATGTTGCAAAGACTCGTGCAACGAGCACCGACGCAGGCCAGATCGATCTGGTCAACGCAATGCTCACCTACGGTGACGCAGTTGCTGCCTACATGGCAACGCAATAAGAATAACGAAACCGGGATAGGCCAGCCTATCCCGGTTTTGTAATATTGTGGCTGTGGGTTGTCTTTTGTGTTGCTTTTTTTGCTAAAATCGTTTATACTATAAGCCGAAGCACGAAGGCGAGGTGACAGTATGTATCAGGCTCTTTACCGAAAATACAGGCCGCAAACCTTTGACGATGTGGTCGGACAGCTGAATATTACCCAGACGCTGAAAAATCAGCTTATCAACAACCGTCTGAGCCATGCGTATCTGTTCACCGGCACAAGAGGCACCGGTAAGACAACCTGCGCCAAAATTCTGGCAAAGGCGGTCAACTGCTTAGAGCCGATCGACGGCAATCCCTGCAACCGCTGTGCGGCATGCAGGAGCATCGATTCCGGCTCCTGCATGGATGTTCTGGAGATCGACGCGGCCTCGAACAATGGTGTTGACAATGTCAGATCGCTGCGTGATGAGGCAATGTATTCCCCGGCCGAGGTCAAAAAGCGTGTGTACATCGTTGACGAGGTGCATATGCTCTCGAACAGCGCTTTCAATGCGCTTCTGAAGATCATCGAGGAGCCGCCGGCGCACCTGCTGTTCATTCTGGCAACCACGGAGCTGCACAAGGTTCCGGTGACGATTCTTTCGCGATGCCAGCGCTTCTCGTTCCGCAGAATTTTGCCGGAGGACATTGTCGACCGCCTCAATTACATCGCCTATCGGGAGCAGCTCGAGCTGGAAACCGATGCAGCTGCCTTTTTGGCACGACTGGCCGACGGTGGTATGCGTGATGCGGTCAGCATGCTTGACCAATGCGCCTCGGCCGCAAGTGGCGAGATCACGACGGACGAGGTCTGCCGGATTTTGGGACTGGCAGGCACGCGCAAGACGGCCGAGCTTCTGCTGACGATCGGAGCGCACGACACAGCCTCCGCGCTGCAGATCTTCAACGGGCAGTATGCCGAGGGCAAGGATCTTTCGGCCATGCTCGATGAGCTGTGCTCGGTCTGCCGTGATCTTCTGATGCTCAAAACCGCCCCGAAGGGTGTGGGCATGGTTTCAGGCATCTGCACGCAGCAGGAGCTACAGAGCTTGATGCCCAAGTTCTCCCCGGGCGAGCTGCTGCGCATGACAAGCATTCTGCGTGAGACAGCCCTGGGCTTCTCTGCCTCGGCAAACCGCAGGATTGATGCGGAGTTGTGCATTATCCGTCTGTGCGAGCCGGAGGCGGTGATGGATCTGGAGTCCCTGAACGCACGGCTGAGCCGCCTGGAAAACAAGGTGGCAAACGGCGTGATCGCCGCACCACAGCCTGCGCTGCAGGAGCAAGCACCTTTGGATGAGGCACCGCCATGGGACGATGACGATGCGCCGCCCCTCGAGCCGATGCCCGAGGAACCGAAGTCGAAGCCCGCCGCACCGAGCGGCTTCTGGCCGAAGCTGGTCGAGCGTGTGCGCACGGTGCTCAAGCCGCCCGTGCTGGGTATGTTTGTCGTGAGCGACGGCGCCCCCGTGAAGGGAGCGCTTGACGGAGACGTTCTGACTCTGGAGGCGATGCCGTTTGCGATTGCGCAGATCAACAAGCCTCCTGTTCTGCAGGCTGTGGGCGAATGCGCTGCGGCGATCCTGGGCAGACCGGTCAAGGTCACGGTCATCGGACCGGGACAGAAAAAGCAAGCAAACAACGAGGGATTTGCTCGCCTGATCCAATTTGGCGAGCAGCATCCGGAATTTGTAGATTTTGAATAAAAGGAGATTTTAACGATGGCAAAGGGTGGATTCCGCGGCGGTATGGGCGGCGGTATGAACATGAACATGATCAAGCAGGCACAGAAGATGCAGCAGGATATGCTGAAGATGCAAGAAGAGCTTGAGAACAAGGAATATGAGGCCAGCGCAGGTGGCGGTGTCGTCACAGCGAAGGTCAACGGCAAGCACGAGATTCTCAACCTCAGCATTTCCCCCGAGGCAGTTGATCCCGAGGATGTCGAGATGCTGCAGGACATGATCGTTGCGGCAGTCAACGAGGCCATGCGCAAGGCCGACACCGAGATGCAGCAGGCCATGGGCCGTATGACCGGCGGCCTGAATCTCGGCGGATTGTTCTAAAGATGCGGTATTTTCCGGTCGCATTGGAGCGGCTGACGGAGCAGTTTGCCAAGCTTCCCGGCATTGGCGGCAAGACAGCGCAGCGCTTGGCCTTTCATCTGCTGACCGTTCCGCAGGACGAGGCGCAGGAGTTTGCCGATGCGATTATGCAAGCAAAAAAGACGGTGCATCTGTGCCCCGTTTGTCAGAATCTGACGGATCGTGACATTTGCCCGATCTGCGATGATGACACACGTGACCGTGGCGTGATCTGTGTGGTGGCCGAGGCCAAGGATGTGATCGCTATGGAGAGAGCCCGCGAGTTTCCGGGGGTGTATCATGTGCTGCACGGTGTGATCTCGCCGCTCAACCATATCGGCCCGGACGAGCTGTGCATCAAGGAGCTTTTGCAGCGCGTGGCGCAGGGAAACGTCCGTGAGGTCATCATGGCGACAAATCCCGACACGGAGGGCGAGGCTACGGCGATGTACATTTCCCGTCTGCTCAAGCCGATGGAGGTGCGGGTCACGAGGCTGGCCTATGGCATTCCCGTGGGAAGTCAGTTGGAGTATGCCGACGAGGTCACGCTCTTGCGTGCGCTCGAAGGCCGCAGAGAGCTGTAAAGGGTTCCGTGTAAATATGCATACAGCAAAACGGGATAGGCTTTGGCCTATCCCGTTTGCTTGCGTCATAAAGTTCTTATACTAATGTCTGCTGAATAAGTCGCTACTGCGGCTTATTCGCACAGCGTTGCTGTGCAATCGTGCAAAAACGGCTCTTTTTAACCGTTTTTGCACGATTCAGACATGTAAACAATGCGTATTTTCGCACGAGCATCGCAACGCTCGTGCGAAATGTGCAAGGTTTTTAGCGGTTTTACCGCCAAAACCTTGCACTCGAACAACGCAAAACAGCCCTGAAAGCTTTGGCTTGCAAGGGCTTTCGCGTTGTTCAGTACGCATTATACTAATTTTCGATGAAAAGTAGACAGAGTGAAATTTTGTCATTGCGAAGCCGCTTGCGGCTGTGGCAATCTCATGCAGGCATTTTGCTTTTGGAGATTGCCACATCGTTTCGCTCCTCGCAATGACATAACTGTCGACTTCTTATTGAAAATTAGTATTAAGAGGCGTTGTGAGATGTGACTGCAGTGTGCGCTTTACGGGTGCAAGCTCAAAATATCGTGGTGCGGTGGATATCGATACTTTGCTCCACTGCGTGGGGCGTGACTTTCTTGTTTCGGCCAAGAAAGTCACCAAAGAACACGACAAGAGAGAGGCGCTGTAGAAAACCTATCGCTCCATGGAACGGATCGTTACTGCCAAGCTCGGTTTTCAAGCCGCCCTCTCTCTTGACTCTCTCCCGGCACGCTGACGCGTATCGTTCCTCTGTGGTGATTGGTTTCGTGATGCGGAATTCTTGCCGCCTTTGCAAGAAAAAATTATCAACCTTTATGAAAATAATTGACAAATTCCAATTGGTCGCTCCGGTTGCCCTCGATAAAAACGACCACAACGCGGTCACGACGACGCGCAGCGTGCCTGGAGGGGTCATGGGGAGGGCGGCTCTGCGGCGGGGTAGGCAGTAACAAAACATGAAAGGTTTGAATAGCCGCAGGCTCCAGCGCCTCCCCATGCCTGTTCTTTGGTACCTTTCTTGCAGGAGCAAGAAAGGTACGCCCCACGCAGTGGAGCAAACTTCCGACTTGTACAGTCGTAATTTTCTTATAAAAACTGCCTTATTGTTTTACACTGTAGGGGCGGGTCATGACCCGCCCGCCTGCAACCGATAAGATTTTGTCGGAAGCCGCTGCGAATGCGGATCCCTTTCTGACGGTTGAGGCATGCCTCAACCC
>SVMF01000021.1 GCA_015067565.1 Oscillospiraceae bacterium | reverse complement strand
CAACCGTCAGAAAGGGATCCGCATTCGCAGCGGCTTCCGACAAAATCTTATCGGTTGCAGGCGGGCGGGTCATGACCCGCCCCTACAGTGTAAAACAATAAGGCAGTTTTTTAAGGAAATTGCTACTATACAAGTCGGAAGTTTGCTCCACTGCGTGGGGCGTACCTTTCTTGTTCCTGCAAGAAAGGTACCAAAGAACAGGCATGGGGAGGCGCTGGAGCCTGCGGCGATTCAAACCTTTCATGTTTTGTTACTGCCTACCCCGCCGCAGAGCCGCCCTCCCCATGACCCCTCCAGGCACGCTGCGCGTCGTCGTGACAGCGTTGTGGTCGTTTTTATCGAGGGCAACCGGAGCGAAAAATTGGAATTTAATCAATACTTCTAATCAGGTTTTAGTATGAATTACGGCACGCAGGTTCCATCATTTGCCTCGTGCCATGACCGTAACATGGAAATTTTCGTTCCACGCAGGAAAGCGGAAATCGGAGACAAGCTCCGATTTCCGTAAAATGTCTTGTTATTCGACTTTTATTTCATCCCGTTGAAGCGGTTTGCGCTGCTTTGCACACCGTTTTGCACGATCTCCAGAGCCGCAGCCGCCGCATTCTCGATGGCAGACTTTAGCGTCAGCTCCTCCTGCTTGGTAAAATTCGACAGCACCCAATCGGCCAGGTCGTAATCCGGATGCGGCTTGGCACCCACACCGACCTTTACCCTCGGGAAATTCTGCGAATTGAGCGCACCGATGATGGACTTGATGCCGTTGTGGCCGCCGGCCGAGCCGTCAGAGCGCACACGCAGCCGACCGACATCGAGCGAAATGTCATCAAACACGACGATCACGCGCTCGGGCGGCAGCTTGAAATAGTTGACCGCATCCATCACAGACAATCCGGAGTTGTTCATAAAGGTCATCGGCTTGAGCAAAACCAGCTTCTGCCCCTTCCAATTGACCTGCACGAACTTGCCCCGATATTTTGCGCGGTCGATCTTGACCCCGAGCTGCGAGGCCAGGTGATCGAGCACACGAAAGCCGACGTTGTGTCGGTTTTTTTCATAAATCTTGTCGGGATTTCCAAGCCCGACGATCAGCCAATCACAGGCAGGTTTTCGAAACAGCATCAGAACAGGCTCGAGATGGAGGTTTCGTTATAGATACGGGTGATGGCCTTGGCAAACATGGGCGCAGCGTCGAGCTGACGGATCTTGCGGCCGGTGTAATCTGCGGGCAGCGGAATGGTGTTGAGCAGGATCAGCTCCTCGATGCAGCTGTTCTCCACGCGCTCGCAGGCAGGGCCGGACAGAACACCGTGGGAGGCACAGGCATAGACGGCCTTCGCGCCACCGATCTCCTTGATGGCCTGAGCAGCGTTGCACAAAGAGCCTGCGGTGTCAACGATATCGTCATAGAGGATACAGGTCTTGCCCTTGACCTCGCCGATGATATTCATGACCTCGCACATATTGGCGCGCTGACGGCGCTTATCGACGATGGCCAGACCCATATGCACCTTCGTTGCGAACGCACGGGAACGGGCTACCGAGCCGATGTCGGGCGAGACCACGCAGAATTCGTCGTGGTTATAAACATTCTCGTCAAATTTCGACAGATAGTAACGGGCGAAGAGAGGGCTGCCGAAGAGATTGTCCACCGGCAGGTCAAAGAAGCCCTGGATCTGCGCGGCATGCAGGTCCATCGTCAGGACACGGTCTGCGCCGGCGCGGGTGATCATATTGGCAACGAGCTTTGCGGAAATGGGGTCACGGCCCTTGTTCTTGCGATCCTGACGGGCATAGCCGAAATACGGAATAACGGCGGTAATACGACCGGCCGATGCACGGCGGAAGGCATCTATCATAATGAGCAGCTCCATCAAATTGTTGTTGACGGGCTTGCAGGTAGGCTGCACTACGAAAACATCGCAGCCACGAACAGACTCGTTAACGGAAACGGAGACCTCGCCGTCGGCAAAAGCAGTCACAATACTGTCGCCGAGATCGATTCCCAGCTCGGTGCAGATGCCTCTGGCAAAATCAGGATTTGCGTTACCCGTGAAGACCTTAACTTCTTTTCCGTGAGCAATCATGTTTGTACCTCTCAAATAGATATTACTAGTAGATATTACTAGATATTACAAGCTGTAAACAGCGTGTGTATAAAATTATTTTTTATGCTTGGCAGCCCAATCCTTCTTGTTGGTCTGTCTTGCGCGGCAGATGGCCAGAGCCTGATCAGGCACATCGTCCGTCACGGTCGAGCCGGCGGCGATGTAGGCTCCGTTGCCGACCGTGATGGGGGCAATGAGGGCGCTGTTGCAGCCGATGAAGGCATCGTCTCCGACTGTGGTCTTGTGTTTATCGACGCGGTCGAAGTTGACCGTCACCGTGCCGCAGCCCAAGTTGCAGCGAGCGCCAAGCCGCGCATCGCCGATGTAAGAAAGATGCGAGGCCCAGGTGTTCTCACCAATGTGGGCATTTTTGACCTCGACAAAATTGCCGATCTTGACACCACGCTCGAGCACGGTGTCCGGGCGGATGTGCGCATACGGGCCGATCATGCAATCGCCACCGATCTTGGAGCGATAGACCTGCGAGGCATTGACGACCGTACGCTCGCCGATCTCGGAATGCTCGATCACGCTCCACGGGCCGATCACGGCCTCAGAGCGGATCAGACAATCCTCCCCGATGATCGATCCACTCAGAATCCTCACGTTGGGCTCGATGCGGGCGCTCGGGGCAATCCGACAGTTGTCTGCATCGTCGATCTCGACGCCCTGCTTCATCAGTCGCAGAATTCTGTCACGACGGAGCATAGTGCCCATCTCCAGAAGCGCAGACGGAGAATCCACGCTAAAGCACCCATCGCAATCGCTCAAAAACGCGCAATTTTCACGCAAAAAACGAGAAAAAACGAAATCATCATCCAGCGCATCCATCAGCGCCTCACGCGAAGCGCGGCCGATGCACGACTGCTTCGTCATGCCGTCCCACCTCTTCAGGCTCGGCGCATAGATCGCGGGGCCTGCCACGATGGTCACATCCTCGTCGTCAGCGGTGGAAAGGAACACGTGCAGTAGATCCGCGGGGTTGGAGTCGGCGCTGGTCATGATCTGTGCATCCTTCGGCAAGCACTTGCGCGCCTGCTCGACAAACTGCTCATGGCAGACCAGGAAGAATCGACCGATGCCGTCGGCATACAATGCCTCGCTCAGCCACGACAACAGGGCATGGCCGTAGACCTTCTGCAGCAAGGTCGGCAGGGGGAATCCGGTTTTGGCAGTATCGTTCGGCACAAGAATGATGGCGGAAAGCTCCATGGCAGCATCGACTCCTTTCTGGGATGAACATTTCAGATCTTTGGCAAACCGCTTTAGGGCGCTTGCGCTGTCGCATAGACGGGCAATTTTGCTTCGCTGATTTGCCAAGTACTATTATAACAGATACTTTTTGTTTCGTCTACCGTTTTTCATCAAAAGAAGCACACAAATTTCATAGAATTTCTGCCCCGATTTTGTCCAAAGAGGCCAAAACCGCCCTTTTCCGCCCACACACCCCCTCTGTAAGAGAGCCACGCGCTGCGGACTATGTGTCATCGTCCGTTTCGCTGCGGCTCGGTCAGGCCGTAGCTCTGACAGCCCCCGGACGATCGCTCCCTACGCTTCGCTTCTGCAGAAACCTCTGCTCACCTGCGTTTTTCCGGCATCGATCATCTAAAAAGCAGCGCACAAGCAACACCTGTCGCAAAAATAGTCCTTGCTTTTTTTGTAGAAATTGTGTATAATGAATCAGTATATATCAATTTATGGTGATTCTATGAAAATTAAGAAAATGGTCGACCGTACTTTGTTGTACTATATGATCGTCGGCGTTCTCAATTTCATATTTTGTACCGGGATCATGTTCATGCTCTACAATATGTGTGACCTGAGCGAGCATATCGCTCCGATCGTCAACTATGTTTTGGGCAGTCTGATCTGGTTTGTTGCGTGCAGATATCTGCTCTTCCGCGGCTCGGAGACGACGTGGCAGAGCGTGATCCGCTTTACGGTCGAGGTTGTGGTGTGCTATGTGTTCTCCTACTACATCTGCGCACCGCTGATGAGCCGGTGGCTTTTGAACTACGGCCGCATCCGCGACCTCTTCGCCTTCGGCGGCAGGGACAAGATCGTCGGTAATTTCGAGATGACCGTCGGTGCGATTGTCTATGCGGTCATCAACTATTTCGGTCAGCGTTATTTTGTCTTCTCGGCGAGGTTTGAATACCACCGCAAGCGCCGCGAGGAACAAATGAGAAAATAAAAGTCCTGTTTGACAGCAGGACTTTTCTCATTGCAGGTGAAGGATATGTTTGAACTTGTACTCAAGGGCGGCACGGTCGTCAACGGACTGGGAACCGCACCGTTTGTAGCCGATATTGCTGTGGAAAACGGCACAATCGCAGCCATCGGGCCTGATCTTCAGGGCGCAAAAACGCTCGATTGCAGCAGTTATACGGTAACTCCCGGCTTCATCGACATCCACAGACACGGCGATGCAGCAGTGTTTCGAAAGGACTTTGGCCAATTGGAGCTGAAGCAGGGCCTGACCTCCGTCGTCAACGGTGCGTGCGGTCTATCGCTTGCGCCCTTCGGAGCGGCAAACCGTCAGGCACTTTTGCGGTATTTACAGCCGGTCACAGGCAAGCTTGACCCCACAATCCCGACCGATTCCATGGCGGCCTACCTCGCGGCAATCCGGGATCTTCCGATCCATGTGGGAATGATGGTCGGCGGAGGGACCGTGCGCACCGATGTGTGCGGCTACCAGGCAAACGACCCCGAGGATTTCCGCCAAATCCATCAGCGACTGGAGAAGGCTCTTTCTGAAGGCGCACTTGCCGTTTCTCTCGGCTTGGGCTATGCTCCCGAATGCTTCTATCGCACAGATTCGCTCATAACCGCTCTTGAACCGCTCAAAAACTCGCAAATTCCCATTGCCGTCCACCTGCGCGAGGAAGGCGACATGGTCTGTGAGGCGATTCGGGAGATGATCGAAGTCGCTCGGTCGCTGCATTGTCCCCTGCACGTCAGCCACCTGAAGGCCATGGGCAAGCGTAACTGGCGCAAGCGCATCCCGGAGGCACTGCGCATCATGCAGCAGGCACGGGAGGAAGGCCTGGATGTGAGCTGCGATGTCTACCTCTACGAGGCAGGCTCGACCCAGCTGCTGCACCTTTTGCCGCCGGACTACCTCGAAGGCGGTGTGGATGCAATCTGTGAGCGTCTGCGTGACACTGCCTGCATGGATGCACTGCGAGAAAGAATCAAAAACGCTCACGATTTTGACAATATCGCTCAAATGATCGGCTGGGAGAACATTATCGTCTCGTCACTCCCCTCCGAGGAGTACCGATACCTCATCGGAAAAACGATGGATGAGGTCGCACAATGCCTGCATCTCGACCCTGTGACGGCCTTGTGCGAGATCCTGGTGCACGAGCGCTGTGCTGTCACCATGATTGACCGCATCAACTGTGAGGATGATATCCGTCTCATTCTGAACGACCCGTTTGCAAGCGTGATCTCGGATGCAACCTATCCGACCGTCGGACTGCCGCATCCGAGAGTCTATGCAACCTACCCGAGATTGTTCGAAACCTATGTCAAAAACGGGGTTTTGTCCCTGGAGGAAGCGGTCAGAAAGTGCACTTCTCTGCCTGCCCGATCCATGCGCATCAAAGGCAAAGGCGTTTTGGCCGTCGGAATGGACGCCGACATCAACGTGTTCCGCCCCGAGCAGCTGCATGCGCTTGCAACCTTTGAAATGCCGCGGCAAGAAAGTACAGGCCTGCAGCACGTCCTCGTCGGTGGTCAGGTCGCCATCTTAAACGGCGAGCTGACTGCGGCTGCAAACGGCAGCATCCTACATTCATCGAATGTCAAATAACCAATCATTAAGAAAAACCGCTGAGGCAAGCCTCAGCGGTTTTCGATGTTTTGCAGGAATTTTTCCAAATCGACAAAGTCGCCGTGGGGATATGCGGAAATATCCGCATTGTCCTTGTTGATCAGGTGCTCCGTCAGCAAAAACACCTGACATCCCAGCTTTTTGGCAACCATATCCTCTGTCACATCGTTGCCGATCATCAGACATTCCTCCGCCTTGAGGCCGAGCTTGTCGAAAATTTCAAGATAGTATGCAGGATTTGGCTTGCAGAAACGGCTGTTTTCATAGGTCGTTACAAGCTCAAAATCTTCTTTTTTCAAGCCTGCCCAGGCGATGCGCTGCTCCGTCGCAACCGCCGGAAAGATGGGATTCGTCGCCAGGATCAGGCGATATCCCTTGCGTTTGAGGCCCTCCACAATGGGCGCAGCCTGCGGAGAAAAGCCGCACGAAACCTTTACTTCGGGGAATTTTTTGCGATAATATTCGTCAAATTTCGGCTCATCTTCCCTCGCCTGCGGCCCGAAAATGCCACAAAAATGATCCCAAAAGGCCAAATCGTTCGTCTTGGAGCCATCGTTTTTGACCATGGCAGCCGTCCCCGTCCAGATGCTTCCGACGAGTTTCTTCGGGTCATAGCCATGCGGCAGCAGGTGCCGTGACAGCGTGCGCATATAAGCCTCAACAAAGACCTCTTGATCCAGCGGCAGCAGGGTTCCGTCGAGGTCGAATAAAATGTTCTTGATCATAGTGTTCCTCCGAAATGCAGATGATTCACTATAACCGATTTTGGCAGAAAATGCAAGGCGTAATCTTTTCGCCGCGCATTTCTCTCGTTACATACCATAACCCTCATATTTTGCATGATTGACAATATATCGCTCTGCATGATATAATATTAGGCGAAATTCGAACAAAAAGAGGTTTTCGTATGGACACCATGAAATTAGCACAGCTTCTGTTCCCGAATGTGACCGACACACCCGAAATACTCGAGGCCCGATTCCCGGCCCGTGACCTGCCCGAGGGTGCGATCGTCAGCCGTATGGCTCCCTCCCCGACCGGCTTCATTCATCTGGGTAATCTCGTCCAGGGTCTGATCTCTGAGCGTATGACGCATCAAAGCGGTGGCGTTCTCTTCCTTCGAATCGAGGACACCGATGCCAAGCGTGAGGTCGAGGGCGCAGTAGAAATTCTGATCGACGCACTCAAGTATTACGGCATCGAATTTGACGAAGGCGCAACCAAGGAAGGCGACAAGGGCAACTACGGCCCGTACCATCAGCGCCAGCGTGCGCCCATTTACCATGTGTTTGCCAAAAAGCTGGTCGAGGAAGGCCACGCTTACCCCTGCTTCTGCACGGAAGCTGAGCTGTCAGCCATGAGAGAAGAGCAGGAGGCCGGCAAGGAAACCACCGGCTATTACGGAAAGTATGCCATCTGGCGCGACCGCTCCATTGAGGACATCGAAGCGCAGCTAAATGCCGGCAATCCCTGGGTCCTGCGCTTCCGCAGCGAGGGCAACATCGAAAATCAGTTCAAGTTTGACGATCTGGTCAAGGGCAAGCTGACCATCACCGAGAACAATATTGACCACGTTCTGCTCAAGTCCGACGGCATCCCGACCTATCACTTCGCCCATGCAGTCGATGATCATCTGATGCACACGACCCATGTCGTGCGTGGCGACGAATGGCTGCCGAGCCTGCCGTTCCACATTCAGTTGTTCAAGACGCTCGGCTTCAAGCTGCCGAAGTATGTCCACATCGGCCCGCTGATGAAGATGGACGGTAACAGCAAGCGTAAGCTCTCGAAGCGCAAGGACCCCGAGCTCGCCATGACCTATTATAAGGCCGCAGGCTTCCCCGTCAAGGCGCTTTACGAGTACTTGATGACGGTTCTGAACTCCAATTTCGAGGACTGGCGCAGAGCCAACCCCGATCTTCCTGCGGAGGAATTCAAGTTCAGCCCCAAGAAGCTCAACCCTGCAGGTGCGCTCTTTGACTATGCCAAGCTGACCGACGTTTCCAAGAATGTCATCGCAAAGATGACTGCCGACGAGGTCTATGCACTCTTTGTCGAGTGGGCGAAGGAGTTTGATCCCGAGTTCGCTGCGACGGTAGAAGAAAACAAAGAGCTGACCACAGCCGTCTTGTCCATCGGCCGTGGTGGCAAGAAGCCTCGCAAGGATCTGGCTGTCTGGCCGGATGTCAAGCCGTATATGGGCTTCTTCTTCGACAAGTATTTCACTTCCGAAGGCTTCGACGAGAAGTTTGACAAGGCCACCATCCGCACCGCGCTGGAAAAATTCCTTGCAGTCTACGATGCTGCTGACGATGCAACGCAGTGGTTTGACAAGGTCAAGGCCGTCACCGACGAGATTGGCTTCGCCTCTGATATGAAGGCCTACAAGGCCGATCCCGAGGCCTTCCCCGGATCGGTTGCCGACGTATCGAACTTCCTGCGAGTGGCCATCACCGGCAAGACCAACTCGCCCGATCTTTATACCGTCATGCAGCTTCTGGGCACAAAGGCCCTCGAACGCATCGGCACCGCCATGGAAAATCTGTAATGCGTTACATCGATATGCAAACCAACCCCAGAAGGGCGCAGTTTGAGTATTTTCAAAGCTTTGCCAACCCCTATGCCTCGGTCACTGTGCCGTGTGACATTACACCGCTCAAGGATAGAAGGCCGTTTTTCCTGACGTTCCTGTACTGTGCGATCCAGGCCGCAAATGCCATACCGGAGCTGCGGCGGCGCATTGTGGACGGCCGCGTGGTGGAATTTGACAACTGTATCAGCTCGCATACGGTCGCCTTGCCTGACGAGACGTATTGCTATTGCGAGCTGGATTGCTCCATGCCGTTTGAGGAGTTCTTGCCCTATGCGATGGCGAAGGTCGAGCAGGCCAAGACCCATCCAAGCATGGACGATGTCGAGCCGGAGAGACTGTTTTTTGTCACAAGCTTCCCGTGGGCAAGCTTTACAGGCATTCATCTGCCGACGACGCAGCCGGCCGATTCGAATGTGCGCATCACCTTCGGTAAGGCCTATGAGCAGGACGGAAAATACCTCCTGCCGACCGATCTGACGGTGCATCACGCACTGGCCGACGGTGTGCATATTGCAAAATTTTTCCAGAAATTTGAAGAAAACTGCCGCAACCTGCGGTAAAAAGTCGCCAATCGTCAAAACACATTTTTTGACGGTTGGCGATTTGCGTTCGAATGCCCTATCCTGACCATAGCCTCAATATATGCCAAAAACATTGCAAACGCTTGCTGTGCAGGATTTTTGCCATGCAATGCTTGACGCGGTATAAATCGCTTGCGTTTCCCATGGTCGCATGATATAATAGTGTATGATTTTATGCAAAGGAGGCAAACGCTATGGACGAGCCCCGTGAGCTGAATACTGAAAACGAACCGATGACCGAGGATGCGGTTGGGGAGGTCATTGAAGAAATTACGGTCGAAGCCCCCATCGGTGAGATCATCACCGACGAGTGGATCGACGAACTCAAACGCGAGACCGAGCCGACCCCAGAGGAGCTTCCCGAAGAGCTTGCAATCGAAGAAGCCGACGAAGAAATCGTCGAGGAAGCCACCTTCGAAGAACCCACCGAAGAAATTACGGCCGAAGCCCCCATCGGTGAAATCATCACCGACGAGTGGATCGACGAGCTCAAACGCGAGACCGAGCCGACCCCCGAGGAGCTTTCCGAAGAGCTTGCAATCGAAGAAGCCGACGAAGAAATCGCCGAGGAAGCCACCTTCGAAGAACCCACCGAAGAAATTACGGCCGAAGCCCCCATCGGTGAAATCATCACCGACGAGTGGATCGACGAACTCAAGCGCGAGACCGAGGCGAGCCCTGAAGAGTCCGTCTCTGAAGAGCCGCTGCCCGTCGAACCGCTGCCCGAGCCCCCCATCCGGGAGCCGGAGGATCCACTGCACGGAGCACAAACTCTGCCCGAGCTGTTTCCGCAGCCACCGCAGCAGCCGCAATATGCTCCGCCCGTGCCGCAAGCACAGCAGAGCGAGGTTCCGCCAACCGTCGTACCCCGGCCGAAGCGCAAAAAGCACAAAGCCTGGCGCATCGTCGGCTGCATCGTGCGCAGCATCTTCAAGTGGGCGATCGCACTGCTTCTGGCCGTAGCCATCCTCGCCGGTGGTCTGCTTGGCTATCTGACCATGACGGAATACGACCCGGCCTTCGCGGAAAAGGCACGCGCCGGTAGCAAATACATCAACACCGTCTGCAGCAAAAAGGTTCTGCGTGTGATGACCTTCAATACCGGTTACGGTGCGCTGGGTCAGGATGCCGACTTCTTTATGGACGGCGGTAAGAGCGTAGCTCCCGATTCAAAAGACACCGTTCTAAAGAATATGAGCGGTATTGAGCGCATTTTGAGCGATTATGATACAGATTTCATTCTGTTGCAGGAGGTCGATACCGATTCCGACCGCAGCTTCGAGATCAACCAGTGGCTGAGTTATGAGAAGACGCTCGGCCCCTATGAATCCCGTTTTGCACCGAATTATGTGTGCAATTTCGTACCCTATCCCATCGGGGATTTCATCGGCAAGGTAAATTCCGGCATCGCGACCTTCAGCCGCTTTGACATCTCCTCTGCCACTCGCTACCGTCTGCCATGTCCGTTCTCCTGGCCGACCCGCGTGGCCAATCTGAAGCGCTGCTTCCTGGTCACGAGAATTCCGACCAACAAGCCCGAGATCAACGGCCACCAGCCGGAGCTGGTGCTCGTCAACTTCCATTTGGAGGCCTATGACGACGGCGAGGGCAAGCAGGCTCAGACCGAGCAGCTCATGGCCTTCCTGCAGGAGGAGTACCAAAAGGGCAACTATGTTGTCGCCGGCGGTGATTTCAACCAGCGCTTCCCCGGCAGCAGCGCCTATCCGCTGCTTGACGAGAAGAATTGGGCCCCCGGCGAGCTGAGCAAGCTGACCGCCGGCTGGCGCTATGCCTTTGATGACAAGATCCCCACCTGCCGTCTGCTCGACCGTGCACTCGACCGCAACGACCCGACGACGCAGTATTATGTGATCGACGGCTTCATCGTCTCGCCGAACGTGACGATCAACAAGGTGCAGACACTCAATGAGGACTTCGTTTACAGCGATCACAACCCCGTCATTTTGGAATTTGAACTAAAGTAACAAAAAAGCAGAGCGCATCACGCGCTCTGCTTTTCATTTCTTACTGATCCTCGCCGAAATCGGCAACATAGGCCTCGACGAGCTTTTCGGGCCAATCGGAGGTCGGCTCAAGCTTGCCGGTGAAGAAGCGCAGCGTCTTGGGCTCATGCGTGAAGCGCAGGCCGCCGATCAGGTGGCGATGGTCATACAGCCACTTGACGCGGTCGATGACATATTCGGTCTGCGACAGCGTAAACACACGGCGCGGGAAGGCAAGACGAATCATTTCGACCGCAGCGATATGCTCGGTGCCGTCAGCTTCACGCTCCTCGGACAGAGTACCTCTCTCCATGCCGCGGATGCCACCGCACAGATACATGGCAACCGTCAGCGCACCCGCCGGATACTCGTGGTCGGGAATATGGGGAACGACCTCACGGGCATTGATGTGTGCACCCAGACCGCCGGGAGGCGTTACCATGGGAACACCGCACTTGACCAGCTCATTGACACAATGACGAATGAACTGCGGTCCCTGGGAGATCACATCGAAATCCATCGACTCTTCGAAGCCGATGATCAGCGCCTCCATCTCCTTGACGGACATACCGCCGTAGGTCAGGAAGCCCTCGTACATGGTGACATAGTCCTCCATCTCGTGGAACATTTTCTCGTCACGCACCATGCAGCCGCCACCACGACCGAAGCCGAACTTACGGCCGGAGAAGTACACGAGGTCGAACAGATCAGCGATCATGCGAGTGATCTCACGGATGGGCTTATCCTTCATGCTCTCTTCGCGGGTCTTGATGAAGTAGAGATTGTCCTGCAGCAGCGACGCATCGAGGACGGTGGGAATGCCATAGGACTTTGCGAGTGCGGTGGCTGCTTTCATATTCTCATAGGAGATGGGCTGGCCGCCAATGAGGTTGGTACCGGCCTCCAGACGCAGGTATGCGATATTCTCAGCTCCCTCACGCTCGATGCAGGCCTTGACCTTGTCCAGGTCGATGTTGCCCTTGAACGGCAGATCGCTGGCAGTCACAAGACCCTCGTCGCGGATGAGCTCCTCGACCTTGCCGCCCAGGCTGGTTACGTGCGCCTTTGCTGTGGTGAAGTGGTAGTTCATGATGACAGTCTTGCCCGGCTTGACAAAGTGGACGGCAATGATGTGCTCACAAGCACGACCTTGATGCGCAGGCAGGAAATGCTCGATACCGAAGATCTCGGTCAGCTTCTTGTTCATGCGGTAGAAGGTCTCACTGCCTGCATACGCATCGTCGGCACGGAGCATACCGGCCTGCATATCGTCACTCATGGCATTGACGCCCGAGTCGGTCAGCATATCGACAAAAATGTCCTTATTATGTAACAGGAAGGCATTGAAATGGGCTTCCTTCATCTTCTGCAGACGCTCTCTTGCGGGCAGAAGCTCCAGGCGCTGCACGATCTTGACCTTGTGCATCTCCATGGGGACCTCGGGTCTATGGTAGAATTTGATTTCCGGCATAATATTTCTCCTTGTTTTTTTATTTTCTTTATTATATAATACGTTTCAGAATTAATAAAGCAAATAGTTTAGATAATTTCGATCGAAATTTTCGATGGAGGCAACATGGAGCTACGAAATTTACGCACCTTTCAGCAGGTGGCCGAGCAAAACAGCTTCACTGCGGCGGCCAATGCCCTTGGCTACAGCCA
Source organism: Oscillospiraceae bacterium (assembly GCA_015067565.1). Classification (GTDB taxonomy): domain Bacteria; phylum Bacillota; class Clostridia; order Oscillospirales; family Oscillospiraceae; genus JAZOXB01. The sequence goes on along the minus strand of SVMF01000021.1, from coordinate 30,746 downwards.
GTCGACGGTGTCCTTTCAGATCAAGCAGCTCGAGCAGGAGCTTGCGTGTCTTCTCTTTGAGCGCATCAACCACACCATCACGCTGACCGAGCAAGGACGGCATCTGCTGGACTATGCGCAGCGCGTTTTGCACATGACCGAGGAATTTCAGCAGAATATGCACGAAAACAGTGAGCCCGAGGGTGTGGTGCACATTGTCACACCCGACTCCATCTGCGAAACGATGATGATGTCGCATTACCTGGATTTTTACGAAAAATACCCGAACATTTCGGTCAAGTTCTCCACGGGCGACACGGTGGATATGTTCCGTATGCTCGACCGCAACGAGGCAGACCTCATCCTCACCCTTGACAGCCATGTGTACTCGCACGATTATATCATCGCAAGAGAGGAGCGGATGCAAATGCACTTTGTCACCGCCGCAGGCTCGAAATATGTCGGAAAAAAAGCGCTCTCCATTCGGCAGATCCTGCATGAGCCGTTCCTCCTGACCGAAAAGGGCATGGGCTATCGCCGCGCGCTGGATAATGCGCTCGAGAAAATGTCCCTGCAGGTGCAGCCGATCTTAGAGCTCGGCCGAACGGATATTCTGACGGAAATTTTATCGAGCGGAGTCGGAATCTCTTTTTTGCCCGATTTTGTTACCAAAAAAACCGTAGAAGAGGGAAAGTTGGCATATTTGGATGTTGTGGATGTGGATGTCGAGGTTTGGAAGCAGCTTCTGTATCATCGGAATAAATGGATCTCGCATACGCTGCGTTGCTTCATCGACTATGTTAAGCAGGCCGAATTTTCGAATCCTTAGGCAACGCAGACCCAAATAACACCCACACCCTTTCGGGTGTGGGTGAGCGTGTCAAAATAGTTCTTATCGTGTCGGAAATCGCTACGATTTTGCCGGAAGCGACTGCGAATACGGGCTTGTTAGTTGCCGGTTGAGGCATGCCTCAACCCTACCGTGGTGCGAAACAACGGCCAGAAAAATTGTAGGGGAGGGGCATGCCCCTCCCGAAGTGTGTCAAAAAAGTTCGTATCATGTCATCGCGAGGAGCGCAGCGACGTGGCGATCTCGTGTCAAAAGAGTTCTTACCGTGTCATCGCGAGGAGCGCAGCGACGTGGCGATCTCGTGCTGAAAGTTTGCCATTCTACCGAAAAAAGATAAAAGTTAAACTTTCGAGATTGCCACGACCGCCTGTTCGGCGGTCTCGCAATGACAAGACTATCGTTTTTTGACAGTCTGACCCACACCCTTTCGGGTGTGGGTGATCAAATTTTCCGATCAATCAAAGGCCAAACCGAGGTAGGCTGCTTCGAGACAAGGAACCCCGGCCAGCGATTTTGCCATGCCAAAGGGCTTCTCTCCCCCCTCGGTACGCACGCGTACCGTCTTGCAGCCAAGGTGCTGCGCCAGAGCGGCGGCCGCAGCCCGGTCATCGGGCAGAAGCTCCTTGATCAAAAGCTCTGTGCCGTGCTTTTCGGCCGCTGCGCAGCAGATCAGTTCCTCCGTTTCAACGCGGTAAAACCCCGTCTGCAGGGCAAGCAGGTGCTCCTCATAGGACACGAAATCCGCATAGAGCTGCATCTGCCGCAGGTTTTGATAGGCCGCAGCATCGATCGGCTTGATCTTCGCCTTCCCCTCGGCATTTGCGGTATACTCTCGGTTGAAAAACACGGTTTTGTATCCCATTTTTCCATAAAATTCAAACAATTTTTCACTTGCAGGACACAGAATCAAAAGCTTGGAGCCTTGGGCCCTCAACGTTTTCTCGGCAAATTTCATCAGCTCGGTGCAGATGCCCCGACCACGATAGTTCGCAGCCGTCGCCGCAGCATAGAGGTAGCTTGCCTGATGCGCTTCCCCGTCGGTGTCGAAAAAGGTCACGGGCAGGGCGCTGAGCATCGCCACGGGTGCGCTGTCCCTTGCCAAAAAGACCTCAATGGCGTCAAACAGCTGCCAAAACCGTACAATTTCCGCTTCTGAATCCCCAAAGCTTGCCTGCCACAGCTTCGTCAAGGCCGGCAGGTCTTTTTTTTGCGCTTTTTCGTACTTCATACAGCTTCCTCGGCAACAAATTTTTCCAAAAGCAGGTCGGGATAATAGCTCTCCTTGGCCTTGCGCAGCCCCTCGATGCCCATGTCATCTTCGCGGTTGATTCGGCGGACTTCGGGGTATTTTTCATGGATATAGCGCGCAAAGGCGCGGTTGATGGTGGGATACGCACCGTGGATGTCGGAAAGCGCCTTTTCGTAGTTCACGTCGAACATATCCCTGCGGATGCGATTGCCCATGCAGAAGGCCGCCAGACCCTCAGAGGTGAACAGCATCAGGCCCTCCATCCCCATTGCATCAAAATGCTTCATGGTGTGTGCGATGGCGCATTTTTCGGCCGAGTAGTCCGTGTCGCTGACGGCCTCATGCTCGGCATACCAACGTTCCAAAAAGTCCTTGCACTGCTCCAGGCGGTCGGCCGTCAGCACCTCGATGCGGCAGTCGGGATGCTCAAGGGCAAAACGGTTGCAGTGGTTGCGCTTCGACTGCAGTTTCTTGCCCTTCAGCTCGCACAGCCGTTCGATGTCGTAGACATAGTCAAAGCTGTTGCGCGCAGGTCGCACGGAAAAGCCAAGCGCCTGCAGCTGCTGCGCCTCCCTGGCATTGACACCCCAAAAACGCAGCGCAATGCCGCGCTCCCTCGCATCGGCCCGCAACGGCTCGATGAGCGCAGGATCCGTCGGATACAGATAGGCCTGCCACGAGCCGAAGCGGCTCAGAATCAGCGGCTTGTCCTGCCAAAAAAAGACGCGCTGGTCGCCCCAGGCCGTCACATTGACAAAGGAATACTCGCTGCCGTGGCCCTCGGCCCGATAAAAAAAGTCCTGCAGTGGGGCATAATCGTCAAAGGTGATCTCTCTAAAGGTTAACATAATATCTTCATCTCCCATAAAATCATTCTTATTATACCGCAAAAACGGCAATCGTCAAGCAATGCACTTGCTTTTTTTGCAAAAATAGGGTATTGTAAAGGGTGGTGAGAATTATGAAAAAGATTTTAGTCGCCCTTTCGGGTGGTGTGGACAGTGCGGCAGCCTGTGTGCTGCTGAAGAGGCAGGGCTATGAGGTCGCAGGTGGCACGATGCTGCTGCGTGACGGTGGCGAGGCCGAGCTGGTCGATGCAAAACGTGCAGCCGAGCAGGTGGGTCTGCCCTTTTATGCCTTCGACCTGCGCAAAGAGTTTGACGAGTGCGTGATCCGTCCGTTCATGCAGGTCTATCAGGCAGGCGGCACACCCAATCCGTGCGTGGTCTGCAACGGCGCTATGAAATTCGGTATGTTCCTGGACAAAGCGCTCGAGCTCGGCTTCGACGGCATCGCCACGGGGCATTACGCCCGTGTGCATGAGAAAAACGGCAGATTCCTGCTCCGTGTAGCCGCCGATCGGCAGAAGGATCAAACCTATATGCTCTGTATGCTCCGTCAGGCGCAGCTTGCTCGGACGCTTTTCCCCTTGGGCGAGGTCGTGAGCAAGGACGAAACGAGGCTTTTGGCGGCCGAGGCCGGTCTGGATCTGGCAAGAAAGCACGATTCACAGGACATCTGCTTTGTGCCGGACGGTGATTACATGGCCTATCTGACCGCACGCGGTATGGTGCCGCAGCAGGGCAATTTCGTTGCAACCGACGGCAAAGTGTTCGGGCCGCACCGTGGCATGGAGGCCTACACCGTCGGCCAGAGGCGCGGCCTTGGCATGGCCTTTGGTGAGCGTGCCTATGTTTTGGGAAAGCACGGCACGGATGTCGTGGTCGGGCCGCCAGAGAAGCTGTTTTCCGAAACTGTCCGGGTGGAAAATGTGAATTTCATCCCCTTTGATACGCTCGAATCGCCCATGCGCGTGCAGGCGAAGCTACGCTATACACCCAAGACAGCCGAGGCCGTTCTGACGCCAACGGAAAACGGCTGTGAGTTGTTGTTTGACGAGCCGCAAAGGGCCGTCACCCCCGGCCAGACGGCCGTGTTCTACAATGGTGATACCCTTCTCGGCGGCGGCACCATAGGAGCGATATAAATTCCTGTCAAAATTTGTATATGTCCGTTGTATATCGTGCGCTATATTTTATTGTAGGGTCGAGGCATACCTCGACCGTGTGCAAGAACTGAAAATTTGCACAACCCTTCAAAAACGGGAGGGGCATGCCCCTCCCCTACAGTTCTTGCTGTCTGCTGTTGCACGGCCACGGTAGGGTTGAGGCATGCCTCAACCGGCAGAAACAGTCTCGTGTTCGCAGTCGCTTCCGGCGAAATCGCAGCGTTTCGGAACGGCCATGGCCGTTCCCTACAACAGCTCTTGCATCATCTGTCGATAAATTCCGATTTATCAGTGAAAAATACGAATGAAATTTATTTTAGGAGGAAAATTTATGAATTGCAAAAAATGCGGAAGACCCATGGGAAAGAAAGGCTACTGCTCCAACTGCGATGCAGCCAGTGTCAAGGCAGCCGATCAGAAGAAGGCCGAAAGCCGTCAGAAGCTGAAAAAGCTCCTGCCCATCATCCTCGGCGCACTTGCGCTCGTGGCTGTGATCATCGGTGCGGTACTTATCTTTGGCGACAGCGGCAAGGAATCCACCCCCGTTTCCGTCGAGGGCAAGCAGCTCGTCGAGATCGAGATCCGTGACTACGGCACCATCCGCGTCGCGCTCGATGCCGATGCGGCCCCCATTTCTGTGGCGAACTTCCTCTCTTTGGCAGAATCCGGCTTCTACAACGGTCTGAAGTTCCACCGCATCATCGAAGGCTTCATGATGCAGGGCGGCGACAACGGCATCCCCGGCTCGGTCGAGCCGATCAAGGGCGAATTCTCCAGCAACGGTGTTGACAATCCCCTCAAGCACACCCGCGGCGCCATCTCCATGGCAAGAACCAATGTGAAGGACTCTGCCACCTCGCAGTTCTTCATCGTCCATCAGGACAGCCCCCATCTCGACGGCGATTATGCCTGCTTCGGCTATGTGACCGAGGGTATGGAGGTCGTCGACGCGATCTGTGAATACTCCACCTCCGTCGTCATCGACGGCAACGGCACTGTTCCGGAGGAGTATCAGCCGATCATTGAAGAGGTTCGGGTGATCCACTGATGGCAAAATCGCTTGTTTTGGCCGAAAAGCCGTCTGTTGGCCGTGAGTTGGCCCGTGTTCTGGGCTGCAAGCGCGGTGGGGAAGGCTTTCTGGAGGGGGATCGCTATGTCGTCACCTGGGCACTGGGCCATCTGGTGACGCTGGCCGACCCCGATGTATATGAAAAAAAGTGGGAAAAATGGGATATGGAAGACCTGCCCATGCTTCCGCAAAATATGAAGCTGGTCGTCATCGGCCAGACAGCGCGGCAGTTCAAGGTCGTGCAGGCGCAGATGAAGCGCAGCGACATCTCTGAGCTCATCATCGCCACCGACGCAGGCCGTGAGGGCGAGCTGGTCGCCCGTTGGATCATGCTCAAGGCCGGCTGGAAGAAGCCGACCAAGCGCCTTTGGATCTCGTCGCAGACCGACAAGGCAATCAAGGAGGGCTTCTCCAAGCTCCGTCCGGCAAGTGAGTATGACAATCTGTTCCGCTCTGCGCAGGCACGAAGCGAGGCCGACTGGATTGTCGGTCTGAATGTCACTCGCGCCCTGACCTGCCGCCACAATGCGCAGCTTTCGGCCGGCCGTGTGCAGACCCCAACCCTTGCGCTCATCGTTGATCGGGAAAAAGAGATCCGCAATTTCGTTCCGAAGGATTACTATGGCGTACGCCTGAAGGCAGGCGGTTTTTCCGCCACCTACCGTGACAAAAACAACAATCCGCGCAGCTTCGACAAGGCCGCCATGGAGAAGATCGCCACCGCCTGTCAAGGCGAATGCACCATCACGCAGGTGCGCGCCATGCGCCGCCAGAGTCCGCCTCCGGCTGCCTACGACCTGACCGAGCTGCAGCGCGACGCAAACAAAAAGTATGCGTACTCTGCCAAGGAGACGCTGAATTTGATGCAGTCGCTGTATGAGCAGCACAAGCTCCTGACCTACCCGAGAACGGACTCTCGTTACATCTCCGATGATGTCGTGCCGACCCTGCCCGAGCGCATCAAGGCCGTCATGGTCGATTCGTACAAGCCTTTGGCACAGGAGATCATGCGCAATCGCCCCCTGAAGACCAGATTTCTGGTCAACAATGCCAAGGTCAGCGACCACCATGCCATCATCCCGACTGAGGAAGCGCCCGATCTGTGGCGGCTGTCCGGCCCGGAAAAGAATATTTACGACCTCGTTGTGCGTCGTTTTTTGGCGGTTCTGATGGAGCCGTACGAGTACGAGGAGATCGAGCTAACCATCAACTGCGCCGGCCATATTTTTACTGCCAAGGGCAAGCGTGTCCTCAAGCAGGGCTGGAAAGCAGCCTATGACCGCAATTTCTCCTTCGACGAGGAGGAAGAGACGCAGACACTGCCCGAGGTCAGGCAGGGCCAGCGCCTGAAGATCGCCTCCGTGCAGGTCACCAGCGGCAAAACGCCGCCTCCGCCACGATACACCGAGGCGACCCTGCTGACCGCCATGGAGCATCCGCATTCGCAGGTGCAGGACAAGGAGCTCAAGAAGATTCTGGAGGAAACCAGCGGCTTGGGTACCCCGGCCACCCGTGCGGACATCATTGAAAAGCTGTTTTCTGCGTTCTACATCGAGCGCCGTGGTAAGGAGCTTGTCCCGACCTCGAAGGGAATGCAGCTGGTCGAGCTTGCACCGTCCGACCTGCGTTCTGCTGCGCTGACGGCCAAGTGGGAGGATCGTTTGGCCCGCATCGCCAAGGGCACGGAGCGCGATTTCAAGTTCATTGAGGAAATGCGCGCCTATGCCGGAAAGCTGGTCAACGATGTCAAGCTCAGCGATGCCAAGTACACCCACGACAATCAGACCAGAAAGGCCTGCCCCGATTGCGGCAAGTTTCTTCTCTTGGTCAAGGGCAAACGCGGCGAAATGCTCGTGTGTCCTGACCGCGAGTGCGGCTACCGCAAGAGCGTGACGCAGACGACCAATGCACGCTGCCCGAACTGCTTCAAGAAGATGGAGCTACGCGGAGAAGGCGACAATCAGATGTTTGCCTGTGTCTGCGGCTACCGCGAGAAGCTCTCGGCGTTCAAGGAGCGCCGTGCCTCGGCCGGTGCAGGCAAGCGCGATGTGCAGAAGTTCCTGCAAAATCAGCAAAAGGAAGAGCCGAAGAACAATCCCATGGCCGATGCCCTGGCCAAGTGGCTCGAGCAGAACAAAAAATAACAGCAAGCCGTCGACGCTCAGGATTCTGACCGTCGACGGCTTGCGTTTCCTTTGAAAGCGCCTCGAGCTTTGTTTGATTTGTTGTTAACGCAACGGAAAAATTGAACACTTTCACCAAAACTCAGGGAGTTTTTTCTACCTCACAATACAAAATCTTAACAGCATTTTCACAAAATCTATGCTATAATATTTGTGCAAAAATGTGGAAATGAGGTCTGATTTTGAACTTACTTTTTTTAATGACACCCAAAGCCAACTGCGCTTATCTATATGACGATTTTTCCCTGCGGCAGGCCATCGAGCGGATGGAAACAAGCGGCTACTCTGCGCTTCCGATCATCACGCGCACCGGCGAATACTGCGGCACCCTCAACGAAGGCGACCTTCTCTGGGCGGTCAAGAACATCTGCGGTCTGGACCTGAAGGACACCGAAAATCACAGCATCATGAAGATCACCCACCGTCGGGACAATGAGCCCGTTTCGGTCATGGCCGATATGCAGACGCTTTTGATGAAAGCAGCGGATCAGAACTTCGTCCCAGTGATCGATGACAAGGGCGACTTCATCGGCATTGTCACCCGCCGTGCAATCATGCGCTATTGGTTGGACAAATTCATGGCGCAGCAGGTAACGGTATGATCCTGCGGCACGAAGCACAAAGAGAAGGAAAGCTCCTGTCGTTTTTGCGACGGGAGCTTGGTCTGTCGTCAACCCTGGTCAAGCGGATGAAGTTCCGCCATGCCTACACGGTCAACGGTCAGTCGGTTTTCACAGATTTCCCCGTCAAAACCGGGGACATCATCGAGGTCTGCATGGACGAGGACACGCCGATCTACCCTGCCGAGCCGGGGGAGCTGTCGATTTTGTACGAGGATGAGGCGCTCATCGCACTGGACAAGCCGGCCGGCATCCTGATGCATCCTTCAAGCGCAAGAAACTCGGGCACGCTGGCCAACTTTTTGCTGCATTACTATACGCAGACGGGACAAAAGTCTGCGGTGCATCCCGTCAGCCGCCTGGATCGGGACACCTTCGGGGTGGTGCTGCTTGCAAAAAATGCCCATGTCCATGCCAAAATGCACGCCATGCAGCTGCACGGTCAGATCGAAAAGCACTATCACGCGGCTGTTTTGGGCGGCCCCGAGCACGATGAGGGTCTAATCGACGCGCCGATTGCCCGTTCAGACCCTGCCGGAATGCTGCGCTGCGTCCGCGCCGACGGCAAGCCTGCCAGAACACGCTTTCGTGTCCTGCAGCGCACCGAAAAGGCCGCCCTTTTGCAGCTGCAGCCGCTGACCGGCCGCACACACCAGCTGCGCGTGCACTGCGCCCATATGGGCTACCCGATCCTGGGCGACCCGCAGTACGGAACGGACGATTTCGGCCTGCCCTATCAGCAGCTTTGCGCCGTCAGCCTGCGATTTTTACACCCTCTGACAGAAAAACCCATCGAAATTCATTCAAAACAGTCGGTTTGTCTTGATTTTTAATGGCTATCTGCTATAATATATGCGAAATTCATTTGGAGGTAATACTATGTTTAACCGCTTGATCGACATTTTGAAGGCAAATCCCCGCAAGATCGTCTTTACCGAGGGCCACGACGCCCGTATTCTGGAGGCCGCAAGTCGCCTGAAGGCGGATGGTTTCCTGACCCCGATCCTCATCGGCAATGTCGATGTAGTCAAGGAAAATGCCGCAAAGGGCGGCTTCGACATTGAAGGTCTCGAGATCCTCGATCCTGCTACCTACGAGGGCATGGAGGCCATGGTTGAGAAGATGGTCGAGCTGCGCAAGGGTAAGATGACCGCCGACGAGTGCCGTAGCCTGCTTGCCAAGGGCAACTACTTCGGCACGATGCTCGTCAAGCTCGGCTATGCCGATTCCCTGCTCGGTGGCGCAACCTACTCCACCGCTGACACCGTCCGTCCGGCGCTGCAGCTGGTCAAGACCAAGCCGGGCAGCCATCTGGTCTCCTCCTGCTTCATCATGGTTCGCGGCGACGAGATGATCTGCATGGGCGACTGCGCCATCAACCTTTCCTATGAGGACTCTGTGGATAAGGAAGGCAATGTGACCCTCTCCGGCGCAGACAAGCTGGCCGAGGTCGCTGTCGATGTGGCACGCTGCGCACAGCTCTTCGGCATGGATCCGAAGGTTGCCATGCTGAGCTTCTCGACCAAGGGCTCGGGCAAGGGCGGCACCGTTTCTCTGTCGCAGGCCGCTACCGCCAGAGCCAAGGAGCTGGCTCCCGATCTGGCCATCGACGGCGAGATGCAGTTTGACGCTGCAGTCTCTCCCGTGGTCGGTCAGCTCAAGTTCCCCGGCTCTCCCGTGGCAGGCTATGCCAACACCTTCATCTTCCCTTGCATCGAAGCAGGCAACATCGGCTATAAGATCGCACAGCGTCTGGGCGGCTTTGAGGCCTACGGCCCGATCCTGCTCGGCCTGAATGCGCCGATCAACGATCTGTCACGCGGCTGTAATGCCGACGAGGTCTATAAGATGGCCATCATCACCGCTGCGCAGGCATAAAGAGATCATCATTGCGAGGCCAACCGGCCTCGCAATCGCATATAGCGGCGCATCACCCCCGGCAGGACGAGCTGCGTCCGCACGCAAACCAATCTTCAATCAGGAGGGTTCCTTATGGAATTTACCGACGGCAAATACACCCACCCGGACGGGCACATCACGCTCGATCCCACCATCTACAAGGACTGGCAAATCGCTGAGGAGGCCGAAAAGGCCTTCCCCGGTGTCGAACATTTCCGCCAAAAGCTCGGCCTTTTGCCCGAGGAGATCATCCCCTACGGCAAAACCCCGAAGCTCGACTTTATGAAAATCATGAATCGCCTGAAGGACAAGCCAAACGGCAAGCTCATCGAGGTCACAGCCATCACCCCGACCCCCCTGGGCGAGGGCAAGAGCACGACCTCCCTCGGCCTGATCGAGGGCCTGGGCAAGCTCGGCAAGAATGTCGGCGGTTGTCTGCGCCAACCCTCGGGTGGCCCAACCATGAATCTCAAGGGCACGGCCGCAGGCGGCGGCAACTCCCTTTTGATCCCGATGACAGAGTTCTCCCTCGGCCTGACGGGCGACATCAACGACATTATGAACGCGCACAACCTGGCCATGGTCGCCCTGAATGCCAGAATGCAGCACGAGCGCAACTTCTCCGACGAGGAGCTTGCCAAGCGCGGTCTGAAGCGTCTGGACATCGACCCGAAGCGTGTGGAGCTCGGCTGGGTGCTCGACTTCTGTGCGCAGGGGCTCAGAAACATCCTCATCGGCATCGGCGGCACACGGGACGGCTACCTGATGGAGTCGAAATTCGGCATCGCCGTCGGCTCGGAGCTGATGGCAATCCTGGCCGTGGTCAAGGATCTGAAGGATCTCAGAGAACGCATCGGCAAGATCGTGGTCGCCTACTCCCGTAGCGGTGAGCCCATAACGACCGAGGATCTGGATGTCGCAGGCGCCATGACCGCCTGGATGCGCAACACCATCAACCCGACCATGTGCTACACGATCGAGCATCAGCCGGTGCTTGTGCACGCAGGTCCGTTTGCCAACATCGCCATCGGACAGTCGTCGGTCATCGGCGACCGTTTGGCGCTGAAGCTGTTTGATTATCATGTGACCGAGTCCGGCTTTGCCGCGGACATCGGCTTTGAAAAATTCTGGAATGTCAAAACCCGTCTGTCAGGTCTGAAGCCGAGCGTTTCGGTGCTCGTGGCGACCATCCGCGCACTGAAGATGCACGGCGGCGGCCCGACCGTCGCAGCGGGCAAACCGCTTGCCAAGGAATACACGCAGGAGAATTTGGAGCTTCTGGAAAAGGGCTGCGAAAATCTCTTCCACCACATCCGCACCATCCAGAAGTCGGGCATCGTCCCTGTTGTCTGCATCAACCAATTCCATACCGACACCGAGGCCGAGATCGCACTGCTGCGCAGACTGTGCGCCGAGCGCGGCATCCGCTGCGCCCTGTCGAACCACTGGCGCTACGGCGGCGAGGGTGCCATCGAGCTGGCCGAGACGGTTTTGGATGCCTGCGAGGAGGAGCACGAGCTGAAATTCCTCTACGACATGGATCTGCCGCTGCGTGAGCGTGTCGAGCGCATCGCCAGGGAGGTCTACGGCGCAGAGGGTGTCGATTGGGCGCCCGAGGCACAAAAGAAGGCCGAGCGCTTTGAGTCCGACCCGAAATATGCCGATTATTGCACCATGATGGTCAAAACACACCTCTCGCTCAGCCACGAGCCGAGTGCCAAGGGTGTGCCGCAGGGCTGGAGGCTGCCCATCCGTGATATTTTGGAATATGGAGGTGCCAAATTCCTCTGCCCGATGGCAGGCACTATCTCCATGATGCCCGGCACCGTTGCCGACCCCGCCTATCGCCGCATCGATATTGACACCGAAACCGGAAAAGTGAAAGGACTGTTCTGATATGGCAAAGAAAAAGAGATTCGTGAAAATCCATTCCGAAGGCTCGCTCAGCTGCTTTGAAATTTGGGTCGACACCGAAACGGGTGTCAACTACCTCTTCCGCCAGAGCGGCTACAGTGGCGGCATGACCGTTCTGCTCGACCGCAACGGCAACCCCGTCGTCTCGCCCCTTCCCATCAAGGAGGAAGACTGATGGAACACCGCTCCTGCGCTGAGTTTGTCGCGCTTCTGGCGTCGAACGAGCCGGTTCCCGGCGGTGGCGGCGCTGCCGCCCTGGTCGGTGCCATCGGCACGGCGCTGGGCAATATGGTCGGCGCGCTGACCGTGGGCAAGAAGAAGTATGCCGCGGTCGAGGAAGAAATGCTCGCCCTGCGTGAAAAGTGCTCCGCTTTGCAGGCCGAGCTTCTGCAGCAGATCAATGCCGATGCCGAAGGCTTTTTGCCGCTGGCAAAGGCCTACGGCCTGCCGAAGGATGCGCCCGATCGGGCGCAGATCCTGGAGGAAGCCACGCTACGTGCCTGCGTCGTACCTCTGCGCATCATGGAGCTGTGCGCCGAATCGCTCGAGGCCATTGCCGTCTTTGCCGAAAAGGGCAGCCGTTTGGCTGTCTCCGACGCAGGCTGTGCGGCCGTGACCGTTAAGGCCGCCATGCAGGCTGCCTCGCTCAATGTGTTTATCAATACCAAGACGCTTGTCGATCGTCAAGCAGCAGAAGAACTGAACGAAAAATGTCATTGCCTGCTGCGATCCTGCGGCAGTCTTGCCGACGGTATTTTTGAGTCCGTCAAAAACTCGTTCCTGTAAAAAAAACGCACCCACTTTGGGTGGTGCGCAACAGTGATTTTTAGGATACGGCATAGTCGATTCGTCGGCTATGCCGTTTTCCTATCCTGCTGATCGGGATATGTTTTGTATTCTCCGTCAATGGTGTACTCGATCTTGACCTCGATGCCTTTACCCTTCTTACCCGGCATGGTATCCATCACCACGATGCGTTTGATGAAGGTGCGCAGGACTTCTGCGTCCAGATGATCAAGGTTCGTGTATCGCTTGACGTGCTGCATGAAGGTTTTGAGGTTGACCGCCTGCTCCTGATCCTTCGCGAAGAAGGCATCCAGCTCTGCTATGCGCAGGATAAGCTGTTTCTGCTCAGTTTCATAGGTTTCGGACAGTTTTGCGAAACGCTCGTCGCTGATCTTGCCGCTGATGTTATCCTCGTAAAGCCGCTGCATGATCTGATCCAGCTTTGCAGCTCTGGCCTTACTCTGATCATACTCTTTCTTTTTGTCCCGCAGCTCGGTGCTGCGGGCTTTTTGTGATCTTTGCATTACCATCTCGGTGAATTCCGTCTCATGGTCACTTGCGAAGCGGATGATGCTTTGGAGCTGTGCCAGTACAATCTGCTCGATGACCTCCGTCTTGATTTGATGCGAGGTGCAGCCACCGCGCTGCTTTCTGTATGTGGCACAGGTGAAGTATTCTTGGCTGTGATCCCAGCCTTTGCATCGCACATGGTACATCTTGTTCCCACAGTCACCGCAGAAGACGAGGCCGGATAGCATGTGCATTTCACCCATGCGGGTGGGTCTACGTTTGCCTTCGCGGATTCTCTGAACAATGGCGAAGGTTTCTTCGTCGATGATCGCTTCATGAGTATTCTCGAAGATTTGCCATTCCGACGGGTCGTTTTTGAGCTGCTTCTTCTGCTTGTAGGATTTGCGCTTTGTCTTGAAGTTCACAGTGTGTCCGAGATACTCCTGTCTGGATAGCATCCGCGCCACCGTTGATGTGCGCCAGAAGTACGGATCGTCGTACTCCTGCTTTGCTGGTACTGTTATGCCATTGCGCTTACCATGCGCCACAGGATTTTCAATCTGTCGCTTGGTGAGTTCCTTTGCAATCTGCGTGGGGCCGAGACCTTTGATACAGAGCTTGAAGATGAGACGTACTATCTCCGCTGCTTCGGAATCCACAATCCAGCGCAGCTTATCTGCGGGATCCTTGATGTATCCGTATGGTGGATTGGTGCAGAGCGGTTTTCCCGCCTGTCCTTTTGATCGGAATACGGCGCGCACCTTCTTGCTGGTGTCCTTTGCGTACCATTCGTTGATGATGTTCAGGAATGGTGTGAAGTCGCTGTCCATCTGGTTGGCGCTGTCTACTCCATTGTTGATGGCGATGAATCGGACATCGGCATCGGGGAACGCAATCTCAGTGTAATAACCGACCTTGAGGTAGTCGCGTCCCAGTCGGGACATGTCTTTGACGATGATCGTTGCCACATTACCTGCATCCACCTCTGCGATCATGCGCTGGAAGTCGGGGCGGTCGAAGTTGGTACCGCTCCATCCGTCGTCAACGAAGAATTGGATGTTGCCGAAGCCATTGTCCTCTGCGTACTTCTGGAGGATGGTTTTCTGATTCTTGATGCTATTGCTGTCGCCTTGAAGCTCGTCATCACGACTGAGTCTGCAGTATAATGCTGTTATTTTTCCCTGTTGGGGCTGTCTTACTAAATTCATTTGATACTCCTTTCCGACAGCCTTCTAGTGGCAGGAAGGGATTATACCAGAACTGCTGCTAAAAGGCGAGGTTTTAATTGTTAGGTTTCTGAGAACTTTCGACGGTGTTTTTTGCGGGAATATTTTCTATTATCAGCCGCTTGAGCTTATCTTCCAGCGTTTCCTTCGCTGCTCGGCTAAACACATTCTCAACGACATACCATTCACCGTCGATCAGTAGTCCGTTGTATCTGGGTAATACTACTTTCATTTGGCACCTTCTTTCGATTTAACAGAGCGGCCACAGCTTTTCTGCTGTGACCGCTTTGTCATTACAGGATTACTTCATCTGCATTACGCAGACTGCTTCGGGGCGGATGAGCTTTGCATCGATGGTTTCATAGCCGACATAGCCCACCTGTTGCTGGGGTACCAATACTTCGGTGAGGGAGCGCATTGCGAAGGGCTTTCGGTCGATGATCCAGAAGTAGCTGAAATCGCCAAACGCGATAGGTCTTGCGCCTGTGCCTTCCGTCGCAGAAGGCATATAGTCGGAGATGTACACCGGCTTGCCGAGCAGGGTGTTGTCGCTGTGGTTCCAGAGGTAACCGCCATCACCGTCGGTCATGGTGCGGAGCTTGTATGCGGTTTCATTGTTCATGATCCACACGCTGTTGCGACGATACTCCGGATCCTGTGCGAAGAACAGATCCACAACGTCGCTGTAGTCAATGCCGAGGGCATAATGGCCGATCATGGCATCCTTTAGGAAGCCCTTCGGCGCGTTTACGCCATCGCCGTTGATGCAGGCAGCTTCTTCAGCACGGCCGATGCTTCTGGCAAACTCTCTGGTGACCTGTGTTTCTACATCGAAGCCTGCGTCTTCGGTGAAATCCTCGGACACACGGGTGGCGCAGCCAAGGGTATGACCATCCAGCTGGTAATCGTCGTATGTCTCCACATTTTCAAAGAACATGGGATCCTTGTCGGTGAGCCAAGTAGTCTCCGGCTCGTTGTCATGTGCCCAGATGGTATAGTCGCCCTTGGGCGCGCTGACGACGGTACCGATGCGACGGAACAGGTTTTCCTTCTGGCGAAATGCTTCGAATTTCTTGTTGGATTCGTAGGGCAGTCTGTAGCTGCCATTCTGAGTGTCACGTCCGGTCTCCAAAACAGTGGCGTTCGGAATCCTTCTTTTTGCTCTGGCTGCGTTCCAGAACTCGCGGTTATATTCGGTGGTATGATACATATTGGTGTTCCTCCTTTTAATTAGCGATTGCAGCAGGTGCATGCGTACATGGGCAGCACGTGCTTGTCTTTTGCGGGCATGATTTCTTCCAGTGTGCCACCGCAGTTGGGGCACTTGATGTTGAAATAGTGGTACTTGTGAATGTCGGTGGGGTGCTTGGCCAGCAGCCGATAAGTGCCGGGCACTGCGGTCTCCAGACAGAAGGTGGAGATTTTGAACGCTGCCTCCGCGCTGTCGTATGCATGGTCGATGGGTCTCTTGTTTGCTCCCTGAATGCCTCTGCCATCGAGAGCGTAATACTTGAATAACTTGTCCATTAGTGGATCCTCCTTGAAAAAACTTGATTTATGGGGCTATACCCCTTCTTGATTTCCCGATTTTTCGTGTGTGACCCCACGCCCGTCTCGGGAAGAATAGGCGTAGAGATTTGACTCCCCCTACCCGTCAATGCGGGTACTGTGCTTGCAGTAGCTTTTCACATCATCCAGATCATACATGTGGATGGTGCTGCTGCCATCTTTGACGGAGTAGCGGATGTCCTTGGTGACAGTGATCGTGGTGCCATCAGCCTTCTTATATCTGCGTCTACCGACGGCAAGGATTCTGCTGCCAAACAGCTTGTCCTTCCAGCTCATGTGTTTCCTCCTTCCTTGATCAGCTTGTAGCCGCGCTTGCGGCAATGTTCGACAGCATCGCGGTAGTAGCTGAAGAACACGGTGCTGGTACCTCTCTGGATGCACCACGGCATGGGCGTCAGCGCGATGCTCCTGCGCAGGATTACCGGCTCACCATCTGCAGTGTGGTACATGGCAAACGCGTCCTTCTGGCTGTCACCGAAGTCTGCTGCATCCGGCATTTTCATCGGCATTCTGCCATCTCTTGTGCTGTAAAACTTGTAGTTTCTCATGTGTTTTTTCACTCCTTTCGTCTGTGTAGCAGGTTGTAGCAAGTAAAAATGGTTTTTTCTATAAAAGAAACGATTTTCAAAACAACCTATATTTCCTGCTACAAGCTGCTACATGATGTTTATAGCGGCTGTGCGGCACCACTGATTCGGTATCCGCACAGTAGTGTTGTTGCGCCGCCACCTGTGACCGGTCGCTTTCGTGTGACTGTTGCAATGCTGCGTAGCGCTTGGTTGAAATTCCTCATATTCTCAGCGTAGCATCCATTCTCGGAACACCATCCACGATAGGCCTCGTATACGATAGATGTTCGGGTTTCTGCCATAGGTGCTGCTTCCAGCTTTTCCTCCACAAACTGCATCACCTTATCGCTGTCCTGCTTGTACTCAGCGGTGGCTGCGATCACGGCTGCCGGTTGCGTCAGTCCTTCCTGCATGGCAAGTCGGTATCCCTCTACCAGCCAGTTGAGGATGGCACTCTGATTCTTCGGTTTGGAAAACTCCGATTTCAATGTTCTGTCCTGCTCGGATTCTTCGAAGTGCCGATCGAAGGGAATGATCACCACGCGGCCGCTGCTAAACAGGGTCATATCGTTAATTACCGGTAGGTAGTTGGTGTTGATGTAGAGCTTGAATTGAGGTTTGAAATCGAAGCTGTTTTCATGTAGGAATCGGGCATTGAGAGTATCGTTGCCTGTCATACTCTTGACCTGTGCTGCATTGAGCACCAGTCCGCGCCCCGGTTCGGATATGTTGGTGAATCGCACACCTGCTAACCGAGCGATATCCTCGCTGGGTGTCTGGCTGCTGACATTCTGCTTAATGCTAATTGTCTCCGGTCTTGCGGTGCAGCCGTAGCTGCCCAGCACCTTAAGAACGCTCTCGCACAATGTGCCTTTGCCGTTGCGAGTCTTTGCGCCGTAGAGAATGAACAAACACTCATGTCGGGTATCTCCGCTAATGCCGTAGCCCAGCGCTTTCTGTAAGAACTTGGCTGTGTCCGCATTGCCGCTGATGATCTCATCCACAAAGGTGAGGAATCTGCTGCAACGTGTTTCGGGGTCATATTCCACATCGCTGATCTTGGTCAGCCTGTCCTCGGCACGATGCTCGGTGAATTCCATGCTATCCAGATGCAAGGTGCCGTTCCTACAATTGAATACATAGGGGTCGCAATCAAACTCACTCATGGCGATGGGGTAAATGCCCTGTGCATCGCGGAGAATAGTATCGCGTACACGGCGAGTCTGCCATTTGCCGCAATACTTGAGGAACTCCTGCCGCTTCTGCTCATCCTGTATGGATAGTGCGTATATGAGCATAGCATCTGCCAGCTCCTTGCAATATTCCATAGCCTTGAGGTTACCGACATCAGCGCTCCATACACCATCGGCATAGCAGTACCAGCTTTTGCGTTCCGGTACATAGCGGACGATATCCTTGTAGTAATCCGCGAATAGACGGCTGGCGCCAATATCCGACCATGCGTATCTGCGGTTGCTCTCTGGCCGCATGGCCTCCAGTTTTTCTGCCGGAGTGTTGAACTGCTCGGGCGGGATGTAATCGTCCCGATCGGCAATCCGCTCACCGAACTTCTTGGCGCTGCTCCAGATGCTTGCCAGTTCATCCTCTGACAGAGGCGGTACACACCGCTGAGCTTCTATCTTGAACAATTGTTCCGCTTTGGCCGTGTCACCATATCTTTTGATGAGCCTGCCTGCTTTCTGCGACAGTGTCGCATTGCGGCTTCCTGCGGTGATCGCTGCGGGTAGCACCTGATCCACCGTTTTGTCGCCTGCAAAGAACATAACTTCCGGCTGCTCGGTACCGAAGTAGAAACGGGCTGAGTCCAGTGCATTGGCATCAAACCACGGAAACTGTTTCTGGATTTGGTGCTTCGTGGCTGTGTATGACTTGCTGTCAGTCACTCGCGCCACAGGAAAGTAACAGTGGAACTTGGGACGAGCTGCTCGTCCATTCTTTTCCTTCATATGATTGCGGCTGTAACAAACCGCAAATGTCGCATTGGGAAATGCTGCCACCACATCCTCCGGCTGTTTCCACTGCGCGGGATCCTCGCTGTGATCGTTGTCGCAATCCATAGGAATACAATCCGACCATTCAAAGCTTGCCGCGCTGCGTTTATGATCGTGGTACATAGCGCACACATGATCGCGGCGCATTGCCCGCTCCAGCGATGCAATGTCCTTTACCTCAACCTCGGTAGGGTAGATGCAATTCTTGGCGTTGCCGGTGCAGTTTGCGGTGTAGATGGTAAATCCTTTCATTTCGTTTCACCTCCTTTCGGTGTTGTGGTTGGTGTTGACTTCAGTTCGCATTTTCCTTCAACCATTCCTTAAATGCATCTACGGGAACAAGAATCCTTGTTCCGATGCGGATAGTGGGAAATCCATCTCGCTTGGTGAGCTCATACGCCTTTGGCAAGCTGATTCCCATATGCGCGGACAATTCCTGCACGCTCATCGTTGCTTTCTCCATGTGTTTCACCTCCTTCTTAAAAATGGGTACAAAAATACCACCCTCAAATCGCCTTAGACGGCAACCTTAGGTGGCTGGTGTTGTACCGATGCGGTTTTCTGTGCGGCCATGATGTTTCGTACTGCCATGTACGGTGTGGGATCTTGGTATCCGTACATGTTGCGGTATTCGATTCTTTCCTCTTTGGCCTTCATTCTGCGATTCTCTCGCTGCTTCTTTCTGGACTTCATCCTGCTGCTCCTTTCTTTTGGTTTTGGATAGACTACCCCCTTGGGTCTCGCGGGAAGGCCTATCGGCACCATCCGCTAAAAGCATTTGCTATGGTTTGCTCTTGCTTTCATCTCAATTATACTGTATAATATCACCGTAAGCAAACATTCTGACGGTGAGTCTAACGGTGAGGTGAGTTTATGAGAGACCCTTATGATTATAGAGAAGTTGTGCCGCAATTCGACCGCAAGCTCGACTATATTAGTTTCGGTGAAATCGGCGGTGTAGGTGAGATGGTGTATCACACCGTAAAGTTCAAGCGATATGAGCTTGACGCTGATGACAACGGTTATTTTATGCGTCCTGTGTGTCAGCAGAGCGGTGATTCCTTTAAAAATCCAGATGTTACTTTCACAGGGCAAGAAGTGTTGGCGAGCTTGATGAATCTTGCTAAGGAAATCAACGATCCTGCTGCAACCATTCCTTATACCGATTTGATTGAAGCGTGGTGTCTACAGCACTTTCATCCGTATGCTATTGACAATCTGTATGAGTTCATCTCCGACGAATCTTATTCTGATGAGGAATTAGGCTTTGTAATGGAAAAAGAGGCCGCGTTTGGTATTGATGATTTTATGCAGGAACTGCAGCGCCTTTATAACGCCACCGTCTTGTATCTTGCACTGCGCGATTATGTGCGTGGGGACTTAACCACTGCTCGCGATCTATATATGGAAGGCCGCTTTTTTGACACACCGCCTTTCTTTGAAAAATTCAAAAATAGTGACCATCAAATCGAGAATATTCCTGCAAATGAAGGAGAACGCCTCCAGCGAGTTTTGTTTGATATGATACCCGAATTTCGCATGAAGCTTGCCTTTGATCGCTATGGTAGCATTGTTTATGCGGCAGTGGTAAATTCCGTATTCGATATTGCATGGTACACATTTTCTCGTTTAGTTGCCGATGATGCACCCGAAGATGATGTGGACTTAAATTCCAATCTTGAAATCGGACATTTGGTTTCCTGCCTCTGCTGTGGCCGGTATATGTTCCGTAGGAACAATAGGCAACGTTACTGTGCAGCTCCCGATTGTCAAGCGGCACGTAAACGTAAGAATCGTCGTGATTGTGATGCGCGAAAGCGTGCAGCAAAAACACCTAAATAGCAACAAGCGCCACTACAACCTTTTCTGGCTGTGATGGCGCTTGTTGTTTTAATTCATTTTGGGTTCTGTGATGTCGCTGGTGCTAATCATGGCCTCCAGCGCTAGTCGCATGCCGAGTTTGAATCCCAGCGTGAAGGATGTCATCTCGTTTGCATCGTTCAGCTCCGATGCGCAATCCTTGAACTTCTCGAAGGTTTCTTGCTGCGCCTGCGTCAGCGTTTGCATCAGGTCATCCTCGTTGCGTGTCACTAAATGCAGCAGATGGGAGTATGTGCCGCCTTTGACGATGTCCCGATCGCACGGTGTGACATTGCCGTAGTACAGTTCTTCTATGATGCTCCGCACTTTACCACCCCCTTACCACTCGAAGCCTGCGAACTTCACGATTTCGCGGATGGCGTTCATTGCTCGTTTGGGGCTGCTGTAGTCGCGGATGAACTTGGGATCATGCCTGCCGTTGCGCTTGATCGTCACCAGCGGGTATCCGTAGCTGAGTAGGATTCTTGCTTCCAGTGTTTCTTCCCGCTCACCATGCCACGCGACCTGCACCGTCTTTTCCCACACCCTGTGGTAGATGGGGGTGCCGGTGTCGCTGGTGCGTCCCGCGATCGTGAAGCCGTTCTTCGCGATCAGCTCATCAAATTCTCTCTGCGCCTGTTCGATTGTCATATGCATTACCTCCTGCCTTTATGGCAGGACAATTAAGCCAGAAAGAATCGCGTAAGTCCAGCGAAACAACCGAGAATTAGCAAACAGAACACATCTTTCTTAAAGATAAATTTGGTTTTTATCAAGTGCGTCTTGATAAATCTCAAGATTTATGTTACAATGTCAAAAAACTTATGGAGGCGCGACATATGGCTATAAGTTATACAAGGCTTTGGAAGCTTTTGATTGATAAAGGAATGAATCGGTCGCAATTACGTGATGCTGCAGGAATAAGCACAAACGCAATCGCTAAATTTGGCCGGAACGAGCCTGTGTCAATGGAAACTTTAGAAAAAGTCTGCTGTGCCCTCGATTGTAATATCGAAGATGTAGTTGAGTTTGTAAAAAATGGTGAGGTACTGAATAATGGCTAAACACTTTAATAACACAGTGCCTTTTGAGGAACTATACCAACCTGCGCTCAAAGAAGCGAGCAGAAAAAAACCGGTATTCTTTATCCACAAGTATTTTGCCAGAAGAATAACTGCTAATTTCCGCACAGCCCTGCTCGATTATCTTTATGATGACAATGATATTCTTTCGCACTTTTATTCGCCATCTGATGGAAAAGGCCGTGGTGTAACCGTATTAGACCCATTCATGGGTGGCGGTACAACAATTTTTGAAGCATTGCGGTTTGGATGTAATGTTATTGGTAATGATCTGCAGCCGCTCTCCTTATTTGTTACCAAAGCATTAGTAGAACCTGCTGACGAAAAAGCAATTGCTAAAACCGTATCCGCGCTTGAAAAAACTGTTGGCGAGCGAATCAGAAGCTACTATAAAACTAAATGCCCTTGCTGTGGGAAGCAGGCAGATGGGATGTATGCATTTCATGTTAAGAAAACATCTGCGCAATCGACTTGCACTGAACATCGTTTGTTTTCAAGCTTCATAATCGCTTATAAAAAAGATGAATTCACTGTGGTATGTCCAAAATGCGGTGAGCTGCATAAAACAAAATTTGAAAATGGTTGCTTCGAATGCACCTGTGGTTGGACGTTAAATTCCCCCAAAGATAGTTATATAAGAAACGGCGTATTTGAATGTCCAGATTGCCATGAGCGCAAGGTTTTATCTGAATATACGGCAGAACAAGGATATCCGTTCTCGACCGATATTATTGCCATAGAATACTGCTGCCCTCATTGCGGAACTCACGACTATAAAGCTCCCGATCGGGACGACATTGAGCTATACCAAAAAGCTTTAGATGATTATGTTGCAATCGGTTCCTCGTTGCCTATACCTGATCAAGAAATTCCTGCAGGCTATAACACAAATCAGATATTGAATCACGGCTATCGTAAGTTTTCAGATTTATTTAATCAGCGTCAGTTATTATGTTTGGGTCTGCTCCTTCACGAAATCAATAACGTCGAGGATAAAAGCATTCAGCTATGGCTGCAATTAGCTTTTTCTGGTATGCTTGAAATGAACAACATGTTCTGTAGGTACCAGCAAAACGCATACAAAATCTGCAATATTTTTTTTAACCATGCGTATGTTCCAATTTCCATGCCGGTTGAGAATTGTGTGTGGGGTGCAAAACTTGGAACGGGTACATTTGAGAAAACCGTCCAAAAGATTCTGCGCGGAAAAAGATTTAACAACAAAATATATGACCTGTCCGTTAAAAAGCTGGCTAACGGTCGTTATGATTCGGTGCAGATTGAAAACGGAGATACTGTAGGTGCATTTTCTACTACCAACATGGCGCAGCTTGATTGCCAGCATCCAGTTCTGCGTTGCTCGGATTCAAAGGAGTTGTCTTTTATACCCGATGAATCTGTAGATTTGGTACTGACGGATCCTCCATATGGCGCAAACGTCATGTATTCTGAATTGATAGACTTTTTCCACGTTTGGAATTATAAAAGCAGCATCGCAAACGAATTAGGTTTCACAACGCCCCTTTCTCCTAAATCTGATGAGATCGTTGTTAATTCTGTCGCAGGAAAAGATTTTGCATATTACCAAGATGGAATTACCGCTGTTCTTACCGAATGCTATCGTAAAACAAAGAATGGCGGATATCTCGCGTTCTCCTTCCATGATAAGAGTGTAGATAGCTGGCTTGCCGTTTTAGAAAGCATATACACGGCGGGATTTAACCTCCAAAAGTGTTACCCAGTTCAAGCAGAAACACGAACAGGCGCACACACTTCGGGTAAAAATTCCATTGGAATCGATATTATGTTGATAAGCCAAAAAGCACACGCAAATCATATTCAAATGCACCTACTATCAAACGATCTGCTCGAATCAGCTATTGAGCAAACAAAAATTCAAGTAGTAGACTTCTTGAATCGTTTTCAGAAGGTTGGGGCTGAATTAACTGCTCCAGATATCCAAAACATTGCTATTGCAGTATTTTTCACAGAACTCAAGGATTTTTACGCATATGACGAAATAGCAAAAAAAGTAATCCTTGATCGGTTACAAGAACTGCTGTGCAACATCGAAGCCATTGCCGGTGATTTTGAGATCACACAGAAAAGGAATGGCTGGTGGTCGGAGTTGTATCGCCAAAAATGGAATGTATAAACTAAACAACGGGAGAGGAAATCCTCTCCCGTTGCTAATTAATACAGTCTGCCACCTTGCCGGATATCGTAAATTAGTAACAGCTTATTATCTCTTACAAATGTACTGATCGTAGCTGCCTGCCCCGACGAAGCACTTTGAGAATGCCAGTCACAGTGGTCGAGCCAACCAATGCGAATTTTTCTGATCCGAGGCATCTCTCCTTCGGGAGCTTGATCAAATTTTTCAAAATTAACCCCAATGTAATAGCCATCTTTGGACTTTGACGACGCGCTTGCGCTATCTTCTTGGCCGTAACTTGCATTGCCATAAATGTTGTTGGGGTTTGAAGAAGTTTTGATTTCTGTAGAAAAATAGTTATCCGGCAAATAAACAAGATCCTTGTCGTCTTTGTTGATATCTCTCGACCATACTCCGGGGAACTTTCTTTCGAGCATAATGGGGATGAGCTCGTGCAAATAGTTTCCCATTATTTGCGGACTGGGAAAGAAATCTACGCCTATCTGCAGTTCACCTGCGATTTTTGTCATGAGAATCCCATCCCATGCATCTAAAACAGCATCGATGATATCATCAAAGCTGAGGGGATATTCATCGACGAGCTGCGCAGTAATTCTTGCCCATTGTGACTCCGGGCGACCTTGATACGGTGAAGACATAGTGTAATCCTCCTGTGGTATGTTATTATTGTGTCGTTTTGTTAAATCTTTGATATATGGGAAACTCCTTGAATTTTTTAGCGTCTTCCGGTTTTAGCGTTTCCAAAAGCTTTGCTGCTTCTGCCTGCTCATCAAGTAGAAGGAGTGCACCGATTTTATAATACACATCGCCCGTCGTTGCTATAATACTATGCAATTGGGACTTTTCCTCAAATGTCAGAGGGCGTTCCCGCAGCGTGATCTGGAGGCTATTGATTGTAACGACTTCGTACGAAGTAAATTCTGAGTACGATGCCAGCCAAGTGCACATTTCTTTGGCTGCCTCCAATAACTCGGCAGAGGGTTGCTTGTCGTATGCCTTTAACATTTCGAGCATTGTGGCGTTGGCGAGTTCGTGCAGCCCTGCATACATCTCCAGATGCTGGTAATCGTACAGGATCATCTGCAGATCAAGGTTGTCGAGATTCAGAAAATCATCCGCAACCATGGTTGAAAACTGAGATATTCGTACAGCATCTTTCTCGCCATCACGCCATTCGACAGCAAAGCGATTACCAAAGTAGTCCCATATTGCGTATCCGCCGTCGGCTTTTTTCAGGTAGACGACTGCAAACTTGAGATTGGCTATCGTTACAATCTGAACTTGTGCTTCGGTTTCTGGAGGCTGTCTTGTGAGTTTCTTGTCTCCTACGGTGGCAATTAACAAATTCAGCTTTTCGATATCTTCATCGGTACAGCTATCAAAATCAAGCTCCTTCTTCACATGCATGGCATCAAGAAACTCCTGAGCTTTTCTGTACCCTACAAGAAGGTCTTGGAATTCTTTGGCGCGAATGCTGCTGAGGTCTGTATCAGAAAACTTTACCGGAAAAACGTTGCCAGCGATCGACAACACTCCGTGTTCCTTGATTGCCAAAATCAATTCCACTCCGCGAATTCGTTCCTTTAAAGTGCCCTTAACTTTAAACTTAACCGATACGGCGACCGTTTCTGTAGGACTATCAATGTTGGGTGCGCTCAAGCGCACGCAACTGCCAATATGAAGCTCAACATTTTCGGCGGTAGTAACGATGGTGTATCCTTTGTAGAATTCTTTGCCATTTACACACACAGGATCGTCAGTGCCGCTGCTCATCGTAATTTGATGAATGTTCTCGCAATACTGGACTGGAATAGGTGCGGAACACCCCTTGACATTCGCGTAAAGAGTGAGCGATTTTCCGTCCATTTTTTGGGGCAAAGAAAAGTGCGAATGCATTTTGCCGACGCTTGTATAGTGGAATGATAAACTCTCCAGTACGCCTTGCTTGGTTAAATCCTCGATGGTGGGCAATTCTCTGCCGGCAAAGCTGGTTTGGCGCTGCGCGTTATTATAAAAATTCAAAAGCAGCTCTGTCTTCTGCAAATTGTCATTGGGAAACTCCCGACACACTATCTGGTAATTGTCCTTCTTTGTGTTCAGAATTTCCTTAATCTTAAAAGGGAGAAGCTCCGCGTAGTATATCTGAATAGTGTCACCGTTGCTGGAATCAATGTGAACAACAAAAAACAATGTGCCACCATTCATCATGTAAGCATTGAGGTCGTCATAAGAAACAGGGTATTTTACGGTATCTTTTGGCGTTCCCGCTTTGACCAGTTTGCCTTTTACCTGCGTGGCCACTTTCTTTATGTTTTTCTTGGAATGTTTTTTATCCTCATGAATGTAAATATTCCCATCCCAACATGGCTCTTTGTCGCCGCTATTGATGAAGCCGCTTAGTCTGTCAGTTTTTGATAACGATGTTACGATGGCACTGGTTGCGATCTTTTCAATGTCCATAAAAATCCCCCTTTCTCCCAAAATCGACGAGTTTATACAACAATCCATTAAGAAGTATAGCACAAAATCATATAAATTTCAATGATATACGAGAAAAAGCCCCCAGATATGGCGTTTATCCATATCTGGGGACTCTGTTCTTTGCCACTTGAAGGTGCCGCACAAACTAACGTTACGGTTTAGTCACTGTGGCGCACCCTCGTTGGGTGCGTTTTTCCATTATTTCGCAAGAAACAGTATTATACTAAAACCTGATTAAAAGTATTGATAAAATTCTAATTTTGCTGTTTGTTATTGCGCAAACATGGTAGGGTTGAGGCATGCCTCAACCGGCAGAACCAGGCTCGTATTCGCAGGAGCTTTTGGCGAAATCGTAGCGATTGCCGCCGGGAGGGGCATGCCCCTCCCCCACAGTGTAAAACGATAACCGCACCGATAAATCGGAATTCATCCATTGTTTTTATTGGGTAATCGTATTATCGAATGATATCACTCTCTGTTCGAATCGTATTCAGATAGTCAAGGGCATTTTTCGCCGTCTCAGGAAGGTCGAAGGCCAAACTGTATCTTGCGTAACCTTCCTCATCCGTAAACTCCAACAACAGCCGACAGCCATTCTCCTCCAGGTGGTCCAGATACAGATCCTGCGGCTCGGAAAGGTCCTTATGCAGCGCATCAAAGACGGCATCAAGCTGTGCCTTGGTCAATTTTTGCGCATTGTCGTCCATTTCACAATTTATCACGCGCTCCCGCAAATCGTTGAGATACTCCCCATTGAACGCACTCGAATCGAAGATGGAATAGGCCAGTTCGCAAACTTCCTTCTGCGACGGAATATCTTCCAACAAATAATAGTACCGTTCCACCGTTTTGCCGTTTTTCAGCCGATAGGTGAAGCCGATCCTCTCATACCCAGATTCATAAAAATCGGCTTTATGGTCATAATCCTCGATCAGCTTTTCATGCAGCGCACAAAGATTCTCGATCAAAGTCGGATCCTCTGTCGTGACCTCTCTGAGACTGCTGTTCGCATTTAGGCAGACCGAGGCGACCTCCGACGGTTCCGGCACATAGGTCGCAATGTTCAGCACATCAAAGCGGAAGATCAGATCCGCCGCAACGATCACAAGCGCAAGCGCACCAAACTGCAGCAAGCTTTTGAGCGTGAAGGCCTTTTGGCGGCGCAACGGCTTGTAAAGGAGCATATAGCCGGTAAAGGCTGCAGCCACCACGCACACCAGCTTGAATGTCTGATTGCTGATCGGTGTCATGGCGTAGAACACGATTCCGAAGAACAGTGCGATAACGACCGTCAGAAGGATATGGATCACGATGGCGGTCTTTGCAAAGCAGATGCTCTGGCCGACACACTCGATCGGTCTGCGTCGGTAAAGCTGCACCGCTCCGACCGCCAGAGCAAAGGCCACGATAAACAAACACAGCGTGTAAATCCACGGTAGCGCAAAGAGGGAAATGCTCCCCGTGAAGGTCCAGGCGCTAAAATAGACATATGGCGAGAGGTATTTGCTGACCACCATGGCACTGTAATCCACACCAAACAGATACGGCTCGATCATCAGGGTGAACATCCCCTCCACGATGGGCGCAAGGAAGTTGAGAATGAAGTAGCAGATGATGGCGAAGCTGCGCTTGCCGCTCAGCTGCATACAAAATACCGCCAGCGTGTAGAAGAACGAAAATTGCAGCACGCTCAGCAGATCCACGAGCAGCAACTCCGGCAAAAAGTAGCCGTTCAGCAGCGGAAGCAGCAACGACAGAAGGCAATTTCCTGCTGTCGGGATCAAAAACAGCAGAAAACCGCTGGCATAGTTCGTTGCGAACAGGCATTCACGCGACAGTGGAAAGGCATGGAGCATATAGCTGCTCTTTCTGTTGTGCAGGTAGCCAAAAACGCAGCCTGCGCTGATGGGCGCATAGATCATGCCGAAGGTCGTCATGGTCGAATACTGGATGCGACTGACGATGGATAATGCCTCATCGCGCAGCGGCTTGTTGCCGTTCAGAATCGACAGCCCTGTCAGCGTTGGCAGAACCACGCTCATAAGCATCAGAATGCCAAAAATGAGCATCGCCGGCATATAGCGGCTCAGATTTTTGCGCAAAAGCACACGATTACAGGAGAACGCTCTTAATTTCATAGCTGACACCTCCCAATTCGTAAATAAAAATCTCCTCCAGGCTCAACGGGATCAGATCCACGAACACCGGTTCCAGTGCCTCAAGCTGTGCAAGCACCTCCGCCTGCCGCCCACGGATGATCATTGTTTCGACGCGGCCGCTTGCGCTTGTGTGCAAGATTTCCAGCCCCTCGGGGCGCTTTTCTCCAAAAACAGCCTGCACCTTGACGATATTGTCCTGCAATTCGTCCAGACTGCGCTCCAAAAGCATCCTGCCACGGTGCATGATACCCACATAGTTGCACACGTCCTCAAGCTCGCGCAGGTTGTGCGACGAAACCAGAACCGTCATATTGCGCTCGGCGACCTCCTGCATAATCAGACTCCACACCTGACGGCGGATCACCGGATCGAGGCCGTCGACCGGTTCATCAAGCAGCAGAACATCGGGGCGGACGCAGATGGAGAGGATGAAGGCCGCCTGCTTGACCATGCCTTTTGAGAACGCACGCAAGAACATATGCGGATGAAGTCGGAAGATCGGCAGGAGTCTGTAGTAAAGCTCCATGTCGAAGCTCGGATACAATCCCTTGTAAAACAGCATCATTTCATGCAGACTTGCCGCCGGGAAAAAGAAAAAATCATCAGGGATGTAGGCAAATCGCTGCTTGATCGACGGATTTTCATAAACTTTTTGGCCGTCCATGGTAATTTCGCCCGATTCCGGTCGGAAAACACCGCTCAGATGGCGGATCAGGGTTGACTTTCCCGCGCCGTTCGGGCCGACAAGGCCATACACCGCCCCCTTCGGGACGTGCAGGCACAGGTTGTCCAGCGCGCAGAAATTGCCAAAGCGCTTGGTCAGTCCGCTTACTTGGATCATAGAATTTCAACCTCCTGCTTCAAAATTTCATGCAGCTCATCGGGACGCATGCCGAGTCGCAGCAGCTCACGCGCGCTGTCGGTAAAGGTCTTGCGCAGCGCGCTTTTGCGGCTGTCGTCCACCTGCGTCAGGGTGCCGGCGAAGCTGCCCTTGCCCTGCACCGTGTAGACATAGCCCTCACTTTCCAGCTCCCGATAGGCACGCATAATTGTGTTGGGATTGATCATGAGTTCCGCCGCCAGCTCCCGTAACGACGGCAGTTGTTCCCCTTCGGCAATCGCCCCGGAGAGGATCAGGCGCCGCAGCTTGTCCTTGAGTTGTTCGTAGATCGGTCTTGGATCACGATAATTCACGGAAATCAAATTTATCCTCCTTTCAAAAAGAAGTCTGCTATAGCTGTATTAACTCTGCTAATACAGTTATAGCAGGAAGTCCACACTTTGTCAATATCCATTTGCCTTGCGCACAAATATTTTGTCTTTTTATTCAAATATCCGTCGTTTTGTGCTATGCTTACAAATAAATGGAGGGACTGCTATGAGTTCTGATAAGAATTCCGAGTTATATTGGGCGCAATTCGGATTTGCAGATTATGCCAAAGAATTTGATAAGCTCGGCATCAAGACGATAGAACAGCTCCGTAGCAGAGCGGTTGAATTGGAAAGGGATTACAAGCTGGACGGACTGTGTGAGGGCTATACCGATCATCATGCCGATGACGATAATTCCGGATGTGTTTTGCCGCAAGGCGCTCGAAAAAGTCGAATGATGATCGTATGGTTCAACGGCTTGTGATCTAATGGTAAAAGTGGCCTCGTCAGAAAGATAGAATGCGCTCTCGTCCAGCTTTTCCATTCAAATCAAAGCATTTTCCGTCGTCATCATGGAGTCAGGGCCTCCATTGGCATAACAGACCGTCAGATGCATTACATCTCGAAAGAAGAAAATGAAACTGTGTCATTTCACGAAAAGCTCTTGATACAGAACTCGTGTATCTTCCTCCCAACAATCGATACGGTTCTCCAAATACACATATCCGTACTTTTCATAAAGTCCGATGTGATCCGTTCCAAGATACACCCTCTCAAATCCGCTCCCAGCCGCAACGGCCTCCGCATGAGCAAGAAGTCGGCCTGCATAACGGCAGCCCCGGTATGCAGGCTTTGTATAAACGAAGCCGATCCAAGGTGTTAGTAACTCATCACGCACCGAATCCTGTCCTGTCAGAGTGCAAAAAGAGATCAAACGGTCCTCCTGCATCAACAAAAACAAATGGCCCCAGCCGCCAAGCGTCTCAAAAAAGCGTCCCTCTCGCAGGAGCCTGGCCAAAAATTGTGCCGCACTCCAATCGCACTTAGCAATTTCGTCTCTCAACAGTTCCTGCTGATCACTCTCAAAATAATCAATGATTTTCATAGAAACCTCGCATATAGGAAAAAGCTCCACATTTCTGTGGAGCTTGTGTTGGCGTTACCTATTTTCACGGCCAGTCGCCCGGCAACTATCGTCGGCGCAAGTGAGCTTAACTTCTGTGTTCGGGATGGGAACAGGTGGACCCTCACCGCAATCAACACCAACTATTCAGAAGGTTATGCACCCTCAAAACTGAACATCGAAAATCATGATTCCTGCTTACGTCTTGCAACCGAGCCTGCTTCCTCTTGTAGGTCAAGCTTTCGGCTTATTAGTATCAGTCAGCTTAAT